>DATIYO010000117.1:0-10436 GCA_035517575.1 Methanomicrobiales archaeon
CGACGTACACGAAGGCGAACCAGCGCCACTTCCCCCACCGCTCGGTGAGGACCGAGGTCACCTCGGGGATCGCCCTGCGGGGGTCCGCGGGGGTCTTCCCGAGGAAGAGCTCGGAGAAGATCACGACGCTCCAGACATCGAGGGGGAGCGTCCCGAGGATGATCCCCGCCGAGTACGGCCCGACGCCCGGGATCGCCGTCAGGCGCTTCACGGCCTGTTCCTCGGGAAGGGACGCGAGCTCGTCGGGGGAGATCGGGTGCTCTGCCAGGAACCGGGCGGCCTTCACGAGCCGGCCGGCGCGGTACCCGATCTTCGTCTTCTCCCAGAGCTCGTCCGGGTCGACCTGCGCGAGCTCCCCAGCCGTCGGCCACAGGGCCACCTCGCGGCCGTCGAAGGAGAGGGCGCGGCCATAGTGTTCGAGGACCGCGTCCATCATCCGGCTGCTCCGCGCCATCGGCGCCATCTGGAGCAGGATCGCGAGGATCACGTCCCCGAAGACGTCCCTCGCCATCCCGGGGCGCATGCCCCGCAGGTGCCCGACCGCCTCGGAGAGGATGGGGTCCTCCTTCGCGAACCGGTAGAACCCGCCGAGGTCGTCGTCCCCGCCGAGGGCGTCCCAGACCTCCTTCTCGAGCGCCTCGCGCTCTCCGCGGGAGAGGGCCCCCTCCCCGAACGCGGCCACGGAGACCCGGTTCTTCTTCGCCGAGAGCCGGAGCCCGACGGGGGTGCCGCCGACGTACATCCCCGTCCAGAGGGTGCCGTTCTCGAAGACCTCGCGGGGCGTGGCCCAGTGCCACCCCCCCGGCTTCGCGACGGTCAGGGTGAAGTCGAAGGGCTCGGGGATGTCGAGGGTGAACCGGTGGACGGGGGCGAGCTGCATCGCTCTCCTCTGGGAGAGGGGGATGATTAAGGCATCGGGGAACGGTATGGGGTGCTCCGTATGCTGCCTCCGCCCCCTGGAGCTCCCGTTTTCAGAACCCACCGTTCATGAGCGACGAGAAATCCGACCCGCCCATGGACTGGAGGAGTTCCGAGACGATCGCCATGACGACGAGGTAGATCGCGAGGAGGACAATCGCCGCGAGGACGAGGAAGAGGACGATGTGGAGGGGCTTCGCCGGCCGGTAGGGTACCTGGCCGGAGTTCATCTTCCCGGCTGTCGAGTAGGCGTTGTGGAGGCCGTAGGCCCAGAAGATCAGGCCCGGGATGAGAAGGATGAAGAACCCCACGATGGTCCCGAAGAATATCGCGATGCCCTTCGCCATCTCCCCGTTATAGACCTGGCCGAGGCCGGGGAGAAGACCGGAGAACGCGGCCGCGAGGATCGGGCTCTTCTCGTCGTGAGGACCTCTCGCTGCCTGCGGGCCTGGGACCCCGGGGGTCACCATGGCGCCGCAGGAGCTGCAGAATTTCGCGTTGGCGACCCCGAGCGGTTTCCCGCACTCGGGGCAGAATTTTGCCAGGAGTACCCCTGATAGAGGTTTTCGTGACGGAGTCGATAAACATTCCCGGAAACCGGGGGGATACCGGGGCCCCCATGCGGCTCACCCATACCCTCATCACGTCAGAGGGAGAACCGGTGAGGATATGCCGAACCTGACCGTGGCGGTGCTCGGCGAGCCCGGGTTCGCGAAGGACCTGGGGAAGACCGGCACGAGCTCGGACATCACCCTCTACAACCTGAAGCGGGGCACCGACTCGGTGACCTTCATCGAGCCGACCCGGTACCCCGAGAAGGTCGCCCCGCTCTTCTTCGCGGTCTCGCTGGCGGACCGCGCGATCCTGGTCGTCGGCGGGGTGGACGCCGCCTTCGGGGAGACGGTCCTCATGCTCCAGTGCGCGGGGGTGGCGAAGGGGCACCTCGTCCTGCGGAACTACCTGACCCGGGAGCAGCTCCTGCCCCTGATCCGGGGCACCGTCGTCGAGGGCTACGAGGTATTCTCGGGGAACCCGGGCGGGCTGCGGGATTCGCTCCTCGACGAGGCAGCCGCGGGGGGCGGGAATACGGGCAGAACGGGGGAACAGGGGCCAGGCACGGTCCCCGTCGACCATTTCTTCCCCGTGAAGGGGATCGGGACGGTCGTCCTCGGCACGGTCGCGTCGGGGGAGATCCATCCCCACGACACGCTCCAGGTCCTCCCCCTGAAGAGGCAGGTCCAGGTCAGGTCCATCCAGAAGCTCGACGACGACGCCGAGATCGCCGTGAAGGGGGACCGGGTCGGGCTCGCCCTCAAGGGGATCGAGGCAGAGGAACTCGACCGGGGATACGTCCTCACGAACGATCCGGGCGTGAAGGGTTCGGATGTCGTATCAGGCAGAATTGATCTCGTGCCGTACTGGAAGGTCCCCCTGAAGGAGGGGATGATGGT
Organism: Methanomicrobiales archaeon; assembly: GCA_035517575.1. Classification (GTDB taxonomy): domain Archaea; phylum Halobacteriota; class Methanomicrobia; order Methanomicrobiales; family JACTUA01; genus JACTUA01. The sequence goes on from DATIYO010000117.1 coordinate 2,370, forward strand.
CCATGCCGGCCACTGGATGCAGTTCGTCCCCGGCCGCATCGAGGCGGTGGACGTCTCGAACGGCGACCGGCGGCCACAGGTCACCATCCGCCTGGATAGGGAGATCGTCCACCCGCCAGGCGCCCGGGCTATCCTCCATCATCTCGAAGGAGGCAGCCTCCGGATCATAGGATGTGTGAGGCTTCCGTAGGAAGCCGAACAGGAGCGACACCGAAGGTGGTGCGACCGGGGGCTTCCGTAGGAAGCCGAACATCCCCTGACCGGTCTTCACCCGGCCTGGATTCCCAGGAACCCGCCCGGGGCGAGGCTCGTCGCGAGCATGACCATGTTGATCTCCTTATGTTCGGTCCAGCTCGCCACCGCCTGGTTCCGCCCCTCTGACCAGAACCCGGTGATGTGCTTCCCGAGGGGTACGAAAGGCATGAGGGCCTCGGCCTTCCCGAGCAGGGAAGGGCCTGCCGCGGCGAAGGCCGGGTTCTTCCCGATGAGCTCGTGAAGAGGCCCGACCCCCGCGAGACCGATGGAGAGGCCGAGCTCCCGGAAGGCGAGCCGGTACTCGGCGGGCAGGCGGGCGGCGCTGCTGTCCGCGAAGGACTCGAGCCCGGTGAGTGCCGCGTCCAGGACCTCGCCAAGCAAAACAGGAATCCAGTCATCAAGGCCCGCCCCGAGGCTCGCCAGGAACTCCTCATTCCCCTGTGCCAGGACCTGGGCGATCCGCAGGGCGTCGGTGAGCAGGCCGCCGGTGCCCAGGGGATCGTCGGTGGTGAGGTCCATCCCCCTGCAGATACTGGCGAGGTCGGCGATCCCGGCGCGGAGATCGGGGAACCGGCCGGGATCCGGAAATCCTCTCGCGGCGAGCTGCAGGGCGCAGCAGGTGACGAAACCGTCGAGAGGGTCGTGCTGCCCCATGGAAGGGACGAGGGGGTACGAGAGGTCGATGCTCATCTTCCAGTGCATCGCCTTCCCCGCTCCCCGACGGGGGACGTAGGTGAAACGCGCGCAGGCGGTCGCCGCGAGTTCCATCGCCCAGCGGAGGAAGGTGGCGTCCCCCGTGGCAAGGGCCGCCTGCCCGAGGGCGTGCATCCACTTCGTCAGGTAATGGAAGTACTGCCCGTCGCGGTCCCACTCCAGCCGCTCGTCCATCGGCTCGTCCCTGCGCCGCCCGGGGAGCCGCTTCCCGATCCTGAGGCCGCCGATGGTCGGGTGCCGCCCGCCCTCCTCCTCGCCGAGGCCGCTGATCCAGCCCCTCCTCGGGTCGTCGGGCCGGTGCCTGCCGAGGACCTGGTGCACCTGGCCGATGAGGCGAAGGGCGAGTTCCAGGCACGCGGTGTCGCCTGACGTTCGGGAGAGCCCCAGGCAGTTGCAGACCGCGAAGGCGTCGGTCCAGAGGTAGCGCCGCGGCTCCGGCCCGGCCGGCCCGAGGCCGGTCAGGCGGGCGAACTCCGCCATGATCCTCCGGGCGTCGCCGCCCGCGCGGTCCCCGTTCATCCCTGCGCTCCCCCGTGGTACGGGGTGCCTCCCGTGCGAGGGTCCCGCTACCGGGGAAGGTATGGCGTGAAAAAAAGGATTACCCGACCTTGATCTCCTTCTTCCCTGACCAGAGGCCGTGGAGGTTGCAGTACTCCACGGCATGGAGCACGCCCCCTTTCTGGAGCTTCAGCCGGAAGGTCACGTCCGGCTGGGCGACCACCGGCGTGAGGGAGACCTTCCCGAGGAAGACGGGGTTGAAGGCCCGGCCGTCCTCGTTCAGGTAGAGGGCGATCCACCGTATGGAGTGCTCGACGGTGTTCGGGTGGGGCCCCACCATGACCTTCGCCTCGAACATCTGGTCGGCTTTCACCGTGGCCGGGGCGTCGATCTTCGGGGTGTGGCTCTCGCGCTTCCCGAGGGCCTCGCCCGCGGCTTGGTCGAAGGTATAGATCAGTTCTCCAAAATTTTTCATCTCGGCCATACTGTGACAGGAGCGCGAAGGGTACTAATGAAGATTACGGTGAAAGTCATTTTCTGAAGGATCCCGCGGGCGAACCTTCTTAACCCCGCATACCGATGGGGGACTAACGGACGGCGGGGAGGAGGACCATGGCGGCGAAGCGGAAGGGTTCCGGATCGGGATCCGGCTCGCAAGAGGGGGAACGGGGGGACGAGTCACGGGAATCCCTCGTGGAACGGTACCGGACCATCCTCGTAGACAGGCTGACCCGGGCGGATCTCGAGGAGCTCCGGTTCTACCTGAGGAACCAGTTCGACCGGAGGGGGAACCTGGACCGGGAGTACAAGGAGAAGTTCGAGGGCAAGCTCCGCAGGTACCTCCACGAGGAGGTCCTGACGAGGGAGATCACGGGGATCGAGGCCCTGATACGGGTGCTCAGGCCGGAGGATCTGAAGGAAAACAACCGGTGAAAACACCGCCCGCCGGTCTCAGGGCGCGGGCGTCCGCCCGGAGGCGGCAAGCTCCCTGAGGTACCGCGCCCTCCTCATCACGTACGCCTCACCTCCCTTCCCGAAGGGGACGTACTCGGACACCCTCCAGCCCTCCGCAGCGAGGCGGAGCTTGGTCTCGTCGGAGAGGCCGAGCAGGAACCCGAACTCGACCCTCTCCCTGCGGTCCCCGAACTCCCGCTCGGCCCAGGCGATGAGATCCGGGTCATGGGTCCCGAGGGAGAAGCGGGCCCCGAGCGACCCGAGGAGCCGGGCGTCATCCTCGGTCAGCTGCCGGATCTTCGCGAAGTCCGTGGCATCGCCGAGGTACGCGCCCTTCACGAGCCGCACACCCACACCCTCCGAGACCATCCGCCGGATGTCCCCGGGGGTCCTCTCCAGGTACGACTGGAGGGCGACCGTGACGGCATTGTTCTCCTTCGAGCACCGGGAGGCCGCATCGAGGGTGAGCCCGACGGTCGCCCTCCCCTCCATGTCCAGCTCGAGGGGAACGCCGTTCCGTCCCGCCTCGCGGGCTATCTGCAGGACATGGTCGAGGGCCGCTTCGGCATTGAAGATGCCACCGATGCCGCCCAGCTTCACCGAGAGGGAGGCGCCGGCCCGGAGCGAGCCGATCCCGGGGATGCAGCCGAGGTTCTCCCGGGTCCCTGCCTGCGCCTCCTCCGGCGTCTTCGCGTACTCCCCGAGAAGGGCGAGGGTGCACCGGATCCCCTGATCGCTCCGCTGCCGCGCCCACTGGAGGGCGGCGGGAAGGTCGGGCAGGGTCCAGCGGCGGGGTGGGTCCATCACTGCACTGTACCGGGCTGACATGATAAGCGAGCTGGGCGATGGTGAGGCGATCACCCGGCCTCACCCGGCCGGTGGGGGAACCGCGGGATACGCGGGACCGGGCGGATGTACTTCTCCCTTATATGCCCGGCGCATACTACTGGTATGGAACCCGGTCCCGGTACAGGCGGAGAGACGGGGCTCTCCTTCGAAGAGGCCAGGAGCCGGTTCGCCCGGTACGGGCCGAACCGGATCACGAGGCCCTGGGAGATCACCCTCTCCGGCATCGCGAAGGAGGAGATCACCGAGCCGATGATCCTCCTCCTCCTCGCCGTCGGGGTCTTCTACACCCTCCTCGCGAGCTTCGGGGACGCCCTCACCCTCTATGCCATCATCGCGACCCTGGTGCTCGTCGAGATCGCGAACGAGTACCGGGCAAAGAAGGCGATCTCCTCCCTCGCGGCCCTCGCCGAGCCGAGCACCCGGCTGGTCCGCGAGGGGCGGATCCTCGAGGTCCCCACCGAGGAGGTGGTGCCGGGCGACCTCCTCGTGCTCGTGGCGGGAACGAGGGTCGCCGCCGACGGAACCGTCCGGACGGCGGTGAGCCTCCAGCTGGACGAGTCCTCCCTCACCGGCGAGTCCCTCCCCGTGGAGAAGGCGCCGGGCGGCGAGGCCTTTGCGGGGACCCTCGTCCTCTCGGGCGAGGGGACCCTTGAGGCCGTCCACACGGGGGCGGAGACCCGGATCGGGAAGATCTCGGAGCTCGCCCGGGTGATCCGGCCCCCGAAGACCCCCCTCCAGCTCGCGATGAAGTCCCTCGCAAAGACCCTGGTCTTCGTCGCCCTCTTCTTCTCCATCGCCCTCCCCGCCATCGGCGTCCTGCAGGGCCAGTCGCTCCGGGTGATGTTCCTCACGGGCCTCGCCCTCGCCTTTGCCACCATCCCCGAGGAGCTCCCCATCATCATCACCATGAACCTCGGGCTCGGCTCCTGGCTCCTCTCGCGGGAGAACTTCCTCGTGAAGAAGCTGAAGGCGGCGGAGACCCTCGGGAACGCGACCGTGATCCTCACCGACAAGACGGGCACCCTCACCGAGAGCGCGATGAAGGTGGTCGCGGTCTACCCCCCGCAGGCAGGGGCGGCGGCCCTCGCATCGGCAAGGGCCGGGATGACCGACCTCTCCCTCACGACCACGGACCGCGCGATACTGGACGCGGCGGGGGAGCGCGGCGTCCCGCCACCCGCGGGCAGGGTGGTGAAGGAGCGGTCCTTTGACCGCGGCCGGAAGACCCGGGCGGTCATCCGGGAGACCGACGGGAAGGCCACCCTCTTCCTGGCCGGCGCCCCCGAGGAGGTGCTCGCGCTCGCGGCCGGGGACACGCGCGAGGCCGGCGCGGCCCTCGCGAGGGAGGCCGCGCTCGGGAGGCGGGTGATTGCCGCCGCGCACCGCGACCTCGGCCCCGCCGACGCGGGCCGGCCCATCGGAGAGCTCGAGCAGGGGCTCTCCCTGGACGGGCTGATCTCGCTCGAGGACCCGCCCCGGCCCGGCGTGAAGGAGACCATCGGCCGGGCCCGGCAGGCGGGGATCCGGACCGTCATGGTGACCGGGGACCACCCGCAGACGGCCGCGGCGATCGCGGCCGAGGTGGGGATCCCCCCCGCGCCCCTCCTCGAGGGGAGGGAGCTCGAGGCCATGCCCGACGGGGAGCTGCGCTCGGCGGCCGGGAGGGTCTCGGTCTTTGCCCGGGCCACGCCGGAGCACAAGTACCGGCTGCTCCGGGCGCTCCAGGAGAACGGGGAGATCGTCGCGGTGACGGGGGACGGGGTGAACGACACCCTCGCCCTGAAGGGGGCGGACATCGGGATCGCGATGGGGATCAAGGGGACCGACGCGGCAAAGGAGGCGGCGGACATCGTGATCGCCGACGACAACTTCATCACCCTCGGGCGGGGGATCTTCGAGGGCAGGCGGATCTTCGACAACCTCTCGAAGGGGGTCAGGTACTACCTCTCGGTGAAGGTCGCCCTCATCGCGATCTTTGCCGCGTCCCTCGCCCTCGGCCTCCCCTTCCCCTTCTCCCCGATCCAGATCATCCTCCTCGAGCTCTTCATGGACCTCGGGGCCTCGGCCTCCTTCGTCGCCGAGCCGGCCGAGCCCTCCATCGACCGGCGCCCGCCCCGGGATCCCCGGGTCCCGTTCCTCGACGCAGGCATGGTCACGGGGATCGCCCTCGGCGGGTTCGCCCTCTGGCTCGCGGTCTTCGCCCCCTACGGCTTCTCGCTCTCCGCGGGGATCTCCCCCGACCTGGCCCGGACGTACGCCTTCTCGGCCTGGATGGTCGGCCACGTCCTCCTCGCCCTCTTCTCCCGGTCGGCGCACGACCCGCTCTACCGGATCGGGCTCTTCACGAACCGGGTGCTCCTCCTCTGGATGGCGGGGGCCCTCGGGTTCCTCGCGGCCATCCTCCTCGTGCCGGCCGCAGGGCAGCACCTGAACGTCGTGCCCGTCACCCCGCCCGCCATCGCGGCCGTCGTCGTCTTCGTGTTCCTCTGCATGGCGGGGTTCGAGCTGGTAAAAATAGCGGGATCTGTCAGGAGAGGGGGCTCGCTGCGTCGGGGAGGAGAACCGGCGGGAGGTTAGAGGGGAGGCCTCCCGTCACGCCGTCCTTATTTCTTCCCCCCTCGTCCTCCCTTTTCGGACTTCCCGGGTTTTCCCGCCCCTTCTTTGCCCTCCCCCTCTTTCCCGACCGGCGTGAACCGCACCGTTCCCTCCCCGACCTCGGTCACCTCGCCGCAGTTGGGGCAGGTGAGGACCTCCTTCCCCGGGTGGTCGTCGGCCCACTCGTCCCAGGACCCGAAGTGGATCGGCTCCCTCGGGTGATGCCACCACCACCCGCACTTCGCGCACCGGATCTCGCGCCTGTGCGTCTTCCCTGTCATAGCGCCGAGCTCGCAGGGAGAGGAGATAACGGTTGCGGACGGTCGGGGAGTGCGGTGAGAAAGGGTCACCCCGCCGCGAGGTGCCTCGACACCTCCCGGACGAGGAGCCTCAGGCCCTCGGGGAGGGCCGGCCGGCTCGCTTCGACGGTGTGGCGCCGGTCCCCGTCCTCTACCGTGATGGCGTAGAGGAAGTAATCCGCCCCCTTCGCCGGTCTCGGGAACGTCGCGGGCAGATCGAAGAAGCCTGAGTCCCGGACGAGCCGCTCGAGGGGTTCCCGTTCCTCGCGGGAGAGGGTCTCCGTCTCGATCCGGACCTCCCGCCGCATGCCCCCGAACCCGCCGGTCCTCACGAGACGGATGATCAAGGCCCGGGACCTCACTTCGGGACCTTCACCCCGACCCCGGTCCAGCCCTTCTTCACCGCCGCCTGCTCCTCGCTCCCTGCGCCGAAGAGCACCCCCGCGACCTGCCAGGTCCTCTTCGCCGCGGTGGCAAAGGAGTCCCTCGGCCGGAGCGCGTCCCGCAGGGTGACGTACCAGATCCTCCCCGCCTTCTCCCAGGCATACCCCCCGAGCTCCATCGCGGCCAGGTAGAAGGCATGGTTCGGGATGCCCGAGTTGATGTGGACCCCGCCCTCGTCCCCGGTGGTCTTCACGTAGTGCTTCATGTCGGCGGGCTGCGGGTCCTTCCCGAGGTGCGGGTCGTCGTAGGCGGTCCCCGGGGCGCTCATGGACCGCAGGGCCTTCCCCTTCACCTTCTTCGTGAAGAGCCCCTCCCCGATGAGCCAGTCGGCCCGGTCCGCGGTCTGGTTCATCACCCTCTGCTTCACGAGGGAGCCGAAGACGTCGCTCATGGATTCGTTCAGGGCCCCAGGCTGGCCCTGGTACACGAGACCTGCCTCGTACTCGGTCACCCCGTGGGTCAGCTCGTGCCCGATGACGTCGATCGCGATGGTGAACCGGTTGAAGTACACCCCGTCCCCGTCGCCGTAGACCATCTGCTTCCCGTCCCACATCGCGTTGTCGTAGCCGGTCTCGTAGTGGACCGAGGAGTCGATGCACATCCCCTTGTCGTCGATGGAGTTCCGGCCGTAGATGTCCTTGTAGAACGAGTAGGTCGCGTCCGCCCCCCGGTACGCCTCGCTCACCTCGGGATCCGTGTTCTGTGCAGGGTTCGCGATAAGCTTCCCCGGGAGGTCGTTGTCGCTCCCGTGGTTCACGTCATAGACCCTGATGCATCGTTCCCCTGTCGGGGGTGCAACGTAGAACTCCCCGAGCGCCCGGCGCATCCCCCGCACCTTCTCGATCCTCATGAGCATCCGGACCGCGAGCCTGCGATCCCCGGGGTCGCTGCTCTCTGCGAGGTGCTTCAGCATGTGCGGCGGGATGATCCCGCGGGCAGCCGCGGGGGGCCTGCCCGCCCCGCCTCCCCCGCGACGAGGGTCTCCCCGGGGATCCGGGAGAGATCTCCTGTATCCTGGCTCCATATCATCATTCCCCCTTCCCGGGAGGATCTGTGGCCTTTCCCCGGGACAGCCTGTGCAGGGTACTGGCGGCAGAGAAAGATTACCCCCCCTGACGCGACCCCCTGCCGGCGACCGGTGCTCTGTTTTCCGTTTTATATAAACCTATGGCCCCTGCCATGAAAATGGGCGGAGGGGAACCCGGCCGGCGGGGATTCGGGGGGACAGGAGTGCCCTCAGGTATCGCCCGGCGGTCCCCGCTCCCGTGAACGGGATGCCCGGATCCCCGCGATCACCCTCGCGAGTTCCTTCTCGCCGGCGAAACACGCTGTCCGCTGGCTCCCGTGCATCATATCGATGCAGGGAATCCCGAGCATCGTGGCGATAGGCCTCTCGGCCATGCCCCCGATGATGAGATCCACCCCGACGGCCGGGAGCCGGGACAGGATCTCCTCCTGC
>DATIYO010000118.1:0-33396 GCA_035517575.1 Methanomicrobiales archaeon
TGGGTCGTGACCCCCGTCGGGCACCGGCCGGTGTGGCAGATCCGGTACTGCTCGCAGTTGATGGCGATCATGGCCGCGGTGCCGATGTACACCGCGTCCGCCCCGAGGGCCAGGCACTTCGCGAAGTCAGCCGAGCTCCGGAGCCCGCCCCCGCCGATGAGGGTGACCCGGTCCCGGACGCCGAGCCCCCGAAGCGCCCGGTCGGCCCTCGGCAGGGCGGCGGCGAGCGGGATCCCCACGTTCTCCCGGACGACGAGGGCGGTCGCCCCCGTCCCCCCGCCGAAGCCGTCGAGGGCGATGAAGTCGAACCCTGCCCGGGCGAGGACGGCGACGTCCTCCTCGACCCGGCCGCAGCCGATCTTCGCCCCCACGGGCACGCCGCCGGTGAGCGACTTCATCCAGGCGACTTTCTTCCCGATCTCCTCCGGGTTCGTCATGTCCGGGTGATGGGCGGGGGAGTAGGCGGATTCGCCCTCCTTCAGGCCCCGGATCCGCGCGATGTCGGGGGTGATCTTCCCCGCGGGGAGATAGCTCCCCTTGCCCGGGTAGGCCCCCTGCCCGAACCGGATCTCCACGGCCGCGGCCCTCTTCAGCCTCTCCTCGGTGATCCCGAACCTCCCCGTCGAGTACTGCATGATCAGGGTCCCGGGGGCGGTCGCGAGCTCCTCGTCGAGGGTCCCGCCCTCCCCCGTGTTGAACCCGAACCCCCCCCTTGCCGCGGCCCCCGCGATGGCGAGCTTCAGGTGCCTCGAGACCCCGCCGTAGCTCATCCCCGACACGAGGACCGGCGTGGGGAGGACGAGGGGCCGTTTCGCGGCGGGCCCGAGGGTGACCCCGGTGGAGACGGGGTCGTCGCGGTCGAGCGGGATGCGGTGCACCTGGGCGGGGATGAAGTGGAGGTCGTCGAGCGTGAAGGGCATCGGCTTCAGGGAGCCCATGGCCGCCGTGATCCCCTCCCCGGTCTCGGCGACGACCTTTATGCCTGCCATCGACCGGTAGATCGCATCGCTCTCGCCGGCCCGCTGCTTCCGGATCTTCCTCCCCAGCCCGGGGAGCTCCCGCTTGTCGCAGAAATACAGGGTCCCGAGATGGTAGTCGTCGTACACGGGGCACCCCGTGCAGATGCACCCCATGGCCGGTATCCCGCACGCGCTCGCCCCCGTGCTGCAGTAGAGGACCTCCCCCCTGCAGGAGCCGTCGGGGAAGCTCGGGCACCGCGGGCAGATACACGAGCTCCGGTTCTCAGGGGTATCGGGGACCTCCATGGTCGCGCCTCCTCACTGGCCTGTCCGGACTTTGAGGGGGCGGTATTAATACGTGTCGGCCCCGGCGGGAGCCGGGGAGGCGGCCGGGCCGGCGCTCTCGGCTCCCACCGAGACCACGCCGACGGGGAAGCCCGTCTCGTCGCAGATGGCCCGGTTCGTCCAGCTGACCCAGACCCGCCTTCCCGCCGAGGTGACGTTCTCGTTCCGGTTCACGCGGAACTGGCCGGGGGAGGAGCAGAGTTCCTGGAGGAGCTGGTCGAGGTCCCGCCCGTCGCTCTCGGTCGCGGGGACGATGGTGCCGACGGCGCTCTTCCCGAGGACCTCCCTCCTCGGGAACCCGAAGAACTCCTCGGCCTGCCGGTTGAAGAAGGTGATATTCCCCTCCCGGTCCATCGCGAGGATGATGCTCCCCGCGTTCTCCACGACGGTCCGGTACAGGGTCTCGGAGGCCGAGAGTGCTTTTTCCCGGCGCCGGACGAGGAGGAAGATGAGCACCGTCGCGATGGCGATGAAGGCCCAGTCCTTCCAGGCGAAGACCATGGTGTACAGGGGATCGCGAACCAGCGAGGGAAGGAGGAACTGCATGAACAGGGTCCATACCGCCCCGAACAGGAGGAAGATGACGCAGATGACCACGGGGCCCGGCTGACTCTTTGCCGGCCCCGCTCGGGAACCGCTCACGGAATCACCTGAAAAGAGCTCCGCGTTCCCTCTCATAAAGCGAGCGGAAAGGTGTCGCCTGCGGGGCCGCTCGATCCCCGTGTGCCACGGTTCAGTCGCAAAAGTGCGAAATGCCCATAGCTTTATCGTCTCCCCTGAACTGACTACCGCGTAAACCGCAAGGGAAGTGTACGCACATGGACAAGTTCGAGGAGATGGCCGCGAAGATGGCGAAGATGAGCGAGGCCGAGATGAAGAAGACGGTCTCGGGGCTCATGGCCAGGTGCATCTGCGGGAAGTGCCCGACCTACAACGACTGCATGAAGGGGAAGAAGGAGGGGCTCTTCTGCGCCCTCGGGAAGACCGGCTGCGCGGTGACGAAGAAGGCATGCCTCTGCCCGACCTGCCCGGTGACGCCCCAGATGGGCCTCTCGCACGGGTACTACTGCATCAAGGGCTCCGAGAAGGAGATCCGGGGCCTGTAACCCTTTTTTACGCCCACCCGTCGTCCCCGCCGAGGGCCTCGGCGCTCCTCATCCGGTAGAGATCCCCGGGGTCCATCTCCTCGTGCTCCTTATCCCCCGTCCGCATGACGACCCTCGAGACGCCGCTGTTCACGAGCATCTTCGAGCAGAGGAAGCAGGGCCAGATCCTCGTGAGGCCCTCGGTCTCCACGTCGTAGCCGGCCAGGTAGAGGGTGCAGCCGCGGGCGAGCTTCCCCGCCTGGATGAGGGCGTTCATCTCGGCGTGGACGCTCCGGCACCGCTCGTAGTTCGAGCCCGAGGGGATGTGGTGCTCCTTGCGCCAGCACTTTTGGATCTCGGTGCAGTCCCGCTGCTTCCGCGGGGCGCCCGTGTACCCCGTGGAGACGATGGTGTTGAACTCGTCGACGATGATGGCCCCGAAGTTGCGCCTGAGACAGGTCCCCTGGTGGGCGCAGCGGAGGGCGAGGTCCAGGAAGTACTCGTGCCGGTTCGTCCTCATCCATGCAAGGAATGGAAGGGCGAGGTATTAAAGACACTTTTCCGGCGGGGGCCGGCCGAACTCCGCGGCCCTAAACCCTTATGCCCATCGAAGCTCCACGGGTTGATGGGGGAATACCACTGCAGAATGTCATCGAGGTGTCAGGCCTCGTAAGTACGCCCGGCGGTAGACCATCGAAGAATTTCCCGGGGGCATGAGGAACTATGGAGAATGTCATACAGGTGTCGGGCCTCACGAAGACCTATGGCGACGTGACGGCCGTGAAGGAGGTCTCGCTCTCCGTCAGGAAGGGGGAGCTCTTCGGCCTCCTCGGCCCGAACGGCTCGGGGAAGACCACCATGATCAAGTGCCTCACCGGCCAGCTGAAGCCGACGGGGGGGTCGATCCGGGTCATGGGCGTCGACGCCGTCGCGGAACCGGTGAAGGTCCGATCGCTCGTGGGGATCACGCCCGAGCAGGAGACCCCGCCCTCGTTCCTCACCGCCGAGGAGTATCTCCACTTCGTCGGCCACATCCGGAGGATCGCCGATATCGAGGGAGAGTGCCGGTTCTGGTTCGACTTCCTGGATTTCGGCGACAAGAGGGAAGTGCTCTGCAAGGACCTCTCGCGGGGGACCAGGCAGAAGCTCATGGTCGCGCAGGCCTTCCTGCACCGGCCGGAACTCGTGCTCATCGACGAGCCCCTGATCAACCTGGACCCGCTCATGCAGCGGAAGATCAAGGACTACCTGTCCTCGTACGTGAAGGGGGGCGGCACGGTCTTCATCTCCACCCACATCCTCGAGATCGCGGAGGAGATCTGCACGAGGCTCGGGATCATCCACCGCGGGACCCTCGTCCGCGAGGGCACCGTGGGCGAGCTGCGGGGGGCGTCGAGGCACCTCGAGGAGGTCTTCCTCGAGGCGGTCAGCGGTGAAGCCGGTGGGTGATCGCATCCCCGCGAACCGTGACCCCGCGACGGCCGTCCCTCGGGAATCCCCTGCGGGGAACGCGAAGGGCGAGAGCCCGGGCGAGAACCGACAGGCCGAAGGTCCGGTGGTGACCCTCTCGGAGCGCGTTCTCAAGAACCCGCTTTTTATCGCGATGATGAAGGAGGAGTGGCGGGTCCACTCCACCATGTTCGGCTCGGCGGGCTTCGCCCTCTTCCCGCTCCTCATCCTCGCCTTCGCCGCGGCGGGCGCCCTCCTCTGGCCGTTCTTCTCGGACGTCCTCCCGCCCGCGTCGGCGGTCGCGCTCCTCCACGGCGGGTACCTCCTCGCGGGGATGAGCGTCGGGGCCTTCGGGCTCTTCGGCCGCGAGGTGATGAACCGCAGGTTCGGGCAGGCCTCCCTGATCGCGTACTCCTCGCGGAGCCTGCCCGTCTCCGAAGAGGCCATCCTCACCGCCTTCCTCCTGAAGGACACGGTGTACTACCTCTTCTTCTGGGTGTTCCCCTTCGTCGCGGGTCTCGCGGCCGCGGCGCCCTGGATCGGCCTCCCGCTCCCGTCGGTCCTCAGGCTCCTCGCCACCCTCTCCCTCGCCTTCCTCCTCGGCCTCTCCCTCGTGTTCCTCCTGTCGACGGTCTATGCCCACTCCCCCCGCGCCCTCCTCGCCCTCTTCATCGTCGCCGCGGTGGGCGCGGCCGTCTCGGTCCGGTCCCTCGGCACGGGCCCCGCCGCCCTCCTCCCCCCGCTCGGCCTCTACTACCAGCCGTCGGCGCTCCTCCTCGCCGAGACCCTCCTCCTCATCGTCGTTCCCTGCGCCCTCTCGGTGCGGTTCATGAAGGTCGAGTACCGCGAGGAGACGAGGCGGTTCCCGCGGACCCTCGACGGGCTCGCGGCCCGGCTCGCCTGGCTCCCCGACCCCCACCTGGTGGCAAAGGACGCCCTCGACCTCTCGCGGAGCGAGGGCGGGGCGGGGAAGGTCGTCTTCTCCTTCCTCTTCCCCGTCATGTTCATCTGGATCGCCCTCTTCGTCCTCCACCGGTTCATCCCGATGATCTCGCCCCTCATGGCCTTTGCCATCCTCCTCGGGGTGGTCTCCTCGACCATCTACAACTGGGTCACCGAGTTCGACCTCTTCGCCTCGTACGCCTTCCTCCCCGTCGGGGTCGGGACGGTGATCCGGGGGAAGCTCGAGAGCTACGGGCTCCTCAACCTGGTCTCTCTCGCCATCCTCGTCGCCGCGGGGCTCGGGACGGGCCAGGCCGACCTCCTCTTCCCCGCGGTCCTCACCTTCGCCTCCCTCTCCTTCTACGCGGTCGCGGTCACCGTCTACGTCGGCGGGCTCTCGCCCTCCGTGATGCTCTACAACGCGAAGGTCTACCTGCCCTACCTCGGGCTCATCGTCCCCGCGCTCCTCGCCCTCCTCTTCCTCTCGCTCCCGAACCCCTGGTTCGCCCTCGCGAGCCTGGCGCTCGTCCCCGCAGGCGCCTTCGTCCTCGGGAAGGCGTTCGCGAAGTGGGGCGCGACGGAGCAGACGGGGTTTTAGGATCCCAGGTCCCCAAAGGGAGCCGGGATCGTCCGGGGAGGAGGCGCGAAGCGGCTCCTCCTGTCCAGGGGGCAGGGACCCTCTGGACAGGGAAGGGGCCCCTCTGGACAGGGGGAGGAAGATCAGCCGGATCCCTCGGCCTCGCCGAGGCCCTGCTTCAGGCTGCTCGCCAGGCGGATCGTCGCGTGGATCATGTTCCGGATGTCCTCCTGGGTGTACCTGTTCCGCTGGATCTGGTCCCAGTCCTTCGTCGTGTCCTCGTCGTTCTCCCCGACCCAGGAGCCGATGGCCGCCTCGGGGATGTGGAACCCGAGCCAGGTGAAGAAGTTCAGGAGGTTCCCCGCGACGTGCTGGATCCCGTCGACGTGCCCGATGATGATGAGCCCGACGACCTTGTTCCGGATCATCCGGTTCCCGAACCAGGAGGACTGGTTCTCGACGGCGTTCATCCGCTCGACGAACTTCTGGACGAGGGCCGAGTGGTTGTTCCACCGGATCGGGGTGGCGAGCACCAGGATGTCCGCCGCGAGCACCGCGTCGTAGACCGTCTGCATCTCGTCGTCCTCGTACTTGAGGGAGGACTGGCAGGGGTAGGTGCAGTAGGCGGGGTTCTCGGAGTAGTTCCCCTCGCACTCGTAGATCTTCAGGTCCTGGAGCCGGATCAGGGTGGTCTCGCACCCGAACTCCCGGTACCGGTCCAGGGCGGTGACGAGGAGCCGCTCGGACTTCGAGATGCCGGGCACCTGCCGGCTCGACCCCGAGATCCCGAGGACCCGGATCCCCTTCGCCGTCCCGGGGACGGGGGCCGGGATCTGGCCCACCCCGAACTTGTGCCCGACGAGTGGTGCTGGCATGGGGAACTATTCCGTCGCAGGGGATATGAACATGACCCTCCGGATTCCGGCCTCCGGAAAAGGAGAAAAGAAGGCCCTATAATTTCCAGATCCGGGCGTAGAGCAGCCCAAGCAGGGGAAACCCGATGAACCCGAAGAGGAGGTTCCCGAGGAAGAAGCCGGCGGGGTAGTCCATCGAGGTGTAGGTGACGAAGAGCCCGGGGATGGTGACGAGGAGGACGAGGATCAGCCCGAAGGACATCCCCGCCCCCCCCGGGCAGGTGGACTTCAGGGCATCCTTCACTCGGTCGAAGGCCAGGGCGGACATGAACGAGAGGACGAAGGGATAGGCGAAGAAGAGGTTCATGACCCAGTCCTGGCGCATGCCCGGAAGGTCGGAGATCCGGTACGGGGCCAGGAGACTCGCGACGAAGGAGAACCCGAACAGGGCGACGAAGAGGAGGACGCCGCCGGTGATTCCGGCGGCCAGGACCTTTTTCCCTTCCATGGGGACCACGGGGAGAGGTGTCAGCCCGGCCTGAAAAAGATTCCGGAACGATGCGGGGGACGGGGCGACAGGGGGGGCCCTCCGGCGGAAGAAAGCTATTAATAACAGGAGAGGCAACGCACTACCCATGCCTGCACCGGCAACTGCCTCGCCGCAGGGCATGGCGCCCTGTCATCGGGTAGCGGCAGCGGCTGGTAAGCGGCAGCTCTTCTTCCCGCACTGAATCATCCCCCGAACCCGCCACCGCGGCGGGGAGGGCGGATCCGGGAGAATTTCTGGAGGGTCTGTTGGGATATGAACGTGCTCATGGCTGGAAACGGGGGCAACGGGGACCTCGGGCGGAGGGAGGGGATCTACGCGATCATCGATTCCCTCGACGAGAGGAACGACTATGCGGAGCGGATACGGGCGGCGAGGGCCCTCGGGCAGAGCAGGGACCCGAGGGCCATCTCGCCCCTCGTTGCCTGCCTGAGGGACGTGGACCCCCGGGTGCGGCGGTGCTGCGCCGAGGCCCTCCTCGCGCTCGGCTCGATCCGCTCGGTCCAGGCCTTCATCGAGCGCCTGGAGGACCGCGAGGAATCGGTCTTCACCCGGAAGGTGGCGGCCGATGCCCTCGCGAAGATCCGGAGCTACAGCGCCATCGAGTCCCTCGCGGGGAGGCTCCTCGACCAGGCCGAGGCCGAGTCGGTCCGGACGCACGTGGCCGATGCCCTCGGGAGGACGGGGAGCCTCCGGGCCGTCGATGCCCTGGAGAAGTGTGCCGAGGACCCGAACCCCCTCGTCAGGTTCGAGTCGGGAAAGGCGCTGAAGCAGATCTTCGCCTTCGGGCAGGGCAGGTAAGGGCCCGGCCAGCCCCACCCTGCCGGCCCGGCACTCCCAGGCCGAGGGAACCATCCTCACCGATCCACGGTGCCCCCGCCTCGCAGCATCCGGGCCGCGTCCCCGTCGGCGATGTCGTACCACTCCTCGTACGCATCCGCGACCGCGAAACAGGGGCCGGTCCGGATGTTCAGGCAGATCACCTCGTCCGCCACCAGGGCGACCCTCCGAACCGCCGCGAGGGAACCGGTGGGGACCGCGACGATGATCCGTTTCGGCCCGAGGGGGCGCAGGGCCCCGCAGGCCGCCGCCATCGTGAAGCCCGAGGCGAGGCCGTCGTCGAGGAGGATGCAGGACCGGCCCCCGAAACCGGGCGCTGGGCCGGCGCCCGGCCCGAAGCGCTCCACTCTCTCCCTCACGCTCCTCTTCGCCTTCCCGACGGCGGCCTCCACCTGGGCGGGGGAGAGGCCGAGCCCGTCGAGCAGGGCCTCGTTCAGGAAGACCCGGCCGTCCCAGGCGACCGCCCCGAAGCCCGATTCGGTGTTCCCGGGGACCTGGACCTTCCGGACGATGACCGCCCTCACCGGGCACCCGAGGGCGCGGGCGACGGCGATCCCAATGGGGACGCCGCCCGAGGGGATAGGGCAGGCCAGGGGGTCGTCGAGGCCGGGGAACCCCGCGAGGAACCGGCCGAGGAGCTCGCCGGCCTCCTCCCGGCCGCGGAAGACCGGTGCCCGGTCGCGGAGCGCGACGTCCTCGTGGATCTCCCCCTTCATGGGCCTCAGGCCACTCCTGTGCGGCGCGACCCTTTGAAGCTTTCCCCCGTCGCCCGCGGCACTTTCTTGTAGTCCCGGGGCACATCCTCGTCCATGACAGGGATGGAGCTCCGGCCCATCGGGGTGATCTCGTCCCCGTACCGGGAACGGGGGGATGCCCCCAGGCAGGGGCGGCTCGTGCCGTCGACGAGCGAGATCCTCGTGGCGCCGGAGTATGCCGCGGGGCTCCGGGACCTCGGCCGGCACCCGCGGCTCATCGTCCTCTACTGGTGCGACCGGTCCCGGCGGGATGTCCTCACCGCGACCCCGCCCCACGAGAAGCAGGAGCACGGCGTCTTCGCCACCCGGTCGCCCGAGCGGCCGAACCCCATCGCCCTGTGCCTCGTCGACCTGGTGGCGCTCGAGGGGAACCGGCTCACGGTCCGCGGCCTCGACGCCCTCGACGGCTCGCCGCTCCTCGACCTCAAGCCCTTCTTCCGGGACCTCGACTGCCCGGACGACGCGGGATCGTCATCCTCCTGATCGTTCCCGGGAGCGTCGGCGACTGAGGGTCCCGTGGGATGCGGAGCTCCCATCTCATACCTTTATGGCTCTCAGGAGACAGCTTTATCCCGCAGCCCGTCACCGGTGAGGGAGGATATGCCCGAGACCAACGCAGAGAAGGAAGGATGCGAGAAGAAGTGCGAGACGTGCGAACTCGAGTGCAAGGACCGGGCAGGACCGCATGCCCTGCCCGAGAAGGCGAAGATCAACGTGAAGCACGTGATCCTCGTCCTCTCGGGGAAGGGCGGGGTCGGGAAGAGCACCGTCGCCGTGAACCTCGCCTGGGCCCTCTCGGCCCACGGCTTCCAGACGGGGATCCTCGACCTCGACATCCACGGGCCGAACATCCCCATCATGCTCGGGATCCAGAACGAGCGCCTCCAGGCCATCGGGAACCTGATCGAGCCGATCCGGATCACGGGGACCCTCTCGGCCATGTCGATGGCCTTCCTCCTCCCCGACGTGAGCACGCCGGTCATCTGGCGCGGCCCGATGAAGATGGCCGCCATCCGTCAGTTCCTCGAGGAGGTGGACTGGGGCGAGCTCGACTACCTCGTCGTGGACCTTCCCCCCGGGACGGGGGACGAGGCCCTCTCCATCGCCCAGCTCGCCCCGAACGTCACCGGTGTCGTCATCGTGACCACCCCCCAGGACGTCTCGACGGTTGATTCCCGCAAGGCGGTGAAGTTCGTCGAGATGCTCGGGTTCCGGAACCTCGGGATCATCGAGAACATGAGCGGCATGGTCTGCCCGCACTGCAAACAGGAGATCGACCTCTTCGGCAAGGGGGGCGGGAAGAAGGCCGCCGAGGAGATGGGCGTCCCCTTCCTCGGCTCCATCCCCATCGACCCCGAGATGGCAAAGGCGGGGGACGAGGGCCGCCCGTTCGTCATCAGGCGGGGCGAGACGAACCCGACCTGGGAGGCGGTGGACCAGGTCATGGAGGCCCTCGTGAAAGAGGTGGAGAAGTAGATGGACTTCGGGAAGGTCCTCGCCGGGAAGGAGGAGCCCCTCCCCGTCTACCAGAAGGTCTCCCTCTGCCTCGAGAACATCGAGGCCTTCCCCTACCTCCTCGAGTCCATCTACCGCGAGGCCCAGGGCTTCGACGAGGACACCCTGGACCGGTTCAGGTTCGCCCTCATCCGGCTCCAGGTGTACACCGACCTCCACCACTACGAGGACATGGAGAACACCCAGAAGGTCAGGTACGTCGCCCAGGTGCTCGAGAAGGTGATCTTCGGCGACCTCCTCCTGGAGCGGGAGCGCCCGCCCGGGGATTGACCGGTTTCTCACGGAACCGCAGATCGCACCCCGCCTGATGGCGGGTCGCTCCAGCCCGGGTTCTGATGAACCCTCCAGTCGCACCCCGCCTGATGGCGGGTCGCTCCAGCTCGGGTTCTGATGAACCCTCGCTCCTCCCACTTTCACCCCACCCCTGGTGCTTTTTTAATATACCCCGCCGAAGGTACCGTGATGATGGGGAAGGGAGCCTACCTGAAGAGGATCTCCTCCTCTGCCCGGATCCCGTCGGTGGAGGTCGGGAGGGACCTCGAGGGGTCCACCCCGCCCTCGGTCTTCATCGGCTCGTGGAACTACCCGAAGGTCCTCGCGGGCCCGATGATCGCCCCGGTCCACGGCGACACGAGGGAGCTGGACACCCCCGAGGCATGGATCCCCGCCGAGAAGACCCAGGAGGACAT
Source organism: Methanomicrobiales archaeon (assembly GCA_035517575.1). Taxonomy (GTDB): domain Archaea; phylum Halobacteriota; class Methanomicrobia; order Methanomicrobiales; family JACTUA01; genus JACTUA01. The sequence continues at coordinate 10,558 of DATIYO010000118.1, forward strand.
CCTGGGGTTCCGGATGAGCCTCGTCCGGGGCAAGCGCCCGGTCCATGTCGGGGACCTGGGGTCGGGGTACATCGGGAAGCTCCAGGAGATCGCCCTCTCGGCGGGCTCGGTCGAGAGCGAGGCGACGTTCCGGGAGGCGCCGAGGGGTTTCTCCCTCTCCGACGAGCACACGCCGTACGGCCCGAGCGGGTCCCTCGAGAAGTTCGACCTCGGGGCCATGAAGCCGGACCGGAGCCTGGAGCGGGTCTTCTCCGACGGGGACCTCACGGCGACCGAGGCCGTGGTCTCGCTCCACGCGGGAGACCTGCCCTTCTCGGCCATCCAGAAGGCGTTCTCCTGCGGGGTCATGGGCGTCGGGAGGAAGCGGCGCCTCGTCCCGACCCGCTGGTCCATCACCGCCTGCGACACCGCCATCGGGGACCACCTCCTCAAGGGGGTGAGGAGGAACCCGGTCATCGACGGCTTCCGGATCCATGAGTCCACCAGCCTGAACAACCGGTACGCGGTCCTCCTCCTCCCGACGGGATGGCAGTACGAGTGGATGGAGGCCTTCCTCAGGGTCATGGGGAACGAGGAGGTGATCTTCGCCGATCACGAGACGGGCGGGGGGAAGACCGGGTACTCGTCGGTCGGCGGGTGCTACTACTCCTGCAAGATGGCGGTCCTCGAGGGGCTCGCCCGCGAGGGGCTCCAGGCGGGTGCCATCGTCTTTCGGGAGGCGTACCGCGGCTACGTCCCGATGGGGGTCTTCAACGTGCGCGAGAATGTCAGGAACGCCATGCGGGCGAATCCCCTGGAGTTCGAGGACCTGAATGCTGCCCTCGCCCACATCTCGTCACGGATGAAGCTCCCGCTCAGGCAGTTCGTGGAGGAGAGCACCCTTCTTCGGGAGACGATGAAGACGCGGCAGACGACTCTCTCTTCCTTCTCCAGGGCAGCCCCACCCACCCCATTCCCATAAGCCCGCCAGGCCCGGAAGTTTCGGGTTCAGGCATCGAGCAGGGCGCGGAGCTTCTTTTCGATGTGGTCCGAGATCTCGTAGTAGCCGGGCCGGTATCCCCGGCCGGCCCTCATCCGGAGAGCGTGGTCGAGGTCTTCGTCGGAGATCCCGTGCATGAGGTGATCGATGACCTCGTGCGCCGAGAGCTCCACCGCGAGGTGCGGGACCCGGCACAGGCAGGGGCACTCCTCCCGCACCTCGAGGTAGTAGTAATGCCCTCCGACGAGCGCACGCACCTCGTGCCTGATGCAGCAGATGAATTCTTCGAGGTCCTGTTCAGGGATCCCGGGGTTCCTCCGTCGATCAGGAGACGGTGAGTCCCTGCCCCTCCGGTTTCCCGGGTCTGCCCGATGTCTTCTATCAGCCTTTCCGGTCCTCGCATCCCTCTCTCTCACGGCTGTCACACCCGTTCAATGCCATCCCGCCGTTGCCTGCATGGGAAAAAGGACCGGTCGCCCGGTGCCGGAGCATCCCGTCCGCGGACCTCCGGATATGAGGGTTGCCACCCCGGAATGCAGGCCAGGACAGGAGGTGATAGCCATCCATCGGTAAAAAAGGTATGTCCGGATAAGCCATGGGCTCCCTGGAAGTCAGGGCGGGAAAAAAGTGAGAGGCCGGGGTGCCGCCCTATGTCCACTCCTCGTCGGTCCGGACCCGGAGCATCTTCTCGACCGGGAGGATGAAGATCTTGCCGTCCCCGACCTTTCCCGTCCGCGCGGCGGCCTTGATGATCCCGACGGCCTTCCCCACCTCCTCTTCTTTCACCACGAGCTCGATCTTCACCTTGGGGAGGAGGTCGACCTCCATCTTCGTCCCCCGGAACTCGAGCTTGATCCCCTTCTGCTCGCCCCGGCCGCGGACCTCGATGATGGTCAGGGCGATGAACCCGCCCTCCTCGAGCTCCTTCTTCACCTCATCGATCTTCTCGGGCCGGAGGACAGCCTGTATCATCTTCATGGGCATGGAGACACCTCACACCTGCTCGCCGTGCTGGCAGATGTCGAGGCCGACGTACTCCTCGGACTCGGAGACCCGGAGGCCGATGGTCGCGTCGACCGCCTTCGCGAGGATATAGCTCACCACGAAGGCGTAGACGAGGACCGCGACGGCGGCGACGACCTGCACCATGAACTGGTGGACGTTCCCGTAGATAAGGCCCGTGGCCGTGCCCACCGTCGCCGAGGCGAAGATGCCTGTCGCAAGGACCCCCCAGAGGCCGCCCATGCCGTGGACCGACCAGGCGTCCAGGGACTCGTCGAGCTTCTTCCGGATCCGGAGGGTCATCATCGCGTAGCAGAGGAGCCCCGCGACCACGCCGATGACGATCGCCGCGAGGGGCGTCACGAACCCTGCCGCGGGGGTGATGGCCCCGAGGCCGGCGACCGCCCCCGTGACGACCCCGAGGGAGGCCGGCCTGCCGTGGTACCAGCTCGCGAACATCCAGGCGAGGGCCCCGGCCGCCGCCGAGGTGTTCGTCACGACGAGGGCGTTCGCCGCGAGGCCGTTTGCCGCGAGCGCGCTCCCGCCGTTGAACCCGAACCAGCCGAACCAGAGCATGGCGGCGCCGACGAGGGCGATGGGGATGTTCGCCGGCTCCATGGGGTGCTCGCCGAAGCCCTTCCGCTTCCCGATGACGAGCATGACCGCGATCGCCGAGAAGCCGGCGCAGATGTGGACCACGGTCCCGCCGGCGAAGTCGAGCCCGCCCATCGCGGCGATCCATCCCCCGCCCCAGACCCAGTGGGCGATGGGGTCGTAGACGATGGTCGTCCAGAGGAGGCCGAAGACGATGAAGGACGAGAGCCTCACCCGCTCGGCGAAAACCGAGGTGAGGATGGCGAGGGTCACCGTCGCAAAGACGAGCTGGAAGGCCATGTACGCGAGGCTCGGGACCGTCGCCGCGTACGGCCCGGGTGCCATCCCGACGCCGGCGAGGCCGAGGGCCGCGAGCCCGCCGGCGAGGCCGCGGATGTCGGGCCCGAAGGCGATGGTGTAGCCCCAGAGCACCCACTGGATGCTCACGAGCGCAAAGACGATGAAGGAGAGCGCGATCATCGCGATGACGTTCTTCCGCCTGACCATGCCCCCGTAGAAGAACCCCACGCCCGGCGTCATGAGCATGACGAGGGCGGTGGAGACAAGGACCCATGCCGTATCACCAGAGTCGAGGACCATTCAGTGCACCTCTCGATGGCACAACGGGGTGGGTCGGGGGCCCGGCCGGAGGTACCGGCCGGGTTACGCGGACCGGCCCGGATGCCATCATGATCTATGGAGGAAGGTCACTGTCTTCCAGTACTTAAAAAATTATGGTTTAACTCTCTCAAAATTCAATTCAGAAGAAATATAAGGTGATAGAAGGCAATTGCCTTCCTTGCCTGCCCCGTTCAGCTCCACTCCTCGTCGGTCCGCACCTTGAGCATCCTCTCGACGGGGAGGATGAACAGCTTGCCGTCCCCGACCTTCCCGGTGCGGGCAGAGCCGCGGATGATCCCGATGGCCTTCGCCACCTCCTGGTCCTTCACCACGAGCTCGATCTTCACCTTGGGGAGGAGGTCGACCTCCATCTTCGTCCCCCGGTACTCGAGCTGGATCCCCTTCTGCTCCCCGCGGCCCTTGACCTCGATGATGGTCATCGGGACGAACCCGCCCTCCTCGAGGCCCTTCTTCACGTCGTCCAGTTTCTCCGGCCTGATGATTGCCTGTATCATCTTCATGGGACCACCCCTACACCCTCTCCCCGTGCTGGGAGATGTCGAGCCCGACGTACTCCTCGTCCTCCGTGACCCGGAGGCCGATGGTCTTATCCACGATCTTCGCGAGGACGAAGGTCACCACGAAGGCGTAGACGACGGCCGAGAGCGCGGCCACGAGCTGCACCACGAACTGCATGGGGTTCCCCCCGAGGAGGCCGGTGTAGTTGTTCACCGCCGCCGAGGCGAAGATGCCCGTCGCGAGCGCGCCCCAGAGGCCGCCCATGCCATGGACCGACCAGGCGTCCAGGGACTCGTCGAGGCCCTTCTTTATCCGGAAGTTCATCATCCCGTAGCAGAGGATCCCCGCGACGACGCCGATGACGATGGAGGCGAGGGGCGTCACGTAGCCCGCGGCCGGCGTGATGGCGACCAGGCCCGCGACGGCACCGGTGACGACGCCCAGGGACGCGGGACGGCCATAGAGCCAGCTCGCGACCATCCAGGTGAGGGCACCCGCCGCGGCCGCCGTGTTCGTCACGACGAAGGCGTTCGCGGCGAGGCCGTTCGCCGCGACCGCGCTCCCCGCGTTGAACCCGAACCAGCCGAACCAGAGGAGCGCCGCCCCGAGGAGGGCCATCGGGATGTTCGCGGGCTCCATCAGGTACCTGCCGAACCCCTTCCGCTTCCCGATGACGAGGGCGATGGCGAGGGCCGAGAAACCCGAGCTGATGTGCACGACCGTCCCGCCCGCGAAGTCGATCGCCCCCATCGCGGCCGTCCACCCGCCGCCCCAGACCCAGTGGGCCAGGGGGTCGTAGACGAGGGTCGTCCAGAGGAGGCCGAAGACGAGGAAGGACGAGAGCTTCACCCGCTCGGCAAAGACCGAGGTGAGGATCGCGAGGGTCACCGTGGCAAAGACGAGCTGGAAGACCATGTACGCGAGGCCCGGGACCGTTGCCGAGTAGGGGCCGGGCCCCATCCCGACCCCGGCAAGGCCGAGAGCAGAGAGCCCGCCGATGAAGCCCCGGATGTCGGAGCCGAAGGCGAGGCTGTAGCCCCAGAGCACCCACAGGATGCTCACGAGGGCAAAGGCGATGAACGAGAGCGCGATCATCGAGATGATGTTCTTCCGCCTGACCATGCCCCCGTAGAAGAACCCCACGCCCGGGGTCATGAGCATCACGAGCGCCGTCGAGGCGAGGAGCCAGGCGGTGTCGCCCGAGTCGAGGGTCAATGCCGCCACCCCGACGGGCTCCCGCGGTCGGAGGGGTACCGGACCCCGTCACCCTGGAGAGTAAGCCGATTCTTCATGCGTGCACCTCACTAGTGCGAGAAGGAAGTTAGGTTCTATGCTATTTAAATCTACCTCTTTTTCAGGGTAAAAAACCGGCGAATCGGGTTCCCTTGCCTCCGAAAAAAAGGATCAGTACCGCTCCAGGTACTGCTCGTGCTCCCAGGGGTGGACCGCGGTGCGGAACGAGTCCCACTCCATGGTCGTCACCCGCTGCAGGTTCTCCATGATGTGGCCGCCCAGGGTCTCGGTGAGGAGGGGGTCCTTCTCGAGCTCTTTCATGGACGAAACCAGGTCGCCAGGCAGGGTGTCGATCTTCGCCCTCTTCCGCTCCTTCGGGGTCATCTCGTAGATGTTCCGGTCGGTGCTCTGCGGGGGCTCGATCTGGTTCTTTATCCCGTCGAGGCCTGCGGCGAGCATGCAGGCGAAGGTCAGGTAGGGGTTGCACATGGGGTCGGGGGAGCGGAACTCCGCACGGGTGCTGTTCCCCCTCGCGGCGGGAACCCGGATGAGGGCCGAGCGGTTCGTGACCGACCAGCTGATGTACACCGGCGCCTCGTAGCCGGGCACGAGGCGCTTGTAGGAGTTGATGGTCGGGTTCGCCACCCGGGTGATCCCCTTCACGTGCCTGAGCAGGCCGCCGATGAAGTGGAGGCAGAGGTCAGAGAGCTGCCTGTCCCCCTTCGGGTCATAGAAGGCGTTCTTCCCGTTCTTCGCGAGGGAGCAGTGGGTGTGCATCCCGCTCCCGTTGATCCCGAAGATGGGCTTTGCCATGAAGGTCGCGTGGAGCCCCTGCTGGAGGGCGACGGTCTTCGTCGCGATCCGGTAGGTCATGACATTGTCGGCGGTGTGGAGCGCGTCGCTGTACTTGAAGTCGATCTCGTGCTGGCCGGCCGCGACCTCGTGGTGGGAGGCCTCGATCTCGAAGCCCATCTCCTTCAGGGTGAGGACGATGTCGCGGCGGACGTTCTCGGCGAGGTCGTTCGGGCCGAGGTCGAAGTAGGCGCCGGCGTCCTGCGGGATCACCGTGGGCTTCCCGTCCAGGGTCCGGAAGAGGAAGAACTCGAGCTCCGGGCCCGTGTTGAAGACATAGCCCATCTTCGCCGCCTCGGCGAGGGTCCGCGCAAGGATGAACCGGGGGTCACCGACGTACGGCTTGTCGTCGTAGGTGTAGACGTCGCAGATCATCCGTGCCACCGGCGCCGAGGCGGGCCTCCAGGGGAGGATGGAGTAGGTGGCGGGGTCGGGCTTGAGGAGCATGTCCGACTCCTCGATCCGGGCGAAGCCCTCGATGGAGGAGCCGTCGAAGTAGATCCCCTGGGAGAGGGCCTTCTCGGCCTGGTCGGCGGGGATGGCGACGTTCTTCGGCTGCCCCTGCAGGTCGCAGAACTGGAGCCTGAGGAACTTGATCTCCTGGTCCCTGATCTTCTTCAGGACCAGGGCCGATATGTCTCGTGGCATGGGGGATGATCTCGGCATCATCCGCTTTAAATCTGGTTATTTCGGGACGGGGGGAGAAGGCAGCTGCCTGCGGCCGGGGAAAAAAGGGGGGTGGTTCAGATATCGATTCAGATATCGAAGTACAGGTAGAACTCGTACGGGTGGGGCCGGAGCCGGACCTTGTCCATCTCCGCACGCTTGTACTCGATCCAGACGTCGATCAGGTCCTGGGTGAAGACCCCGCCCTGGAGCAGGAACTTGTGGTCTTCCTCGAGGGCGTTGATCGCCTGCTCGAGCGAGCCGGGCACCGTCGGGATCTTCTTCGACTCGGCCGCCGAGACCTCGTACGTGTTCTTGTCGAAGGGGGTACCGGGGTCGAGCTTCCTCTTCACGCCGTCGAGTCCGGCCATGAGCATCGCGGCGAAGGAGAGGTACGGGTTGCAGGTCGGGTCGGGGGGCCGGAACTCGATCCGCTTCGTCTTCGGGTTCTCGGAGTAGACGGGGATCCGGACCGCGGCCGACCGGTTCCGCATGGAGTACACGAGGTTCACCGGCGCCTCGTAGCCGGGCACGAGCCGCTTGTACGAGTTCGTCGACGGGGCGCAGAAGGCCATGAGGGCGTTCGCGTGCTCGAGGAGGCCGCCGATGTAGTGCTTCGCCATCTGGGAGATCATCGCGTAGCCCTTCGCGTCGAAGAAGATGTTCTTCCCGTTCTTCCAGAGCGACTGGTGGGTGTGCATCCCCGAGCCGTTGTCGCCGAAGAGGGGCTTCGGCATGAAGGTCGCGACCATCCCCTTCTTCTTTGCCACGTTCTTCACGATGTACTTGTACATCAGGCACTGGTCGGCCATCTTCACGAGGGGGCCGAAGCGCATGTCGATCTCGGCCTGGCCCGCGGTCGCGACCTCGTGGTGGTGGACCTCGACATCGATCCCGGTCTGGATCATCTTCAGGATGATCTCGCTCCGGATATCCTGCATCGAGTCATGGGGCGGGACGGGGAAGTACCCCTCCTTGAACCGGGGCTTGTACCCGAGGTTCGGGTTCTCCTCCTTCCCCGAGTTCCACTCGCCCTCGACCGAGTCGATGTAGTAGAAGCCCTTGTTCACCGATTGTCCGAACCGGATGTCGTTGAAGAGGAAGAACTCGTACTCCGGTCCCCAGAAGCTCTCGTCGGCGATGCCCGAGTCCTTCAGGTACTTCTCCGCCTTCTTCGCCACGTACCTCGGGTCCCGGGAGTAGGGCTTCTTCGTCAGCGGGTCGTACACGTCGCAGATGATGCTCGCCGTCGGGACCTCGCAGATCGGGTCGAGGACCGCGGTCTCCGCGTCCGGGAGGAGGATCATGTCCGACTCCTGGATCTGCTGGAAGCCCCGGATCGAGGACCCGTCGAAGCCGATGCCCTCGGCCCAGATGGAGGTCACGGGATCGTCGATCTCGGAGAGCTCCGAGGACGGGATCGAGAAGTGCTGCCAGAGGCCGGGGAGGTCGTTGAACTTGAGGTCAACGATCTCTATCCCCTTCTCCTTGATGAGCTGCGAGACGTTCTCGATGGCCTCGTCGCTCTGGACACCGTTCCATTTCATCGTTTTTACCACGCTCATACCCTCCGCGCCCCGCACCGTGACGGGGCCCTGGATCTCTGGGATCTGGATACCGCGCCGTTCTCCGGGACCAGAAGGGCATCCGGGGACGACATGGAATACCGGTTCTTTCTTACCCTATTTATGCTGGATGGTTTGCCGTTCTCCCGGGGGAATACCAGCTCCGCCCGGAACGACATGGAAACAGGTTTCTACCTAACAATATATATACTTAGCCATCCCATCCGGATGGGGAAATCCCCGACGGTGTGCTCCCTTCCCCGGAGGACCGTTCTCGGCGCCGTCCATCGGGATGAAAACTGAAAACTAATGAAGTAGGAGTACAAACGGTTAAGAGCCATGTGCGGCATCATCGGTGTCATCGATCGCGGGCTGGGGGAGATGGACGGCTCCTCCATCAGGCAGTCCCTCGCCCTGATGAAGGAGCGCGGGAGCGGCGAGGGGGCCGGCTATGCCGTCTACGGGTGCTATCCCGAGTTCCGGGACGAGTACTGCCTCCACGTCTTCCTCGACAATGTCCGGGAGACGAAGCCGGCCCTCGACGCGACCCTGGGCCGGTGGGGGGAGATCGTCCACGACGAGGAGATACCGACCACCGACCTGCCCGGCCTTCGCCGCGCCCACACCCCCTGGCGCTACTTCTTCCGGCCCGACCCGAAGACGATGTCCTGGAGCACGACCCCCGAGGAGGACATCGTCACGAACCTCGTCATGAGCGTGAACCTGGAGCGGAAGGGGGCGCTCATCTTCTCGTCGGGGAAGAACATGGGGGTCTTCAAGGCCTCCGGCTGGCCCGAGGATGTCGCCGACTTCTACCGGATCCAGGACTACAAGGGCTACCTCTGGCTCGGCCACAACCGGTACCCGACGAACACGCCCGGCTGGTGGGGCGGCGCACACCCCTTCAACCTCCTCGGGTGGTCCGTGGTCCACAACGGCGAGATCACCTCCTACGGGACGAACCAGCGCTACATCCAGTCGTTCGGCTACCACTGCACCATGTACACCGACACCGAGGTGGTCGCCTACCTGTTCGATCTCCTGGTCAGGAAGCACCGGCTCCCCGAGGACCTCGCGGTGAAGGCCCTCGCCCCGCCCTTCTGGGACGAGATCGACATGATGCCCGGGAAGGAGCGGGAGCTCCACACCGCCATCCGGCTCACGTACGGGCCGGCCCTCATGAACGGCCCCTTCGCCATCGTCGTGGCAAGGCCCGACATGATGCTCGGGATCACCGACCGGATCAAGCTCCGCCCCCTCGTGAAGGGCGAGAACGGGAAGCGCCTCTACATCTCGAGCGAGGAGGCGGCCATCCGGTGCATGGACCCCGAGGTGGGGGACATCACCATGCCCCGGGCGGGTTACCCGGTCATCGGGAGGGTCGGGGCGTGACCATCGGAGCCGTCCCCCCCAGGTACCGGATCAAGATCGACCGGGAGCAGTGCATGCTCTGCGAGCGGTGCGTGGATCAGTGCCCCTACGGGGTCTTCCGCTCGCAGGACGGCCAGATCCTCATCGACTCCCGACGGTGCACGGCCTGCCACCGGTGCATCGCGATGTGCCCGAGGGACGCCATCGACCTCCAGGAACGGCCGGTCGATTACCGGAGCCACCCCCTCTGGACGAGGGAGATAAGGGAGTCCATCTACACGCAGGCAAGGTCGGGGAAGATCATCCTCGCCGGCATGGGGAACGTCCTCCCCTACCCGGTCATCTTCGACCGGCTCGTTCTCGACGCATGCCAGGTGACGAACCCCTCCATCGACCCCCTCCGGGAACCCATGGAGCTCCGCACCTACATCGGGAAGAAGCCCGCGAAGCTCGAGATCGCGAAGGACTCGAAGGGCGACGTCGAGCTCAGGACGCAGCTCACCCCGAACCTGAAGCTCGAGACCCCTATCATGATCGCCCACATGTCCTACGGGGCGATCAGCAGGAACGCCCAGATCTCCCTCGCCCGGGCGGCGAAGGAGATCGGGACTTTCATGGGGACCGGCGAGGGCGGGCTCCACCACTCCCTCTACCCGTACCAGGACCACATGATCGTCCAGGTGGCATCCGGCCGGTTCGGGGTGGACATCGACTACCTCGAGCGGGGGGCCGCCATCGAGATCAAGATCGGCCAGGGAGCGAAGCCCGGCCTCGGCGGGCACCTGCCCGGGGAGAAGGTGGACCAGGACGTCTCCTCGACCCGGATGATCCCCGCCGGCACCGACGCCCTCTCCCCCTTCCCCCACCATGACATCTACAGCATCGAGGACCTGAAGCAGCTCGTCCGCTCGCTCAAGGAGGCGACCGAGTGGAAGAAGCCGGTCTTCGTCAAGATCGCGGCGGTCCACAACTCAGCGGCCATCGCCGCCGGTATCGCCCGGTCCTCGGCGGACGCCGTGGTCCTCGACGGGTTCCGGGGCGGCACCGGCGCCGCGCCCAAGGTGGCCCGGGACCATGTCGGCATCCCCATCGAGGCGGCCGTCGCCTCGGTGGACGCGAAGCTCAGGGAACAGGGGATACGAAACGAGGTCTCCATCATCGCGAGCGGCGGGATCCGGGAGAGCGCCGACGTGGTGAAGGCCATCATCCTCGGGGCGGACGCGGTCTACATCGGGACCGCCGCCCTCGTCGCCCTCGGGTGCCGGGTCTGCGGGAACTGCTACCGCGGCCTCTGCCCGTGGGGCATCGCCACCCAGCGGGAGGACCTCGTCGCACGGCTCGACCCCGAGACCGGCTCGCGCCAGGCGGCGAACCTGATCCAGGCCTGGACCCACGAGCTCTCGGAGCTCATGGGGGCCGCGGGGATCAACAGCATCGAGAGCCTGCGGGGGAACCGCGACCGGCTCCGGGGCTACCTCCTGGACGAGGGGATCATGAACGTGCTCGACGTGAAGACCGTGGGGGCCTGAACATGGACGGCTACCGGATCGACGCGGCCGACATGAGCTATACCGAGCTGAACAAGCTCCTGCGGGCCGCGGTCGCCGGGGGGAAGAAGGAGATCGAGGTCGACCATGTCCTCGGCCAGCGGTTCATCGCCGACGGCCTGAAGGGCGACGTCCGGATCACCATCCGGGGAGTCCCCGGCGGCGACCTCGGGATGTTCATGTCGGGCCCCACCTGCATCGTCCACGGGAACGCCGAGCACGCCCCCGGGAACACCATGGACGCGGGGACCATCGTCATCCACGGGTCGGCGGGGGACGCCGTGGCCCACTCCATGCGGGGCGGGAAGGTCTTCGTACGGGACGACATCGGGTACCGCGGCGGCATCCACATGAAGGAGTACCAGGCGAAGCGCCCCGTCCTCGTCGTGGGCGGGAGCGCCCGCGCCTTCCTCGGTGAGTACATGGCCGGCGGCCTCATCATCGTCCTCGGCCTCGGCGACGGGCCAGCGGTGGAGGAGCGGGGTGTCGGGAGCGGGATCCACGGCGGGGAGATCTTCCTCCGCGGCGGGGTGGCCTCGCACCTCCTCGGGGTGGGGGCGAAGGAGACGAAGGCGGGTAAGCCGGAGAAGGAGCGGATGGCCCCTGTCCTCGCCGAGTTCGCGGGGCACTTCGGCCTCGACGCGGAGGAGCTCCTCAGGGACGAGTATATCCGCATCGCCCCGGCGAGCAGCCGTCCTTTTGCGAACAAGTACGTGTGGGAGTGAGCCATGGCGATAAAGACCTTCCGGGACCTGAAGAAGGATGTCTGGGATGCCGGCCTCTGCTCCGGCTGCGGGGCATGCGTCGCGGTCTGCCCGGCCGAGGGGCTCTTCTTCGAGACAGGCAAGGGGATGACGTGCCCGACCTCGACCGGGACCTGCCGCGAGGACCAGTTCGAGGTCCCCTGCGGCGTCTGCTACGCCGTCTGCCCGCGGGCGTCAGGCGAGGCCCGCCAGATGCTCGGGGCGTACACCGAGGCCCTCGCGGCGAAGGCGGCCTTCGAGGTGCCCAGGAGACAGAGCGGCGGGGCGGTCACGGCCATCCTCGCGAGCGCCCTCGACGAGGGGCTCCTCGACGCGGTGGTGACGGTCACCGAGGACCGGTTCACCCTCCAGCCCCGCTCGGCCATCATCACGAGCTCGGACGCCCTCGTTCACGAGGCCGGCTCCCGCTACTCCTGGTGGGTCCCCCTCCTCGCATCGCTCAAGGAGGCGGTCGTGAAGCGGAAGCTCCGGCGGATCGCCGTCGTGGGGGTCCCCTGCGCGGTCCAGGCGGTCCAGCGGATGAGGGCGAGCGACAACCAGCTCGCGAAGCCCTACGGCCGGTCCATCCGGCTCCTCGTCGGGCTCTTCTGCACCGAGACCTTCGATTACCGGGCGCTCGTCGAGGGGGTCCTCAGGGGGAAGCACGGGGTGGAGCCCTGGCAGGTGAAGCGCCTGAACGTCGCCGGTAAGCTCGAAGTGACCGTCGAGGGGAGGGACGACCTCGCCATCCCCCTGAAGGAGCTCGAAGCGACGGTCCGGCCGGGGTGCCACTCCTGCACCGACTTCTCCGCGGTCGACGCCGACATCTCGGCGGGGGCGGTGGGGGCGCCGAAGGGGCACACGACTCTCCTCGTCCGGACCCCCGTCGGGAAGAGCTTCGTCGACCGGGCGGTCGCCTCGGGGAAGCTCGTGGCCGGGCCCGGGGTCGACCTCGCGGCCGTCGAGCGGCTCGCGAAGGAGAAGGCGAAACGCAAAAACCGGGAACCACCGAAAAAAACATAACCTCCCGCGCCTTCCGCTCCGTGATGATGGCGAGAGAGCGCGAGAAGAAGACCGCCGGGAAGGTTCCCATTTTTTCGGTGGCGACCGGCAGGGTCGAGCCCGTCGACCGGGTCGTGAAGACCGACGAGGAATGGAAGAAGATCCTCGATCCCAATACCTACGAGATCGCCCGCCGGGCAGGCACCGAGCCGGCCTTCACCGGCAAGTACCATGACTGGCACGAGAAGGGGCTCTACCGGTGCGCCTGCTGCGGGACCGACCTCTTCCTCTCTGACACCAAGTTCGAGTCCGGCACCGGCTGGCCCTCGTTCTGGGCACCGGTCTCGGAGCAGAACGTCGAACTGAAGAAGGACATATCGTTCGGGATGGTCCGGACCGAGGTGCTCTGCGCCCGGTGCGGGGCCCACCTCGGGCATGTCTTCGACGACGGGCCGCCGCCCACTCACCAGCGGTACTGCATGAACTCGGCCTCGCTCGCGTTCGTGAAACCGTAGCAATTCGAAGACTCATCATTTTATTAAGAACCCCGTCACCTACTGCTCCCCATGGCACTCAAAGACAAGATCCTGCAGGTCATCGGCGGGCCCCACCCGGCGGCCGTCGCGACTATCGACCAGGGGAGACCCGCCGTCCGGTTCATGGTGCTCGCGGGCTTTCCTGACCTGACCCTCGTCGGGGCGACGGGGAGGTCCACCCGGAAGGTCGCGCAGCTCAGGAAGAACCCTGACGCCTCCCTCTCCATCTGGTCGGGGAAGGAGTTCACCGACCCCTACGTGGTGATCCGGGCGAAGGGCAGGGTCCACGAGGACCTCGCGACGAAGAAGAAGTACTGGACCCCGATGATGGAACAGTACTTCAAAACGGTGGACAACCCGGAGTACGTGGTCCTCGTCTTCACCGCCGACGAGATCGAGTACACCGACCCCAGGGGCATGGAGACCTGGAAGCGGTAGCCGGTAACCTTCATGAGGGACGAGCCCTATCAGGATCACGGGCGTCAGATGACAGCGGGACATGCCGACGAGGCGGTCGAGGCCTTCCGGAAGGGGCTCTCCTGCTCCCAGGCGATCATCTCGGTCTACGGGAAGGATCTCGGCCTCGACCCGGGGACCGCGGTGAAGATCGCGTCGGCCTTCGGGGCAGGGGTTGCAAAGTCCGGGGAGATATGCGGGGCGGTCTCGGGAGCGCTCATGGTCCTCGGGCTCTCCCAGAAGCCGGAAGATATCCGGGATGCGTCGTCGAGGGAGAAGGTGTATGCCCAGGCCCGGAGGTTCGTCGGGGAGTTCGCGGCCCGGAACGCCTCGGTGCATTGCACCGAGCTCGTCGGGTACGACCTCTCCGACCCGAAGCAGTTCGCCGAGGCGAAGGAGAAGAAGGCCTTTGCCACCAGGTGCTCGAAGATCGTCAGGGACGCGGGGGAGATCCTGGAGGAGCTCCTCGCCTCGTGATCCAAGGGAAGGATGAGCAGTCCCACAGACGGGCGGTACCGCTCTTCGGTCCGCATCGGCTCGACGGTCGGGATCGTGCAGAAACAGGACCAGAAATCCGGCAGGATGACGAAAGGGACCGTCGCGGAGATCCTGACCTCCACCTCCTTTCACCCGCACGGGATCAAGGTCAGGCTCAGGGACGGGAAGGTGGGAAGGGTGGTGGCGGTTCTCTCCGATGGGGATGGACCGGCGCCGTGACTTCGCGGGACGGCGTTGCGGCGAAGAAAAGGGTGAAGATTGGAGTTACTTCGCCGCCGGCTTCTCCATCGGCATCTTCTTCATCATCTTCCAGGCCATGCCGATCCCCGCGAGGCCGAGGATGACGGCGATGATACCGATGATCACGGCGGCGATTCCGAGCGTTCCCGGGTAGGCGATCATCACGATACCGATGATGATCTCCCAGATCCAGGTGATTGCAAAGACCCACTTGGACATGCACATCCTCCTTCCGAGATTTTCGGGAGAACCGGGCGGGGGCTCTCGGGGTTCCCCGTGGCCGGCCGGCCGCGCCCTCCGGCCGGCTCCCGGCTCCTCTCCTCCTGGTATACGATGGAATGCGGGGGTTCGGGGATATCGTTTGCTGTGGAGGGGGAAGCGGTAGGCCTTCTCCCTCTCCCTGAACGGGAACGCTTCTCGCGGTGTCAGGTACCGGGGTGAATCCCCGGAAGTGAATGAAGAATGTGAGAGATAAATATTTCGCCTGCAGATCCCGCCCGGCTCTCACCGGCCCCCCGCGCTCCGCCTCCGCTCCCTCGCCCGCCTCGCGAGCGGGCTCGCCGGCTCGATGAACCGGGAGAGGAACGGGGCGAACTCCGCCTGCCAGCACCCCTCGCCCTCGCTGACCTCCCACCCCTTCTCCATCGACTGCTTCACGTGCTTCCCGAGGCCCACGGAGAGGAGGTCGGGCGAACGGAGGAGGTCGCCCGCGCTGGTGAACTCTCTCGCCAGGTCGACCAGGTACCGCCCGTCCATCACAAAGGGCCCGGACAGGGGGTTTGCCAGGTACTTCTCCGCGAACTTCGCCGCGTTCGCCCGGTCCCAGAGCGGCGGGCCCGTGTGCCGGGTGACGGGGGGCAGCCGGTCCACCAGGAGCTCGAGGAGGAGGATGCAGCGCTCGTCCCCCATGGCGCAGTCGTCCTGGAGGACGACGAAGCCGCTCCGGGCGAGGAGGCCGCGGATGGAACCGAGGCTCCGCCGGAGCTGGGGGACGACGATGTCGGGGATGAGGGGCGGGGTCGGGAAGGTGACGGCATAGAGGCTCGTCCCGCGCCGGCCGAGGGCGGCCGTAAAACCCTTCCGGTCCAGCCCCTCGCCCCTGGCCGGGAAGAAGAAGTCCACGGCGGGGTCCTCCAGGTACCCGCGGCAGTACTCCACGAACTCGAACATGCGCGTCGCGGAGAGGGCCGCGGCGACGTTCCGGGCGGGATCGACCGGGTCGATCACCCGGAGCGGCTCCTCGAAGGCCTTGCAGGCATGCCCCTCGAGGTCGATGCAGGTCCCCGGCCGCCAGCCCGCGGCCGCCTCGACGAGGGGGGTGAAGCCCGCGTAGTGGAGCACCAGGAGCTCGCAGAGGTAGCCGCTGAACCCCTCGGTCATCTGGTCCGAGCCGTAGACCCCGCAGGCCTTCGCGAACTGCTTCGCGAGGAGCACGTCGTCCCGGAGCGGCCCGATCCGGTCCGAGATGTACCGGGTGTGGAAGGGGGTGCGGTCCACCGCGGACTGGAGGGCCGAGGCCGACGGGACCTCGTAGCAGGGGACGAGGTCGACGTCCAGCCCGTCGATGGTCGCGTTCACGTACGGGTGCTCGGCGTACTTCTCCTGGAGGATCCCCGTGAAACGGCGGGCGACCGCCCGGGCGAGGTCGAGCCCGGACTCCTCGAGCTCCTCGCGGGAAAGGGAGGGCGGGAAGAGGAGGAAGACATCCAGGTCGCGGTCTCCCGAGAGCCAGGTGTCCCGGGCGACGGAGCCGACGACCATCCCCTTCGCCCGCCCGTCCTTTTCGATGGCGGAGAGGATCCCGGTCGCCACCTTCCAGGTGTGGTCGTGCTCGTCCTCCTTCGGCCGGATCCGTTCGAGGACCTCCCTCTCCCCGGGCGTGCGCGACCCGCCGGCCCCCTTCCCTTTCACGTGCAGGGCACCTCCTGGATGTCCTCGTAGACGGGCCCCGTGGGGGTCAGGGTGCTCTTCTTGAGCCGGATGCAGCGGACGGGGCAGGAACCGAACTCCTCGGGGGCGAGCTCCGCGAGGACGGGGAGGAGCGAGGGGTCGGGGCGCTTCACCCGCGCGAGGGTGGCGTGGGGGGTGTACGCCCGCCGCTCCCTCGGGATGCCGAGCGGTGCGAGGGCCTCCTCGACGAGGTCGAAGACCTTCCTGCAGCCCCCCTGGTCCCGGACCCCGGACCAGATGACCCGGGGCGACGCGGGAGGGTTCCCCGTCACCCCGCCGACGGAGACCTCGAAGGGAGGAAAGCGGATCCTCGAGAGCGCCTCCTTCACCTTCGCGAGGGTCTTCTCGTCGACCTCCCCGAGGAACTTGAGGGTGATGTGGATCGCCGGGGGTTTCACGAGGGTGAGCCGGGCCCGGCAGCCGGCGAGCCTCGCCTGCGGACCCTGCATCCGCTCCCTCACCTCCGGGGCGAGATCAATAGCAATAAACGTCCTGACCATCAAGAATACTTGGAACACCACCTACAAATGATAATCGATCCCGGGGAGAGATCCGTGAGCGAGAGACCGGCCCTTGTCGTCTACACCCTTGAAAACTGCCCGAACTGCGAGATGCTGAAGGATTTCCTGGCCTCCCGCCGGGTGAAGTTCGCCGAGCGGGACATGTCCTCGGCCGAGTCCCTGACCGATCTCCGGGTGAACGGGGTCTTTGCCATGGAGGCGCCGGTCCTCAGGAGCGGCGACCTCTTCCTCACGTCGGCGGAGCTCTTCTCCCAGGGGAAAGTCAGGGACGGGGAGCTGGACCGGGCCCTGGGGCTCAGGTGAGCCGAGCCGGTCTGCGATTCGGGCCCCGATCCCGTACTTCCCCCGCCCGCTCCCGCCTTTTCGGGAACCAACCCCGACTTGCGGGTTCCGGCCGGGTTTATAACCACTGGAAACGTTTAAAAACATATATAAGTCGATATAACTCGATAAAATCAAATAGCAATGGATTAATAGTATCTTATCGGTTTCGCGAGGTAGAGCTCCTTGGCGCGGCACAAGAAATCGGTGACCAGGCCCGTATTCCAGCAGCAACTCACGCTGGACGGGACGTTCCTCCCCGCCCTGCCCAAGGTCCGGACCACGGACGGGCACATGGTGGAGTGGGACCGCGAGAGGATCGTCCGGCAGATCGTCGAGGAGACGCGGCTCATCGAGGTCTTCTACGGCCACGAGAGCGCGACCGAGGAGGCGGCGCGGGACATCGCCGCCCGCGTGGAGCAGCGGATCCTCAAGATGGGCCTCCAGGTCCTCTCGGGCCCGCTGATCCGGGAGATCGCGAACATCGTCCTCCTCGAGCAGGGCCTCACCGAGTACCGGAACGTCTGCACCCGGGTCGGGACGCCGGTCTACGACGCCCACCTCATCGACGTCGGGCGCGGCTTCGAGGCCCATGACAACGCGAACCTCCAGGAGAACGCCGAGACCTCGCACAAGAAGAAGGCCGACAAGATCAGCAAGGAGCAGTACCTCCTCCAGCTCCCGCCGCACCTCGCCGACTACCACCTCGGGGGCGACCTCCACATCCATGACCTCGAGTACTTCGGGACGCGCCCCTTCTGCCAGGACTGGGACCTCCGCTACTTCCTGTACTACGGCCTGATGCCCGACGGGAACGGGACGAAGGCCTCGGTCGCGGGCCCCGCGAAGCGTGCCGAGGTCGCGGTCCTCCACGCGGTGAAGGCCCTCGGGTCGGCCCAGACGAACTTCGCCGGCGGCCAGGGCTACTACAACTTCCTCACCTTCCTCGCCCCCTACTTCGAGGGGCTGGAGTACGACTCCATCAAGCAGCTCATCCAGATGTTCGTCTACGAGATGACCCAGATGATGGTCGCCCGGGGCGGGCAGCTCGTCTTCTCCTCGGTCCAGCTCACGCCCGGGGTCCCGACCCTCTGGCGGGACCGGCCCTGCGTGTTCCGCGGCAGGATCTACGACGGGAAGCAGGCGCCGAAGCGCACGTACGGCGAGTTCGAGAGGGAGGTGCGGCTCCTCTTCAAGGCGATGATGGAGGTGATGCTCGAGGGGGACTACTGGGGCAAGCCCTTCTCCTTCCCGAAGCCCGAGATCAGCATCGAGCCCGACTTCCTCACCGAGAACGAGGAGTACAACAGGCGGCACCCCGATCTCCCGACCTACCGCGACCTCTACCTCCTGACCTTCGAGCTCGCATCGAAGTTCGGCACCCCGTACTATGACAACCAGATCCCGCCGTACCGCGGCGCGGGGAAGGGGATCTCCTGCTACCAGTGCTGCGCCTACCAGTTCTCGACGGTCGCGGGGAAGGACCCCGAGTTCGAGGGCAAGCTCGAGTTCCAGGACGGGCGGCACTTCTCCATGGGCTCCTGGCAGGTCGTCTCGGTGAACTGCCCGCGGGCGGCATACCGCGCCGAGAAGGACGACAACCGGCTCTTCGCCGAGCTGAAGGCCCTCATGGACATCGCGGTCGAGGTCTTCCGGATCAAGCGCCGGTGGATGGAGATCGTGCGGACGAACCAGCGGATGCCCTTTGCGATGCAGCGCCCCAAGGACCCGAACACGGGGGACCGCGGGGCCGTCGCGGTGGACCTGGACGGCCTCGTCTACACCATCGGGGTCGTCGGCGTGAACGAGATGGTGGAGCACCACACGGGGCACCAGCTCCACGAGTCGAAGGAGGCCTTCCGGCTCGCGGTCAGGGCGATGACCGAGCTCGAGCTCTATGCAAAGGACCTGTCGAGGAGGCACGGGATGACCATCGCCCTCGCGAGGACGCCGGCCGAGACCACCGGCCAGCGCTTCGCCGTCGCCGACCTCCTCGACCAGCGGTACCGGAAGCACGCCATGAAGATCATCAAGGGCGACCTGAACCGGGCCCTCGAGGACTGCGAGAAGACCCGCGACCTCCCCATCTACTACACGAACGGGACCCACGTCGCCCCGTGCGCCGACATCCCCCTCACCCGCCGGATCGAGGTCGAGCACGTCTTCTTCCCCATCATCGACGGCGGGAACATCTTCCACATCTGGCTCGGCGAGGCGAGGCCCGACCCGAGGGGGCTCATGGACATGGCGATGAACCTCTGCCGGAACACCCAGATCGGCTACTTCGCCTTCACCCGGGACCTCACCGTCAGCCTGAAGCAGTTCCGGGAGTACAAGCCCGAGCCCGGCCAGATCACCGCGTGGAGCAAGGCCCCGTCGCAAAGCCCGGCGTGACATGACCCTCCTCGCCGTCGACATCGGGCGGGGGACGCAGGACGTCCTCGTCTACGACCCGGGCCGCCCCGTCGAGAACTGCGTGAAGATGGTCCTCCCGTCGCCGACCGTCGTGGTCGCGCGGCGGATCGGCGAGGCCACGAGGCAGGGGGAGGCGATCTTCCTCGACGGCTTCACGATGGGCGGCGGGGACTCGGTCCAGGCCGTCTCGCGCCACATCAGGAAGGGGCTTCCGGTCTTTGCCACCGAGGCCGCGGCCCTCACCATCCACGACAACCTGGAGAAGGTCCGTTCGATGGGTATCCAGGTGGTCTCCCACAAGCCACCGGACGCCACGCCTGTCTTCACGACAGACTACATGGAGTCCGAGCTTCTGACCGCGCTCGGCGCTTTCGGCGTGGAATACCCAAAAAAACTCGCCTTCGCCGTGCAGGACCACGGCTTCTCTCCGACGGAGAGCAACCGGATCCACCGGTTCAGGGTCATGGGCGACCTCCTCGACGAAGGGGGGTGGAAGGTCTGGGCCCTCGCCCGCGACCCGCCGCTCCCTACCATGACCCGGATGGCCGCCCTCCGCGAGCAGGCACCCGGGGCGCTCGTCATCGATACCGGCGTCGCGGCCATCCTCGGTGCCCTCTGCGATCCGTGGGTGAAGGAGAAGGCTGGCGACGGAATAACGCTCGTGAACGCCGGCAACGCCCACACCTTCTGCGTGAACCTCGTCGGCGAAGAAGTGTGCGGGATCTTCGAGCAACACACCCATGGCATGGACCGCGACCATCTCCTCGCGCTGATCGGGAAGCTTCGGGATGGCACGCTCACGAATGAAGAAATCTTCAAAGAAGGAGGACATGGGGCGAAGGTGCACCGGCCTCACCCGTCAAAGCACCTCGCCGTCACCGGCCCGAACCGGAAAACCATCCTCCCCGACGCGTACCAGGCGGCGCCCTACGGTGACATGATGCTGACCGGTTGTTTTGGGCTGGTCAGGGCGTGGAGACAGCTCAGGGGTGAGATCCCGTCCTGATACATGCCCGGGGTGGCTGAGGAGACGCTTTATCAGCACCGGCGCTTATCTGCTCAAGGTATTCGCATGACAGGAAACCAGGATCGGAGGAAGAAAGTCTCCCCGGACCGGGACGCCCCGGTGACGAGGCCGCCGCGGACCGGGGCCCGCATCGACCCCGTCATCGCCGTGGTGGCGGGCGGGATTGTCATCATCTGCGTGGTTGTTATCATCGTGTCATCCCTGGGGTCGCAGGGCGGAACCGCGGTATCCCTCGGCACATGCGGGGAGCAGACCCTCTCGTACATCAACTCGAACATGGTCACCCCCGGGACGGCCGCGACGCTCGTCTCGGTAAACGAGACGCACGGGGTCTACCTGGTGACCCTGGCCTACCAGGGGAACACCATCCCCCTGTTCGTCTCCCGGGACTGCGTCCTGCTCTTCCCGCAGGGCAAGGATATGACCGCTCCCTCCATCGGGACCCCGGGGGGAGCGACCCCCGCGCCCACCCCGACCCTGGTGAAGACCGGCCGGCCGACCGTGGACCTCTACGTGATGTCCTTCTGCCCGTACGGGATGCAGGCGGAAACGGCGATGAAGCCCGTGGCAGACCTCCTCGGGAACACGACGGACATCGGGGTGCACTACCTCACCGAGATAACCGGTTCCACGATCGATTCCGTCCAGTCCCTCCACGGCCCGGTGGAGGTGCAGGAGGACCTGCGGCAGGCCTGCATCCGGAAGAACTCCCCCGGGCAGTTCTGGGCATACCTGGACGGGTTCAACGCGGCCTGCTCCTCCCTGTCGGGGAACGCCTCGGCCGCCGCGGCCTGCTCCACCCGGCTGTCCGCCTCCCTCGGCCTCGCCCCCGAACGCATCGACGCCTGTGCGACCGGGCCGGAGGGAATCACCCTCCTCTCCTCGGACGAGGCGTCTGCCGTGAGGGCCGGCGCGACGGCATCCCCCACGCTCCTCATCAACGGGGTGGAGTACTCGGGAGCCCGCACGCCCGAGGCATACAAGGAGGCCATCTGCGGGAGCTTCACGAGCCCGCCCGCGGCGTGCCAGACCATGCTCTCCGCCCAGCAGGTGACGGCCGGAGGGGCGTGCGGGGGATAAATCCCATCCTTTTCTATAGGCAGTTAGGCGGCCACGGGGCGAGGGTGCGCCGGCCTCACCCGTCGAAGTACCTCGCCGTCACCAGCCCGAACCGGAAGAGCCTCATCCGGTGCCTGGGCTCATTCTGAAACGATAATTTCGAAAAGGGTGAAGGGACAAAAAGAGATTACATCAGCCTAACATCAACGATGCTGTGCTGCCGCTGGGCGAGGCGCTTCGCCTTGAAGATGTTCTTCCCCTCTTTGCCGATGGCGATGCCCTTGTCCTCGTCGCGCACCGTCACCTTCGCGACCCTCTCTTCGCCCTCGCCCTCGAACTCGAGGGTGGTGACCTTCGCGGGGAGGAAGCAGTTCCGGATGAACTGCTCGGGGCTCGGGGAGTACTCGACCACCTCGATCTTCTTCCCCATGACCTCGGAGGCCTTCTTGATGGAGGCGCCCTTCTTCCCGATGGCCCGGCCCATCTCGCCCGGGTTCACGACGAGGATGATCCGGCCGTTCCGGTCGTCGATGATGCAGTCCCGGCTGCTCGCTCCCGTGAGCTGCTCGAACTGGGACATGTTCCTCATGCAGTCCTCGGAGAGGACGATCTCGCCCATGGTCAGGACCTCGCGAGGGTGAGGATGTCCGACTCGCCGGCCTCGGCGACGGCGAGCGCCGAGACGAGGAACGGCTTCCCGCAGGCCATCCCGAGCTGGACGCCCGATCCCGCGTACACGTGGACCGGGACGTTCTTCACCGTCTCCAGGAACTTCCTGAAGTCCGCGGGGCAGTTCTGGGCGACGACGACGAGCCGCGCCTTCCCCTCGGTGATGCATGTTCGGGTGCTGTTCTGGCCCAGGAAGACTTTCCCGGTCTTTAACGCTCTCCTCAGTGAAAGGTTGAAATCCATTCCGATTACTCCTGCTTGATGGTTCGTGCGATGAGTTTCACGTCGCCGGTGCCCAGCTGGATGGGCTGGCCGACGATGATGTTCTCGGTCACGCCGTTCAGTTCGTCCACCTCGTTCGCCACCGCCGCGTCGAGCAGGTGGTTCACGGTCACCTCGAAGGCCGCCCTCGAGAGGACGGATTCCTTTTCACCGGCGATCCCGTGGCGGCCG
>DATIYO010000119.1:0-2083 GCA_035517575.1 Methanomicrobiales archaeon
GGGGGTGACCGCCCGTATCCGCGAGCTCGAAGGGAAGATGGAGCGGGAGATGGTCGCCCTCTCCATCTCGGACGATTTCATCGCCCGTCGGTTCGGCGAGACGAGCCGGGAGGAGGTCCTCGAACACGCGATCCGGACCGCGATGTCCATCCTCACCGAGGGGGTCGTCGCCGCCCCCACCGAGGGGATCGCGAAGGTCGACCTCGGGAAGAACGACTCCGGGACCGAGTACGCCCGGATCTTCTACTCGGGCCCGATCCGGAGCGCCGGCGGGACGGCCCAGGCTCTCTCGGTGCTCGTGGCCGATTATGTCCGGCGTGCGCTCAACATCGACCGGTACCGGCCCCGGGAGGTGGAGGTGGAGCGGTACATCGAGGAGATCCGGCAGTACAATGCCCGGGTACACCTCCAGTACCTCCCGACCGATGCCGAGATCAGGCGCATCGTGGAGAACTGCCCGGTCTGCATCGACGGGGAGGGGACCGAGGACGAGGAGGTGAGCGGGTACCGGAACCTGGACCGGGTCGCGACGAACGCCATCCGGGGCGGGATGGCCCTCGTCATCGCCGAGGGCGTCGCCCTGAAGGCCCCGAAGCTCGAGAAGCATGTCCGGAACCTGAAGCTCGACGGGTGGGAGTGGCTCTCCGGGCTCACCGGCGGGAAGGGGGGCGGGGAGCTGGAGAACGGGATCGCCCCCCGCGACAAGTACCTCCGGGACATCATCGCCGGCCGGCCGGTCTTTGCCCACCCCATGGAGAAGGGCGGCTTCCGGCTCAGGTACGGGAGGTCGAGGAACACCGGCCTCGCGGCGGCCGGCCTCAACCCGGCGACCATGCACCTCCTGGGGGGGTTCCTCGCCGTCGGGACCCAGATGAAACTCGAGCGGCCGGGGAAGGCCGCGGGGATCTCGCCCGTGGACTCCCTCGAAGGCCCCACGGTCAGGCTCACGAACGGCGACGTGCTCCGGATCGACGACGAGAAGACGGCAGTGGCGCTCGCGGACCGGGTGGAGCGGATCCTGGATGTCGGGGAGATCCTCATCGGCTTCGGGGAGTTCCTGGAGAACAACCATCCCCTGATGCCCGCCGGCTACAACGAGGAATGGTGGAGGGCAGAAACGGGTGCCGAACGGCCCGGGAACGAGCTCGATGCGATCGAGACGGCCCTGTCGGGAGGGTACCTCCATCCCGCGTTCTCCTATCCGTGGGAGGACATCACCGCCGGACAGGTGATGGCCCTCGCGGCAGGGATCGAGGGAAAAGGCTCGGTAGAGAACGGTACCCTCGAAGTCCCCCTGGACCCGGGGGCGAAAGCGATCCTCGAGGAACTCCTGGTCCCCCACCAGGTCCGCGACGGGAAGATCCGGATCGTCCAGCCACTCGTGCTCCTCGCCTGCCTCGGCCTCACCACCGGCCTCGAGCGGCGATCCACCACCGCAGGCTCCCCCGGGGCGGCGTCGGGGCTCGAGCTGGCCATGCAGAACGCCGGGTTCCGGATGCGCCCCCGTTCTGGCACGCGCATCGGGGGGAGGATGGGGAGGCCCGGCAAATCGAAGCCCAGGGAGATGAGCCCGCCGCCTCACTCCCTCTTCCCCCTCGGGGATGCCGGCGGGAGCCGACGGTCCTTCCAGGAGGCGAGGTCGACGAAGACCATGACCCGGAGGCCGGGGGGCTTCTCGCAGACCGAGGGGCTGATCGAGATCACGGCCGGCGAACGCCGGTGCCCCTCCTGCCGGAAGACGGGCTTCCGGAACCTCTGCGAGTGCGGCACCCCCACCGAGCCGGTCTTCCGATGCCCGAGGTGCGGACTGGAGTCGCCCGAGCGCTGCCCGAGGTGCGGGGTCCCCACGAGCTCGGGGCAGAAGTTCCCCGTCGACCTCCGCGCCGAGTATGCGGCAGCGCTCGAACGGCTGGGGATCCGGGAGAACCAGGTCACCCTGGTGAAGGGGGTGAAGGGGCTCATCTCCCGGGAGCGGGCGGTCGAGCCCGTAGACAAGGGGATCCTCCGCTCGATCCATGACCTCTTCGTCTTCAAGGACGGGACGATCCGGTACGACATGATAGACCTCCCCCTCACCCACTTC
>DATIYO010000120.1:0-9964 GCA_035517575.1 Methanomicrobiales archaeon
AGCTGAAGGCGAAGGCGGAGGCGCTCGGGGTCCTCGGGCACGTCATCTTCACGGGCCCGGTCCGGTACCGCGACCTGCCCGGCTACATCGCCCCGATGGACCTCTGCCTCATCCCCCTCTCGCCCCCACAGTGGGTGAACATCGCCCTCCCGAACAAGTTCTTCGAGTACTCGGCCTGCGGGAAGCCCATCCTCTCCTCGCCGATCCCCGACGTCATGGCCATCGGCGGCCCCCATCTCTCCGTCTACCGCACCGAGCGGGAGTTCGTGGAGCGGGTCGAGGAGGCCATGGACAACCCGCGGAGGTTCACCCCCGACGCGGAGCGGTTCAGCTGGAAGCGGAGGGCCGCCGAGATGGAGGCCCTCCTCGAGGGGCTCCTCCGCACCTGACGGGGTCGCCCTCTCCCCCGATCCGCCCTCACGCAAACGATTTAGATGTGGCCCGGGAAACAGAGAGGAGAGGATAGCATGGCCAATGTTCTCGGCATTCTCACGAAGTACCGGAGACACCTCATCGGGCTCGCCCTGGTGCTCATCGGGATCCTCTGCCTCTGGATCCGGCTGAACCCGCTCACGAACCTCCAGACCCTGGCGGGCGGGGACCCCCTGAACCTCTCGGCGAGCGACGACCCGCTCTACAACTTCCGGCAGGTGGAGCTGATCATCCACAACTTCCCGAACTACCCCTGGTTCGACCCGATGACCCTCTACCCCTTCGGGCAGGTCATCTACTGGGGCCCCCTCTTCCCCACCATCGCCGCCGTGGTCTGCATGGCCCTCGGGGCGACCAGCCGATCGGGCATCGTCTTCGTCTCCCAGCTCATCCCGCCGGTCATGGCCGTCATCATCGTCCCCATCGTCTTCCTCATCGGCCGGCGGATGGCCGGCTGGAAGACCGGCCTCCTCGCGGCGTTCTTCACGGCCATCATCCCCGGGCAGTACCTCCAGCGCTCCCTCTTCGGGTACTTCGACCACCACATCGCCGAGGTCCTCTTCTCCACCCTCTTCTGCCTGGGCTACATCTCCATCCTCGTGTACACGAAGCGGAACCCGGTTGACTTCGGGAAGGTCGCGAGCCTGAAGGTCCCTGCCATCCTCTCCCTCCTCACCGGCTTCGCGTACCTCCTCGGCCTCTACAACATGCCGACCATGATCCTCTTCGCCCTGATCATCGCGGCCTTCACCGTGGTGCAGTACGTCTGGGACTACTTCCGGCGGAGGTCGAGCGACTACCTGCTCCTCGCGAACACCATCATCTTCGCGGTCGCCATCGTGGGCCTCCTCGCGTTCGGGATCAAGCCGGGCCTCGACCTCTCGGTCTACACGATAGGCCACATCTACGCCTATATCATGATCATCGTCGGCACCGGCCTCCTCGCCCTCCATGCCCGGTACCTGAAGGGCCGGCCCTGGTACCAGTACCCCCTCTCCCTCGCGGCCATCGGGATCGCGGTCGTCCTCTTCCTCGCCCTCGTCCTCCCGACCCTGTACTCGACCCTCATCGCGAGCCTCTTCGCCTTCTTCGGCCAGCCGGCGACCGCCCTCACTGTCCAGGAGGCGCGGGGCTGGGACCCGACCCTCGCCTGGATGACCTTCCAGTACGGCCTCGTCCTCATGCCCCTCGGGATGCTCGCGATGGTCTACCGGAACTGGAGCGAGGAGCACCCCGACCAGATCTTCGTCCTCGTCTGGTCCTTCATCGTCCTCTACTCGACCATCCAGCACATCCGGTACGAGTACTACCTCGCCATCAACATCGCGCTCCTCTCGGCCTTCGCCGCGGGGACCGCGCTTGAAGAGGGACTCGGGCCGGCGCGGGCGTTTGTCGCGCGCCGGCGGCAGCCGGCACCGGAGCCCGAGGAGAAGCCGAGACCGAAGGAGGAGAGGCACGGGAAGAAGGCGAAGCGGGCGACGGGGAAGGAGCGGGAGAAGGAGCGGAGGCAGGCGAGGATCTCGACCTCTCCCTGGGTCATCGTCCTCGCCGCCGTCGTCGCCCTGATCGTCCTCTTCACGTACAACTCGCTCCAGTACGACCAGCTCTACTCGCAGGGGACCGTCATGAACGGCGACTGGCGGGAGTCCCTCGAGTGGATGGGGAACCACACCCCCGACCCCGGCCTGAACTACTACGGCATCTACAGCCAGGCGGGCTTCAAGTACCCGCCCGGCTCGTACGGGGTGATCTCCTGGTGGGACTACGGCCACCAGATCACCTTCATCGCAAAGCGGATCCCGAACGCGAACCCCTTCCAGGCGGGGGTCGCCGGCCCGACGGGGGTGGCCCAGTTCTTCGTCACCCAGGACGAGGACTACGCCGACTCGGTCGCGAACGCCATCGGGACCCGGTACGTCGTCACCGACATCGAGATGGACAGCCCCAAGTTCTGGGCGATGGCGACCTGGTTCAACTCCTCGGCAGGGGACGCCCCGTACAACCCGGGGTTCTATGTCCCGACCGACACCGCGGGGCACTACCAGCTCGTGAAGCTGAACACCCAGGCCTACTATGACACCATGATCTCGCGCCTGCACAACTTCGACGGGTCGATGACAACGCCGTCCAAGGTCTACTACATCGAGGCCCAGACCTCCGACCTGACCGGCCTCGACGCGCCCCTCATCACCAATGCCATGATGCTCGACGCGTCGGACGCGAAGAACCGGAGCATCGCGTACAACGCGAACGCGGCAAAGGGGAACTTCGCGGGCGTCGTCTCCCAGGCGGTCTTCCTCCCCGTGGACACCGTCCCCGCCCTGCGCCACTACCGGCTCATCCACGAGTCCCCCTCGGCCGTCTATGCGAACACCTCGGCGGGGGTCCCCGACCTCAAGTACGTGAAGGTCTTCGAGTACGTGAAGGGGGCGCATATAAAGGGACAGGGGGTCATCGACCTCGACCTCGTGACGAACACGGGGAGGACGTACACGTACCGGCAGCAGAGCGTGAACGGGGAGTTCGTGGTGCCCTACTCGACCCAGGGGAACCCGTACCTGGACGGCGGGGTGCATGCCCTCGGCAAGTACCGGATCGAGGGGACCGGCCTCACCTACGACGTCCCCGAGTCCGCGGTGATGCAGGGGACCACCCTCTGATCCCCTCCCTTTGGGGGGGGCATCCATGCAGTGCGGGGTCATCACCGGGGAGATCTTCTGCCACCACCACCTCGACGGGCATCCCGAGAGGCGTGACCGGCTCCGGCTCGCCGTCTCGGGGGTCCCGCGGGCCGCGCGGAGGCTCGCGCCGGTCGGTGCCTCGCCCGCCGAGCTCGAACGGGTGCACCGGCGGGAGTACCTCGCCTGGCTCCAGGGCGTGGCGACCGGCGAGTGCTACATCGACTTCAACACCTACATCTGCCCCGACTCCTACGAGGTCGCCCGGTTCGCCGCAGGCTCGGCCGCCCTGGCGGGGAGGGAGGCCCTGGACGGCCACCACTGCTTTGCCATGGTACGGCCCCCCGGCCACCATGCCGGCCCGTCGAATGCCCGGGGGTACTGCCTCCTGAACAACGTCGCGGTGGCGGCAGCGGACGCCCTCGGTTCCGTGGACCGGGTGGCGATCGTCGACTGGGACCTCCACCATGGCAACGGGACCCAGGAGATCTTCTACCACTCGGACCGGGTCCTCTTCTGCTCGGTGCACCAGGCCGGGGGTTTCCCCGGCTCGGGAGCCGCCGCCGAGACCGGCTCCGGGCCGGGACAGGGCTTCACCCTGAACGCCCCCCTCGCGGCCGGATGCGGCATCGCCGACTACCGGCTCGTCTTCTCCGAGGTCTTCTGCCCGGCGCTCGAGCGGTTCGGCCCGGACCTCCTGATCGTCTCGGCGGGCCAGGACGCCCTCTCCGACGACCCGAAGGCGGTGATGCGACTTTCACCGGACGACTACGGCACCCTCACCCGGATGCTCCTGGAGGCGACGGACCTCCCCCTGGCCCTCGCCCTCGAGGGGGGGTACGGCCCCTCCCTCGGCCTCGCGGTCGGGGCCATCTTCCGGGCCCTGGGAGGGCGGGCGGTTCCCACGGAGCCTTCCGTGCCGGCCGCGGCGACCACGCATGACCTGGTCAGGATCCTGAAAAGGGCCCACGGCAGCTAGGAAACGGCCCGTTCTCCCCGGAATCCTGCCCTGCCCGGCCGGGGCGGGCGATACCGGCCCCTTCTCCCGATCCCCCATCTTTGCGCAAAAATTTTCTGAATTATTTTGCGTAATCGCGTTAGATTTATATCAAAAGTCTTATAATATATGACGGCAAGGATGTACTGTTGCCAGATATGGTGGACCCGGTACGAGTGAGATCACTTCTCTGCACGCCATCATCTCTCATCCCCGAGGTTTCCCCACCCTGCGCAACGTTTCCTCCAGTCCCGGACCCATCGAGACCTTGAACCACTGCGGGGTCAGGAGTCCGGGACTGGCCCGTGCTCTCTCCAGGACGGGGTGTCGCCGTCACGTCCCGGGCAGGGGATAGTTACCCCCGCCCTTCCGGTCGGGGGGAGTGGTGGCCGGCAGGCCTGCCACCTACCTGCGCCGCACCCGCTCCTTGTTGATCGAGGAGACCTCGAGGCCCGGGACGATGACCCGGACGACGGGCACCGGCGTGCGGGTGAGGTCGCAGACGCAGGCCCGGTCCACCTTCCCCTCGAGCTCGGAGAGGACGAGCCGGATGTCGCCGCCGATGGTGGGGGTCGAGAGGTCGGGGAGGCCCTCCAGTTCCACGGGCGGCGCCGGCGCGAACCATTCCCGGTTCAGCCGCTTCATCCGGTCATAGCCGATGTGCCGGACGAAGGCCTCCCGGTCCTCGGCCGCGGCCCCCCCCTGGATCCGCACCGCCCGGCGCTGGGCGACCTCGGTGAGGGCCTGGACCGCCGCCGCCTGCGGGGAGGGGTGGCACCCCGACCCCATCACGAGGAAGGCGGGGTCCTTCGTCACCGGGTCGTCCGCCGCGGCGGCGACCGTCGGGATCCGGGTGAGGCCGTCCACGAGCCAGAGGGCGATCGCGATCCCGGCCCCCTCGTACCTGGCGAGGAGGTCCCGTACCGGCCCTGTCCCGGTGACCGAGAGGCGCCTCCCCATGGCATGGTTCCGCTCGGCCCGGGAGAGGGCGTCCCGCTCGAGTACTTCGAGGAGCCCGGAGAGGATGGCCTCGTCCAGGGTGTTCCCCGCGGCGAGCCCGTTCGGGTCGGAGGCGAAGAGCCCCTTCGCCTCGCCGAGGGTGTTGTACGGGAGGAAGACCCCGTTACTCGGGACCATGATCTCCTCCTTCCCGAGGAGGTCGAAGGCGGGGGACCAGTGGATCTTCTCCCCCGGCTCCAGGGGGCGCGAGAGGATGAGCTCGGCGGGGTCGACCGCCCGCTTCAGGCCGATCTCCTCGTAGCTCGCGACCTTCATCGGGTCCCCGCGGTACTCGGCCGAGTACCGCTCGATCCCCGTCGCGAGGGCCGAGGCCGTCGCCTCCTCGGTGGTGACCCCCCGCCCGACGTGGACCTGGGGCTGCGAAAGGCCGGTCCGCCGCCGCACCAGGGCGAAGCAGGGGACGGCCTCGCGGTCCTTCTCGGTGCACTCGGCGAGGTCGAGGGCCCCGATCGCCCGCATGAGCGGCTCCATCGCGGCGACGGTCTCCGCGGGCTCCTTCACCCGGTGGGTGCCCAGGAAGAACCGCTTCTCCCCGTTCCCGATCTCCACCTGCATGAGGAACGAGAGGGAGGCTATCCTTTTATAGGTGGCGAAAGGGATGATCCTCCATGCAAACCGGAGAGGTAGCGGTCGGGATGCATGTCCGGTACCCCCGGACGGGGACCACGGGGAAGGTGGTCCGGATCGAGCAGATCGACCGCGACAACTTCGCGGAGCTCGACTCCACCCACCTCCTCTACCGCACCGACCAGCTCGTCGCCTTCGAGCCGAAGGTGCAGAAGGAGGAGAAGAAGGCCGGCGGGGAGCTCGAGCAGGTGGCGAAGGAGCGGGAAGAGGCCCGGCAGGTCCAGTCCCAGTGGCTCTCGGCTGACGAGCTCTGCGACGGCGGCGGGTAGCCAGCCGGTAGCGGTATCAGCCCTGGACGGGGATGGTCGTGAGCTTCACCGACTCCACCCCCTTCTGGGACATGAGCCGCTCGGCGACGTGCTTGAGCTCCGTCCCCTCGCCCCGGAGGAGGATCACCTCCATGCACCGGTCATGGGTGACATGGGAGTGGAGCGAGGCCTGGATCACGTAGCCGTAGTCGTGCTGGATGTCGAGGAGGGTCTGCATGAGCCCCCGCTGGGTATGGTCGTACACCATGGTGATGACCCCCTGCCGCTCGCCCTTCACGTCGGACATCCACTGGTAGTGGGTGATGTAGGCCCGGATCGCGTCCCGGATCCCCTCCGAGCGGGAGGAGTACCCCCGGATGGTGATGATCTCGTCGAAGTTCTCGAGGAGGTTCTGGGGGAGGGAGATCCCGATCCGGGAGAGCTCGGTCTCGTTCGCCATCGGACCACTGAAAGCTGGTTTGGGGGGCGACACCTTGATGATTTCGGCCGGGAGCCGGCCGACGGGCGAACCGCCGGCATCCGGGGCGGGCACGGGGCCCGCCCCCGGTTTCCGGCTGGCATTTCCCATGGTTTCCCCGTGCCGCCGCTTCTCACTCGGATCAGGTATAAGTATACCGGAGCTATATACGTTAGGGAGGTCTGAGGGCGTTTGCAGGATTTCACCATCCCCGGAGTGAACATCGGGGTCGTCGGGCACGTGGACCATGGGAAGACCACGCTCGTCTCGGCACTCACCGGGGTGTGGACCGACCGGCATAGCGAGGAGATCAAGCGGGGGATCTCCATCCGGCTCGGGTACGCGGACGCGACCCTCATCCGATGCGGGCCCGACGACGGGCCTGACGGCTACGGGACGAACGCCTCCCCTCCCGCCTGCGGCAATGGCGCCGCCGCCGTGCCCTTCCGGACCGTCTCCTTCGTGGACGCCCCGGGGCACGAGACCCTGATGGCGACGATGCTCTCGGGCTCGGCCCTCATGGACGGGGCGATGCTCGTCATCGCGGCGAACGAGCCCTGCCCCCAGCCCCAGACGAAGGAGCACCTCATGGCGCTCTCGATGGTCGGGATCCGGCGGATCGT
Organism: Methanomicrobiales archaeon; assembly: GCA_035517575.1. Taxonomy (GTDB): domain Archaea; phylum Halobacteriota; class Methanomicrobia; order Methanomicrobiales; family JACTUA01; genus JACTUA01. The sequence goes on from DATIYO010000120.1 coordinate 7,104, forward strand.
CATCGTCCAGAGCAAGATCGACGTCGTCGCCCAGAAGGAGGCGGTGGCCCACTACGAGCAGATCCGGAGCTTCATCAGGGGGACCATCGCCGAGGGAGCCCCCATCGTGCCCGTCTCCTCCCAGAAGAAGATCAACCTGGGGGCCCTCATCCAGGCCCTCGACGCGACCATCCCCGAGCCCCAGCGGGACCCGTCCACCTCCCCCGTGATGCTCATCGCCCGCTCCTTCGACGTGAACAAGCCGGGATCGAGCTGGAAGGACCTGCGGGGCGGGGTCATCGGCGGCTCCCTCATCCGGGGCGTGCTCCACGAGAACGACGAGCTGGAGGTGAGGCCCGGCATCTCGATGCAGGTGGAGAACCGGACGAAGTGGGAGCCGATCGTGACCTCCGTCACCTCCATCCAGACGGGCTCGAAGAAGGTGGCCGAGGCTACCCCCGGCGGCCTCCTCGGGGTCGGGACCAAGCTCGACCCGGCGCTCACGAAGAGCGACGCCCTCGCGGGCCAGGTGGCGGGCCTCCCCGGGAAGCTCCCGCCCGTCTGGGACCGGCTCCACTTCCAGGTGACCCTCATGGAGCGGGTCGTCGGGTCGGAGAGCGAGGTGAACGTCGAGCCCCTGAAGATCAAGGAGCCCCTGATGCTCTCGGTGGGGACGGCGGTCACGGTCGGGGTCGTGGCGAACGTGAGGAAGGACCAGATCGAGGCGGTCCTGAAGCGCCCCGTCTGCGCCGAGATCGGGGCCCGGATCGCGATCAGCAGGCAGGTGGGCGGCAGGTGGCGGCTCATCGGGATGGGAGTGCTGGGCGAGTGAGGGTGCTCCTCGACACGAACGCCTTCCTCCTCCCGGTCCAGTTCGGGGTCGACCTGGTCCGGGAGCTCGAAGGGATCTTCGGCGCCTGCGAGCTCCTGACCCTCGAGGGGGTCGTGCGGGAGCTCCAGGGGATCGGGACCGGCCGGGGCCGGGACGCGGCGGCCGCCCGGGTGGGCCTCGACCTCGCCCGGCGCTGCACGGTGCTCCCCTCGCCCGTGCACGCGGGCGACGTGGACGGGGACGTGGTCCGGGTGGCAGAGGAGTCGGGGTGTGTCGTCGTGACGAACGACCGGGCGGTGAGGAATTCCCTGCTCGGGAAGGGCCTCGGGGTGGTGACCCTGCGGGGCCGGAAGCGGCTCGAGTTCATCCGCGGATGAGGTGAAGCATGTACTTTAAAATGAAGCTCATGGACAAGGTCCGGGTCCCCCCGAACCGGCTGGGGGAGCCCCTGAAGGCGGTGGTCCTGAACGTGCTCCAGCAGCAGCTCGAGGGGGCCATCGACCGGGAGATCGGGATCTTCATCGCCGTGACGAAGGTCCTGGACATCGGCGAGGGGGAGCTCATCCCCGGGGACGGGGCGGTCTACTACGACGTGACCTTCGAGGCGTTCGTGCTGCGCCTCGCGCTCCAGGAGGTGATCGAGGGTGAGGTGGTCGAGACCACCACCTTCGGGTGCTTCGTCTCCCTCGGGCCCATCGACGCGATGCTCCACGTGAGCCAGATCTCGGACGACTTCATCAACTACGACGAGAAGAACGGGAGGCTCATCTGCCAGGAGTCCAAGCGCTCCATCGGCGTGGGGGACGGGGTCAGGGCCCGGGTGGTCACCCTCTCCCTGAACGAGCGCGAGCCGCGGGAGAGCAAGATCGGGCTCACCATGCGGCAGGCCGGCCTCGGGACCCAGCGCTGGCTCGAGGAGGACTTCGCGAAGGAGCAGGAGAAGGGGAAGAGCAATGGTCGTGCGTAAGAAGCAGGCGAACGTCTGCCGGCAGTGCCACCGGGTGGTGGAGGGGGAGGCCTGCGCCGTCTGCGGCTCCCCGATGCTCACCCAGGACTGGGCGGGCTACCTCGTGATCATCGACCCGGAGCACTCCGAGATGGCGAGGCGCCTCAACATCAAGCTCGCCGGACGCTACGCGCTGAAGGTCCGCTGATGCACCGGCGCCTCCCCGAGGCCGAGCGCCCGTCCCTCCGGAGGCCTTTCGGGGAGGTGTACCCGGACATCCGCGCCCTCCTCCCCCGGATCCGGGGCCGCCGGGTCTACGCGGTCGGCGACGTGGTCACCCACAACCTCATGAAGGAGGGGATCTCCCCCGAGGTGGCCATCATCGACGGGCACACGAGGCGGGAGCCCTGCAGCCGGGTCCCCGAGATCCCGATCCGGCGGATCCTCGCCCGGAACCCGCCGGGCACCATCTCCGACGACCTCGTCAGGGCCGTGAGGGACGCGGTGGAGCGCCCCCCGGCCCTGATCTTCGTCGAGGGCGAGGAGGACCTCGCGGTCCTCCCCCTGGTCCTCGCCGCCCCCCCGGGGGTGGTCCTCCTCTACGGGCAGCCCGGGGAGGGGGTCGTCCTCCGGGAGGTGGACGCCGCGGCGAAGGACCTGGCCCGGGCCTTCGTCGACCGGTTCGTGCACGAGGAGAACGCGGGAGGGGCGGGGCGGTGAGGGCACCACCCTTTAAATAAGCCCGGAACCAATGTATGGAGGATACCGATGATCCCAACGGCAGATTTAAAGATAACGGGTGACCGGAGGAACGAGCTCCTCAAGCGGAGGGAGCTCTCCTTCACCCTCGGGTACACGGCGAGCACCCCGTCGAGGAGCGAGGTGATGGGCAAGGTCTGCGCCATCCTCAACCTCGACGAGAAGAAGGTGGTGCTCGACTCGGTGAAGACCCGGTTCGGGGAGAGGACGATGCAGGGCTCGGCCCGGGTGTACGACGACGAGGCGGCCCTCGCGAAGACCGAGCAGCCGTACCTCAGGGAGCGCGGGAAGCCGAAGGCGTGGGTGGGGGCCGAGGCCGAGGCACCGGCGGCACCCCCGAAGGAG
>DATIYO010000121.1:0-4325 GCA_035517575.1 Methanomicrobiales archaeon
CGAGCGGAAGGAGGCCGAAAAGCAGATCGCCCACCTCGCCTCCTTCCCCGAGCTGAACCCGAACCCGGTCCTTGAGCTGGATCCGGCGGGAGAGGTGACCTACGCGAACCCGGCCCTCTCGAAGATCCTCGAGCGGGATGGGCTCGGAACCGATCCCCGGGTCTTCCTCCCCCCCGATTTCCAGGAAATCCTGCCGCAGATCCTCGAAGGGGATGTCCAGAGGGAGATGTACCTGGGGCAGAGGATCTATCTCCTGACCATCTCCCTCACCCCCGGGATCAACACGATCCGAATCTATACCCGGGACATCACCGACCGGAAGCGGATGGAGGAAGAGCTGCGGGAGAGCGAAGAGAAGTACCGCACCCTGATTGAACGGGCACACGATGGCATCACCATCATCCAGGAAGGCAGGATCATGTTCGCGAACCCGCGCGCGGCAGATCTCTGGGGAGGCCCGATCGAAGAGGTCACCGGCACTTCCTTTATAAACTATGTCCATCCTGATGAGCGGGGCAGGATTGTTGCGCGCTACGAGCGGCGTCTGAAGGGTGAAGAGATCTCCCAGTTTTACGAGACCGTGCTCGTACGAAAGGACGGGAGCACCTTCCCGGCCGAGCTCAATGCCGGGCTCATCAATTACGAGGGCGGCCCCGCCGACCTGATCATCATCCGCGATATCACCGAGCGCAGACGGGCCGAGGAGGCCCTGATGCAGAGCCAGGCAAAGCTCACCGAGGCGATGGACCTCGCGAAGCTGGCCAACTGGGACTTCGATGTCCAGACGGGAATCTTCACTTTCAACGACCGGTTCTACGCCCTCTATGGGACCACCGCCGAACGCGAGGGAGGGTACCGGATGCCGGCCGAGGTGTACGCCCGGGAGTTCTGCCATCCCGACGACATGCACCTGGTCGCTGATGAGGTCAGGAAAGCCATCGAGACCCCCGACCCCGGCTACACCCATCAGCTGGAGCACCGGATCATCCGGAGGGATGGCGAGATCCGGTACATCAACGTGCGGATCGCCATCACGAAGGACGAACACGGGAAGACGGTGAAGACCCATGGGGCGAACCAGGACATCACCGACCGGAAGCGGATGGAAGAGGCGATCCGGGAGAGCGAGAGCCGGTACCGCGAATTCTTCACGACGTCCCGGGACGCCGTCTTCATCACGAGCCCGTCGGGCGAATGGATCGACTTCAACGACGCTGCCGTGGAGCTGTTCGGGTACGACGACAGGGAGGATCTCAGATCGCGCTCCATCGGCAGCCTGTACGAGGATCCGGAGGAACGGAAGGCTTTCATCTCCCTCATCGTCGAGAAGGGGTTCGTCAAGGAATACCCGGTCCGGCTCCGCAGGAGGGACGCGAGTATCATCGACTCGCTGATCACCGCCGTGCCCCTGCGCGGAAACGATGGGGCGGTCACCTCCTTCGTCGGTTCCATCCGCGACATCACCGAGCGCAAGCGGATGGAGAAAGACCTGCTGGAGAGCGAGGAGCGGTACCGCGGTGTTATCGAGAGCCAGACGGAGTTCATCACCCGGTTCGCACCAGATGCCACCGTCACCTTCGTCAACGACGCCTATCTCAAGTATTTCGGCCTCAGCCGGGAGAAGATTATCGGGAAAAAGTTCAAACCGGAGATCCCGGAGGAAGACCGTGGGAGGGTGAGGGGCCACTTCGCGGCGCTTACGAGGGAGCACCCGGTCGGGCTCATCGAGCACCGGATCGTCATGCCAGACGGCCAGGTGAGGTGGCAGCGCTGGTCTGACCGCGCCATCTTCGACGAGGAGGGGAACCTGGTCGAGTACCAGAGCGTCGGGAGGGACACGACGGATCAGAAGCAGGCCGCGGAGGCGCTCCGGGAGAGCGAGGCACGGCTGGACGCGGTGGTCCGTGGTTCCCCGATCCCGCAGTTCGTCATCGGCAGGGATCACCGGGTCGTCTACTGGAACCGTGCCATCGAGGAGCTGACCGGGGTCAGGGCATCGGAGATGATCGGCACCACCAGGCAATGGAGCGCCTTTTATCTGGAGGAGCGCCCGCTCATGGCCGATCTCCTGGTCGATGGATCCACCCGGGACATCGACCACTACTACCAGGGAAAATATTCACCGTCGAGGCTAATTGACGGCGCATTCGAGGCAGTAGATCTCCTTCCAGGTCTCGGGGAATCCGGGAAATGGCTGTCCTTCACCGCGGCCCCCATCCACGATTCCCGGGGAGAGATCATCGGGGCCATCGAGACCCTCGAGGATATCACCGAACGAAAACGTGCCGAGGACGAGCTCCGGGAGAGCGAGGAGAAGTACCGGAACCTGGTGGAGCTCGCGAGCACGGGGATCGCCATCATCCAGGACGGCGTCATCGAGTACGTGAACCGGGAACTCAGCCAGATATGGGGCGGCAGCCCCGACGAGCTGATCAGGGTCCCCCTCTCTGGTCTTGTCCATCCCGACGAAGAAAAGAAAGTCCTCGACCGGTACAGGAAGCGGATCGCGGGCGAGCCCGTCCCCTCCGTGTACGAGACCGTCTTCCTGCGCCGGGACGGGAGTTCCTACCCCGCCGAGATCCATGCCGGTCTCATCAACTACCGGCGGAGGCCCGCCGACCTCGTCCTCGTCCAGGACATCACCGAGCGGAAGCGGGCGGTGCGGGCCCTCCAGGAGAGCCAGGAGCGGTACCGGCAGATCGTCGAGGGGACGAACGCCGGGGTCTGGGTCCTTGACAACGAGCTCACCACCATCTACGCGAACGACCAGATGGCGAGCATGCTCGGGACCCTCCCCCCGGAGATGCTCGGCCGGTCCATCTCCGACTTCGTCTTCCCCGAGGACCGGGCGGAAGTGAACGAGATCTTCGCCCGGATCGGGAACGGCCTCACCCCGGAGGCCGAGCTGCGTTTCCGCCGGAAGGACCAGGTCACGAGCTGGCTCCGGGCCGCGGCCGGCCCCATCTACGACGTCCAGGGGCAGCGGGTCGGGTTCACGGGGATCTTCTCGGATGTCACGAAGAACCGGCTCGCCGAGCAGGCGGTGAAGCAGGCCGAGGAGAAGTACCGGAACATCTTCGAGTTCGCGGTCGAGGGGATCTACCAGATCAACACGAAGGGCCGGTTCATCGCCTCGAACCCGGCCATGGCACGGATCCTGGGGTTCGAATCGGTCGATGAGCTGCTCCTCGGCGTGACCGACACCGCGGCCCAGCTCTGGGCCGACCCGGGCCAGCGCAGGGAGTACCTCGAGAGGCTGAGGGACGAGGGCCAGGTGAACGGGTTTGAGGCCGAGTACTTCCGGAAGGACGGGAGCCGGATCTGGGTCTCGCTCTCGACCCGCGCCGTGAAGGGGCCGGACGGGAAGATCGTCTACTCCGAGGGCACCCTCGAGGACATCACCCAGCGCAAGAAGGCCCTCCAGGCCCTCAGGGAGTCCGAGGAGATGTTCAGGAACCCGGTGGAGCAGTCGCCCGTCGGGGTCTTCCTGATCCAGGACGGGGTCGTCCTCTACGTGAACCCGAGGCTCGCCGCCATGGGCGGGTTCTCGCGGGACGATCTCCTGGCCAAGCCCTTCGCGGCCTTCGTCCACCCCGACGACCGGGCAAAGGTGGGCGAGGCGATGGCGAGGCTCCTCAATAACGAGGCCCCCTCGGCCTCCGTCCAGTACCGGTCCCTGAAGCGGGACGGCGGGTACCTCGAGATGGAGGCGTACGGCTCGTCGATGATCTTCCAGGGCCGCCCGGCCATCTACGGGACCATCATCGACGTCACCGAGCGGAAGCGGATGGAGGACCAGATCGGGAAGTCCCTGAAGGAGAAGGAGGTCCTCCTCCGCGAGATCCACCACCGGGTCAAGAACAACATGCAGGTCATCTCCTCCCTCCTCTCGGTCCAGTCGCAGAATATCAGGGATAACGAGGTGAAGGGCCTCTTCAAGGAGAGCCAGAACCGGATCCGGTCCATCGCCCTCGTGCACGAGCTCCTCTACCGGTCCGACAACCTGGACCAGATCGAGTACGGGGCGTACCTGAAGAAGATGTTCGTCCCCCTCTTCGAGTCGTACAGCGTGGACCAGAGGAAGGTGTCCATGAGCATCGATGCGCCGAAGGTGATGATCACCATCGACAAGGCGGTCCCCTGCAGCCTGATCGTGAACGAGCTCATCTCGAACTCGCTCAAGCACGCCTTCCCCGGTGACCGGAAGGGCGCCATCACCATCCGGTTCGGCCTCGATGCCGCGAAGGGCGAGTACGTCCTCGAGTACGCCGACGACGGGGTCGGCCTGCCGCCCGGCCTCGACGTCCGGACCCTGAACACCCTCG
>DATIYO010000122.1:0-11766 GCA_035517575.1 Methanomicrobiales archaeon
GGCCCGTCGGTTGATCGGTCTCCAGGCGAAGGGTCATTTCGGTAAGCCTTTTTCTCTGCGTTCCCCAGATCTATGTATGCAGTCGATAGATGGTTATATCGATTACCGGCGTCGGGAATACTGCAATGAGGTCAGGTGCCCTATCCAGCTGCTCCTGAACAGGGAGGTGGAGAAATCCCCGGAATATGAAGAGATCCGGGCGATATGTGCATCGAACTGTCTCCACACCACTCATGAATTCCACCTCTGGCTCACCGGGAAGGGATACCTGATCGTGAGACCGGCGCGGGGATAATCCCAACTTTATTTACGGTTGTGTAGTGATTACTTCTCGTGAAGTGTCCCCATGGTGAACGCATATCCTGATGTCGGGATCCAGAGCCGGATGAACCGGATCATCAGTCCGAGAGATAACCGGGTGGTCATGCTCGCGGTGGACCACCCCTATTTCCAGGGGCCGACGACGGGCCTGCGCGACATGAGTACCACCGTGAAGACCCTGCTCCCCTACTGCGACTGCCTGATGACGACGCGGGGGGCGGTGCGGAGCAATATCGCGCCCGAGGACCTCGGGTCGAAACCCATCATGCTGCGGGTCACGGGAGGGAACAGCGTCCTGTTCGAGGAGCTGAGCGACGAACAGCTCACGGTCACCATAGAGGAGGCCATCCGGATGGACGCGGCCGGCGTCGCGGTCAGCGTGTATGTCGGCTCAGCGAACCAGCAGCAGACGATCCTGAACCTGACCGACATGATCAACGATGCCGAGGAATTCGGGATCCCCGTCCTCGCCGTGACGGCCGTGGGGAAGAACATGGCCCGCGACCTGCGCTATCTCGCTCTCGCGTCCCGCATCTGCCAGGACGCGGGGGCACGGATCATCAAGACCTATTATTGCGAGGAATTCTCAAAGCTGGTCGACTGGGTCGCCCCCACCGCGGTCGTCGTCGCGGGAGGGAAGTACTCGAGCCCCCCCGACGCCCTCCAGATGGCCTGGGACTCTGTCCAGGCGGGTGCGGTCGGGGTTGACTTCGGGCGGAACATCTTCCAGGATGACAATCCCGTCGGCATGATCAAGGCGATCGGTTCCATTGTCCATGGGAACCATACCGTGAAGGAAGCCCTGGATATCTACCATGCATGCCTGCCCGGTGCATCGAAGCTTGACTGAATTCTTCCCATCTTTCGCCATCGACTCTCCGAGGGGACCAGGATGAAGGCAGCGGTCTATTACTCGAACCGTGACATCCGCATCGAGGAAGTCGAGGATCTCTCCGTCGGGCCGGGAGAGATCAGGGTCAGGATCATGGCGTGCGGGGTCTGCGGCTCCGATGTCATGGAATGGTACCGGATCAAGCGTGCGGGGAGACCTGGCGGGATCGGAGCGTTCGGACACGAATGCACGGGGATCATTGCGGAAGTCGGTCCCGACGTGGATCCGAAATGGAAGGCGGGAGACCGGGTCGTCGTGACCCATCATGTCCCGTGCAACACGTGCAATGCCTGCCTGAGAGGGCATACGACCGCGTGCGACACCCTGCAAAAGACCAAATTCAGGAATGCGTTCGGGGCGTTTGCAGAATATGTCGTCCTGCCCAAAATCAACGTGGACAGGGGCATGTTGCGCCTTCCCGAATCGGTGTCCTTCGATGCAGGGACCTTCGTGGAACCCCTCGGGAGTGTCGTTCGGGGGCAGCGATGGGCCCCGACCTCGGACGGCCGGTCAGTCCTGATCATCGGTGCCGGTATCACCGGATTGCTGCATCTCCAGGCGGCCCGCATGAACGGTGCGGGGTTCATCGCGGTCTCCAACCCGAGCCCCGAACGTCTGGAGATCGCACGGAAATTCGGCGCCGATGCAACCATCCCCGCCCTGGACGATGTCCCCGCAAGGTTTAAGGAACTGAACGGCGGGCTGGGCGCGGACACCGTGATCATGACCGCGCCGGTCCCCGCGGCCGTGAAACAATCCCTGGAGGCGGTCGGCCCGGGGGGGACCATCCTGTTTTTCGCCCCCACCCCTCCCGAAATCCAGTCCGAGATGAACCTCTGGAACCTGTGGCAGAAAGAGGTGACGATCACCCATTCCTATGGCGCCGATCTCCACGATCTCTCGACGGCCCTGAAATGGATCCAGTACGGGAGGATCAACGTGGCCGACATGATCACCCATGTCTTTCCCCTTCAAAAAACGGCCGACGGGTTCCTCCTGACCGCCCGTCACCGGGGTGGCAGCTTAAAAGTCGTGATCCACCCGCAGGAATAACTTTTTTTACGAATTTGGGGTAGGGGGGAGCCGGTCCCTCGGCTCCTCGCCTAGATCATGCGGTAGGTCTCGAGGTTCTGCGGCGAGTGGGTCTCGATGTGGTACCGCTTGTAGAGGGAGACGGCGAGGTCGATGGTCTTGTTCTCGTCGCCGTGGATGGTGAAGATCTTCTCGGGCCGTGGCTGGAGGTGGCCGATCCAGTTCATGAGCTCCCTCCGGTCCGAGTGGCCCGAGAACCCGTCGACGGTGTCGATATCGAGGTTGATCGCTATCGTCTCCCTTCCGCCGAGGGGGACCTCCCGCCATCCTTTCTGGATGCGCCGGCCGATGGTCCCCTCTGCCTGGTACCCGACGAAGACGAGCGCGTTCTTCGCGTCGGGGGCGAGGCCCTTCAGGTACTCCATGACCGGCCCGCCGTTCAGCATCCCCGAGGTCGTGATGATGACGCAGGGGTCCCCGCCCATGACCTGCTCGCGGCGCTCGGCCGAGTCCACCTGGACGAAGCAGGGGGCGAGGAAGGGGTTCATCCCGTCGTGGAAGATCTGGTTCCGCAGGTCGGCGTTCAGGTACTCGGGGTACGTGGTGTGGATCGCCGTCGCCTCCCGGATCATCCCGTCCAGGTAGACGTTCACCCGCGGGATCCTCCCCGTGCGCATGCCCTCCTCGAGGGCGAGCATGACCTCCTGGGACCGGCCGACGGCAAACGCGGGGATCAGGACCTTCCCGCCCCGCGAGAGGATGGCGTTCACGACCTCGTAGAGCTTCACCTCGGCCTCCTTCCGCGGCGGCTGGACATCGTTCTGCCCGCCGTAGGTCGACTCCATGAAGACCGTCTCGAGGCGCGGGAACTGGGAGGCCGCGGGGGAGAAGAGCCGGCTCTTGCTGTAGTTGAAGTCGCCGGTGAAGGCGATGTTGTACAGGCCGTCGCCGATGTGGAAGTGGGCGATGGCCGAGCCGAGGATGTGCCCCGCGTTGTGGAAGGTGAGCTTGATGTCCGGGGCGATGTCCGTCACGGCGCCGTAGTTCAGGGTGATAGAGTGGCGGATGAAGTTCTTCACGTCGGTGGAGGTGTACGGGGTCTTCCCCGCCTCCTTCTGGATGACCTCCAGGTAGTCGAGCTGGAGCATCGCGGCGAGGTCGCGGGTCGGCGGGGTGCTGTAGACCGGCCCGTCGAAGCCGTACTTGAAGAGGAGGGGGATGAGGGCGCAGTGGTCCAGGTGGGCGTGGGTGAGGACGACCGCGTCGAGGCCCGAGAGGGGGTGGATCTCGGGCACGTAGAGGTACGGGGTGCCGTTCGCGTTGCTCGGCTTCTCGCCGCAGTCGAGGAGGATCTTGCTCTCGGGGGTGGAGATCAGGAAGGCGGCCCTCCCGACCTCGCGGCAGCACCCGAGGGTCGTGACCCGGACCCACTCGTCCTTCGAGGTGGTCTCGCGGTGGATCCGGCGGCCGATGGCACGGAGGAAGGTCTTCCGGTCCTCCTTCACCGACCGGAGGTACTGCCGGATCTGCTTGATCGTCGTGGACTCGATGGGCGGCGTCCGGACGACCTTCGGCGTCCAGCCTATCTCCTTCGTGATCTCCCGGAGGGTCGCGCCGTTCTTCCCGATGACGACCCCGGGCTTCTCGGCCTCGATGAGCACCTCGCCCGTGTCCGCGTCGAAGAAGAGGTCGGTGATCCCCGCCGTGTTCGGGACGACCTCGTTGATCCTCCCGACGGCCCGCTCGGGCTCCTCGAGGATGGTGGGCCGGACCACGATCCGCTTCCTGAGGTCGCGGGCGAGGATCTTGATGAGGTCGGCCTGGTCGGCGAACTTCTTCGGGTCCTCGGTGTAGATGACGAGCTCCGGACCCTCGAACTCGACCTGCGAGACCGAGATGCCCGCCGGCACGATGCCCGCGATCTTCTCTTTGAGATCCCTCAGCCTGTCTTCAATCGTCATGAAAACCGTCCCTCGGATGAAAAAGAGTTATGCAGAGGCAGAAAGGGGGTGTTTCTGGCCGTTCTCCACGATGAACTCCTCGTACTTCTCCTTCGTGATGACCACGACGTTGATCTCCTCCCCCGAGGCGATGTCCCGGCGCATCGCGGACCGCAGGGCCCGCACCGCGAGGTCCACCGCCTCCTGCTCGCCCATGTCGGGCCGGAACCGGTCCTCGAGCACGCCGTACGCCATCGGCGAGCCCGAGCCCGTAGCGACGATCTCCTCCTCGCGGGTCGCGCCGCCCATGGCGTCCACCGAGTAGACCGAGGGGCCCGTCTCGTCGACCCCGCCGACCAGGAGCTGGACGTAATAGGGGTAGTACCGGTTCTGGTTCAGGTAGTTCGAGAGGAGGGTCGAGGACGCCCCGACCGAGATCGGCCTCCCCCGCCGGATCTGGTACAGGCTGCACTCGACGGTCATGATCCGGGCGAGCTGCTGGGCGTCGCCCACCCCCCCTGCCGTGGTCATCCCGATCCGGTCCGCGATCTGGTAGACCTTCTTCGCCTTCTTGCTCGCCACGAGGTAGCCCATGGTCGCCCTCCGCTCGGTGGCGAGGATAACCCCCTCCCTGAAGACGAGCCCGATGGTGGTCGTCCCCCTCATCGTCTCCTGAGACAATTCCTGCATAGATACCTCCTTTTCAAAAACGCCCTTCGGTATAAAAGCTTGTCAATCCCATACAACGCGCTCTCTTCACTTAAATTTTATGATTACCCCCCGGGGCAGAGCACCCGGATGATGTCCCGGTCATAGAGCATCCCGACGAGCTGCTTGTCGCTGTTCACGACCGGGAGCTGGTCGACCCGGGCCCGCCGCATCTTCAGGGCGCACTCGCCGATCTCGGAGTTCAGGGGCACCGAGACGACGGAGGTCACCATCGCGGTCTTCACCGGCCGGTTGGGGAGCTTCACCTTCGAGACCCCGAAGGAGAGGGTGTGGAGGTCGCGGATGCTCTCCCAGGTCCACTCGTCGTCGTCGGTCCCGTTGGAGAAGTCCGAGGTCTCCACCGAGTCCTCGATGGAGGAGTTCTTGATGAGGTCCCGCTCGGAGATGATGCCCGAGAGGACGCCCTCGTTGTCCAGGATGGGGATGGCGTCCACGCCCGAGATCTCCATCACCCTCCCCACGAGGGAGAGGGGGGTCTCCTCCCAGAGCGCGAAGGTGGTGCTCGTGTACCGGTCCTTGATCTCGGCCTTCTCCTTCCGCTGGGCGATGGCGGTGATGAGGTCCGCGACCGAGAGGATGCCGACGAGGGCCTTGTCCTCGACGACGGGGAGCCGGCGGACCTTGTGCCCGATGATCTGCGTCGCCGCCTCGGCGAGGGTGGCGTCCGGCCCGATGGTCCTCGGGTTCCTCGTCATGAGGAGGCCGAGCTGGGTCTCCTCGGCCTTCCGGAGCATGTCCTTCCTCGTGATGATCCCGACGAGCTTCCCCTCCTTGAGGACGGGGACCCCGCTGATCCCCGTGCGCTTCAGGATCTTGAGGACGTCGTCGCGGTTCCCCGGGATCTCGACCGAGACCACGTCCGGGGTCATGAAGTCCCTGACCTTCTGCACGGTCATGACCTCACCACCAGGGTCGAGACCTTTGCGTGCCCGACGACGAAGGACGAGACGCTCCCGAGGAGGATCCGGTCCAGGTTGCTCTTCCCGTGGGAGCCCACCACGATCAGGTCGGCGCCGACCTCGTCGGCGAGCCGGAGGATCTCATTGCCCGCGTGGCCCTCCTTCAGGTGGGTGGTGATCCCGACTCCCTGGCCCTCGGCCCGCTTCGCGGCGGCGAGCTGGGCCTCCTTCCCCTGGTTCTCGAGGAGCCCGTAGATCACCTCCCAGGTGTTGTCCATGGGCAGGGACGTGAAGAGTCCGGTCTCGATGACATAGACGACATGGAGCGCGGCCCCGTGCAGCTTCGCCTCCCCGATGGCGGTGTCCAGGGCAGCCTCGCTCTTTCTCGACCCATCTATGGCTGCAAGGATGGATTGGAACATAGGCACCTACTAAAACGGTTGCTTTACGTATTCTCGCGATTAAAATAAATAATTTTCCCTGATGTCCGAGGGGCCCGCCCTCCGGACCAGGGTCGCGACCGGGTCGCGGCTCGACGAGAGGTTCGACCTCGCCGGGTCGAGGACGAGGAACCGGGCCGGCGAGCCCTCTTCGAGGAAGGCGGGGGAGAGGAGGCACTCCGAGCCGAGGACCGCCGCCCGGAGGGTCTCCCTCGGGTCGATCCGGTAGACGGTGTCGGTGAAGGCCATCTCCGCCCAGAGGTCTGGCTGGACGAACATCGCGTTGTCCGTCCCGAGGAGGAGCAGGCAGCCGAGCCCGAGCATCCGGCCGATCGGGGGGTGGGCGGCCGAGGAGGAGACCCCGAGGAGCCAGTTCGACCTCGGGCAGACGACGACGGGGATACCGCGGTCGGCGATCTCCCTGAGCTGCCGGTCGGTGGCATGGGTGCAGTGCACGAGGAGGTCGGGGTCGAGGGCGAGGGCCCCGTCGACGTCCAGCGGGTCCCGCTCCCCCGCGTGGATCGCGACGAGCTTCCCCTCGCGGGTCGCCCGGGCGACCGCCGCCGCGGCATCGGGGCAGTCCCGGACGCTCGCGATCCCGATCCCCTCGGCGATCCGTTCCCCGCCGTCCCGCCCGAAGGCGACCGGCCGGACCGGCGTCCCCTCGGCCGCCTTCCTGAGGGCGAGCACCCCTTCCTCGCCCCCCTCCCGGAAGTCGGCGAAGCCCGCCGTCCCCGCCCTCGCCATCACCCCGATGCTCGCGCGCATCGCCGCGACGAGGGCCCCGTGGGGGGTGGAGGCGAGGATCCGGTGCTTCAGGCCGTCCGGCGGGGTGACGAGCTCCTCGAGGGACCCGGACCAGGGCACGTCCATGCCGACGGTGTCCCCGAGGTGGGTGTGGGCATTGAAGAGGGCGGGGCAGATCCAGGCATCGGGGGCCGACGGCAGATCGGCGATCTCCCTGATCTCGCCGGCCTCGACCGTGATCCTGACCGGCCGGACCTCGAGCTCCCGTCCCAGGAGGGCCCGTCCCTCCACCTCGAAACCGTTCTCCATGGTGCTGATACCTATTTATCCTTGTCCGGGTAATAGCTTTCCGCATGGCAAAAAAGGCAGGTGGCAGGCTCATCTCCTCGGCGGGCCTCGTCAACTACTACGAGAGCACGGACCGGCGTGCCATCCAGATCAACCCCTATGTCGTGGCCGTGGTCGCGGCCGCGGTCGGGGTCGCGGTCTTCATCCTGAACGTCCTCTACTGATCCCGCCCCCCGAACCTTTTTTTCGGGATTTCCACCCGTTCCGGGCCGATCCGGGCGCGATCCTCCGGGAACGGGAAAGTATATCGTATGACACTCGGATCTCCCATTGTGTATATCGTGATCCGCTGCCCGGGCTGCAGCACCTTCACCTACGTGGACAGGTTCCAGCGCCACAAGCTCTGCCATGTCTGCGGCCAGGTCATCGACGTGAAGTCTGCCCCCGCGTACCTCGAGGTGAAGGACTACACCGACGCCGAGGAGGTCGTGGACCAGCTCCAGCGCTTCCTCGAGAGGGAGGGCAGGAAGGATCTCTCGGCGAACGAGCTCCGCATGCTCCGGGCGAAGTACGCCCAGTGGCTCCTCAACCAGACCTGATCACCACGGCCTTCCGCAGCCGGGGCAGATGGTGGGGGGCCTCCTCCCGCACTTCGGGCACCTGAGGCCGGTCTTCTCGTCGTACACGAGCGGGATATGGCAGTTCTTGCAATGGAAGTTGGCCTCGTACCCGCAGCTGTGCCGAAGCATTGATCAAGGGTTCCCGGCCTGTGCTTATAAAGGAATCCCCAGATCCCACCAGAGAGGTGCAGCCGGGCACGGGCATGACGGCCCGGGATGCTTTATACTCGCGAGTCGAACCTCTCTCTCAGCCTATGGCGATCCCGTCGATCCGGAAGATCCTCCTCGTCGCAGGCCTCCTCGCGGTCGTGGCCGTGCTCGCGGTCCTCTGGCCGTGGGTCGACACCGTCCCCCTGGGCGTCGCGGTCGCGGTCATCCTCGCCCCCGTGCAGCGCCGGCTCTCGGCCCTCGTCCCCGAGAGCCTCGCGGCCGGCATCCTCACCCTCGTCCTCCTCGGGTTCGCCGTCGCGGGGCTCGTCTTCACGGTCGGGGTGATGCAGGAGAACCGGGCCATCAACCAGGAGTTCCTCGGGAAGGCGGCGCAGGGCGTCGAGGCCCTCGCGCCCCAGTTCGAGAGCCTCGGGGTCCCCTCCGGGGCGGTCGGGGAGAGCACGGTGCGGATCCAGGGGATCGTGGACGCGGTCGCGAACTTCTGGTCCGGGATCTCCCCCGCGTCGGCCGTCCTCTCCGGGCGGGTCCTCCTCTTCCTCGCCTCGCTCTTCCTCGCCCTCTGGCAGGGGGACAACGTCCTCCGCTGGGTCCTCCTCCGGATGCCGCAGGAGTGGTTCGGCGGCTACCGCCGGCTCGCGACGGTCTCCGTCGACACCCTCCACTCGGTCCTCGTCGTCCATCTCCTGATCGTCGCGCTCACCTTCGGCCTCTCGGTCCCCTTCTACTACATCCTCGGGTACGGCCACGTCCTCTACCTCTCGACGACGACCGCCCTCTGCGAGCTCGTCCCCGTCCTCGGGGCCGGTATCCCCATGGTCGTCCTCCTCCTCTACTCCTTCGCCATCGGCGACCTGCGGGGCTTCTTCCTCGTCTTCTTCATCGGGTACCTGGTCGTCGCGCTCCTCCCCGAGCTCTCGATCCGGCCGGTCCTCATGGGCAGGCGGACGCACATCTCGGCCTGGATGATGTTCTTCGGATTCCTCGGCGGGATCCTGGTCCTCGGGATCTCGGGGTTCCTCCTCGGTCCCCTCTTCCTCGCCATCGGCGTGACCTGGTACCGGTTCAGGAAGGGGCAGGGATCGGGAGCCTCGCCCGCTTCCCTCTGAACGGGCCCGTCCGCCGGTCTCGGAAGGGATTTATCGGGCGGTCACCGAGAATAACGTACGCGAGGGTTGCCAAGCCAGGTCAAAGGCGACGGATTTAGGGTCCGTTCCCGAAGGGGTTCACCGGTTCGAATCCGGTCCCTCGCATCTGAAGTCAGAGGCGTTCGGCGAGCAGGGAGATCGCACGGTGGCTCCCGAACTTCCCCGCCACGGTGATCGTTGTTAATTCGCGGATGGCGAAATACGGCGAGAACAGGTCCCGTATCTCATCCTCGGAAGAGAAGTAGAGGACCGTCCCGATCGGCGTGGTCCGGATCTTCCCTTTCCCGCCGAACTGGGGGTCCTTTTCGCTGAAACAGACCGAGAAATAGGTCGCTCCGGGGTTCAGGAGGGAATGCACATTTCTGGTGTACTTCCCCCGGTCCTCGGGCATGATGTGATGAAGGAGCTCCCAGTCGTATCCGAAGTCGAACTTCCCGTCGATTTCGTGGAGATCTCCAAGGAGATCCGCGACCACGAACCGGCAGGAAACCCCGGCTCCAGCCGCCTTTTCCCGGGCTATCCGGATTGCCGTGGGGGAGCTGTCGATTCCCGTCACATCGAACCCCTGCCTCGCGAGCCAGATCGCGTAGTTCCCGGCGCCGCAGCCGAGGTCGACGGCACGGCAGGGCCGGACCCTGCCCCTCCCGACCAGCTCGACGAGCGCAGCCGGGGGGGTTTCGCTGTTCCAGGGGATCCGGTCGAGTGGAAGCTTCCGGTAGATCTCGTCGATATCGGCTGGCAATTCAGCGGTCATGCGATCGGGCCGTGGGCGGATGGGGATGCCTGCGAAAAACGAGTTACTGAGGCGGCCGGTACCCCTCGGTCGCCTCCTTCTCCACCTTGGCCACGAGTTTCTCCCGCTCCTTCTTTGCCTCGAGGTTCTGGGCGAGGGCGACGAGGCCCGTGGTGTCCCCCATGTTCATCGTCGAGAGGGCGGAGGCGGGGACGATGACGAGCGTGGGGCTTCCCGTCTTCAACCCCTCGAAGAGCATGTTCATCGCCCTCAGGTGGAGGGCTGTCGGGTTGTTCTCGTAGGTCTTCGCCGCCTCCTCGAACTTCTGGGCGATCTGCCGCTCGGAGTCGCCGAGGATGACCCGGGCCTGCCGCTCCCGCTCGGCCTGGGCCTGCATCGACATCGCGTTCTGGAGCTCCTGGGGGATGAGGATGTCCCGGATCTCGACCGAGCTGATGTTCACGCCCCACTGCTCGGTCCGGAGGTCGATGATCCCCTGGAGCTCCTTGTCGAGCTTCTGCCGGTTCTCGAGCATGTCGGCGAGCATCGACTTCCCGATCACCTCACGGAGCGCGGTCTGGGACGCCCAGGAGATGGCGGTCCGGTAGTTCTCCACGGCGAGGGCCGCCTTCTCCGAGTTCACCACCTTCCAGAAGAGGACCGCCTCGACGTCGACCGGCACGGTGTCCTTCGTGAGGGTCTTCTCCGCGACGAAGGTGGTGGTGAAGATCCGGAGGTCGATCCAGTAGGCGACCCGCTCGATGACCGGGATGATGTAGAACACGCCGGGGCCCTCGAGGCCGCGGTACCTCCCGAGCCTGAGGACCACCGCCTTCTCCCACTGGTCGGCGATCTTGACGGCGGCCGACACGAGGAGGGCGAGGATACCGGACCAGAGGGCCGCCCAGAAGGTGGTCATGATATCCCCTCCCGAGAAGACCCACGCCGCCCAGGTCAGAGGGATGAGGATGATGAGAAAGATGAGGATCTGCACCGAGTATGTCTTTTCCATGGTCTCTCTCTATCGTGCTCCCCCCATATAAGAGATGGGCCCGTCGACGCATACGGGAACCCGTCCGGAAGGCGCATGGGTGCGCGGGGCGCAAATCTTAAAGATAGTTTCCTGGAATCGGATTTCCACCACGGCATCCCGCCCCGACGGGTTCACGGCTCCACCGGCTTCCCGCTCCACCGGTCGGGTTTCAAATACCTTATATAGCGGCAATCCGCAGACCGGAACAGTACGCATCTCTCCCATGGATGAGAAGTGCAGCGGGTCGGGTGGTCCCTGCGTTCCGTGAATTCCTTTCCATGGCGAAGAAGCAGCTCAAGCCTGCACTGCTGATCTTCATCCTCCTCACCCTCCTGACCGGGGTCCTCTACCCGCTCGTCGTCACGGTCATCTCCCAGCTCGCGTTCCCTGCCCAGGCGAACGGGAGCCTGATCGTGCAGAACGGCACGGTCGTCGGGTCGGCGCTCATCGGCCAGCCCTTCACCTCGCCGAAGTACTTCTGGGGCCGCCCGTCGGCGACCTCCCCGCCCTACAACGCTGGCTCTTCGGGGGGTTCGAACCTGGGGCCCTCCAACCCCGCGCTCGAGGACGCGGTGAAGGCCCGGGTCGACGCCCTCCGCGCGGCCGACCCGACGAACACCCTGCCCGTCCCGGTCGACCTCGTCACGGCATCGGCGAGCGGCCTCGACCCGGATATCAGCGTCGCCGCCGCGTACTACCAGGTCCCCCGGGTGGCCAGAGTACGGAACCTGAGCGAGGAGGCGGTACGGGGCCTCGTCGCCTCGCACATCGAGGGG
>DATIYO010000123.1:0-5151 GCA_035517575.1 Methanomicrobiales archaeon
TAGTAAAGGGTCTTCCCGTCCGCGTCCGCGAGGATCGGCCCGTACCGGGGGTTCGTGACGACGGTGACCGTGTCGATGGCCCCCGAAGTTGTCGCCGGGATCATCGGCGCGGCCGCCGAGGCCGGTGCCGTTGTCGCGGCAGGGGTCGGGGAGGGGGAGGCAGCGGGCCGGGTGCAGCCGGCGAGGAGGACCGCGAGCGCGAGGACCAGGAGGAGCAGGGTGATCTCGGTTTTCTTCATCCCGAACACGTCCTTGACGTGGAAGGGACGGGGGACGGCTCACTTAAACCTATCCTCACCTTTCAGAAATAGAGGTTTCGACAACCTGATGGTCTTCTCATCCGCCGCTCTTCTAAAGACGGAGCGGCAGGTTTCGTAAGAGGGAGGCTTCATTATAACCGACCTCGAGCACCGAAGGTGCGGAGAAACCGGCATGGAGCAACGATGACTGCTCCCGAAAGGAGCAGGAGTGGAGCGATGATAGGGGGGGCTATCTCCCCGGGTTCTCGCCCGGGCTATCGTCCCTCGCGTTTCCCCTTCGCCTGCCCAGCCACGTAGGCGTTCACGGCGGCGGTGATGGCGACTACCTCCCTCCCGCCCCGGAGGGAGGCCGCGAGGGTCTGCATCCGGGTCTCCTCCTCGCGGACGTAGCGCTCCAGGGTGTCGAGGACCCCCTCGTCCTTCAGGAAGTGGGTATGGGTGTTCCCCTTCACGAACTGGGGGTGGTGCATCAGGGCATGGTGGAGGGGGAGCGTCGTCTTCACGCCGAGGATGACGTACTCGTAGATGGCGCGGCGCATCCGCTGGATGGCCTCGGCCCGGTCCCAGCCCCAGGCGGTCAGCTTCGAGATGAGGGAGTCGTAGAGCACGGGGATGGAGTACCCCATGTGGATGCCGGAGTCGAGCCGGATCCCGGGCCCGCCGGGCGAGCGGTAGCGCGTGATCTTCCCCGGGTCGGCCTGGAAGTTCTTCAGCGGGTCCTCGGCATTGATACGGCACTCGATGGCATGGCCGCGGAGGGAGACCTCGTCCTGGGAGAAGGGGATGTCGTGCCCCGCGGCGATGGCGATCTGCTGCTTCACGATGTCGATCCCCGTGACCTGCTCGGTGATGGTGTGCTCGACCTGGAGGCGGGTGTTCATCTCCATGAAGTAGTAGTTCCCGGCCTGGTAGAGGAACTCCACCGTCCCCGCGTTCGTGTACCCCGCCGTCTTCGCCACCCGGAGCGCCGACCTCGCCATCTTCTCCCGCAGCTCGGGGGTCATGATCGGGCAGGGCGCCTCCTCGACGAGTTTCTGGTGCCGGCGCTGGATGGAGCACTCGCGGTCGTAGAGGTGGACGGTGTGCCCCGATGAATCGGCGAGGACCTGGAACTCGATGTGCCGCGGCCGGACCAGGTACTTCTCGATGAAGACCGTGGCGTCGCCGAAGGCCGACCGGGCGATCCGCATCGACCCCGAGAGGGCGGCCCCGAGCCCCGCGGGCGAGTCGACGATCTGCATCCCGATGCCGCCGCCGCCCGCCGAGGCCTTCACGATGACGGGATAACCGATCTCGTCGGCCACCTTCGCGGCCTTCTCGGCGGTGGTCCCCTCCTCGGTGCCCGGAAGGACCGGTACCCCTGCCTTCCGCATCATCCGCTTCGAGCCGATCTTGCTCCCCATCGCCTCGATGGTCCGCCAGTGGGGGCCGATGAAGATGAGCCCCTCGGACTCGACGAGCTTCGCAAACGCCGCGTTCTCGGCGAGGAACCCGTAGCCCGGGTGGATCGCCCCCGCCCCCGCCTTCCGGGCCACCTCGACGATCCGGGGCATGTTCAGGTAGGACTTCGAGGGGTGGGCCTCGCCGACGCAGAAGGCCTCGTCCGCGTACTTGACATGGAGGGCGTTCTCGTCGGGCTTCGAGTAGATCGCGACCGTCTCGATCCCGAGCTCGCGGCAGGCCCGCATCACCCGGATCGCGATCTCGCCCCGGTTCGCGATGAGGATCCGTTCGAAGTCGCTCATCGGACCACCAGGAGCACGTCGCCGCTCGCGACCACGTCCCCGGTATCCACGAAGATATCAGTCACCTTCCCGTCGCGCGGGCTCACGATGGGGTTCTCCATCTTCATCGCCTCGAGGACCATGAGCGGGTCGCCCTTCTTCACCGCCTCGCCGGCCCGGACGAGGACCTTGAGGACCATCCCCTGCATGTTCGAGCGGATCCCGCCCTCGATCTCGCCCCGCGGCGCCTTCGCGGCCGGGGAAGTGCCGGCTTTTGCGACGACCGCGGTCCCCCCGACCGAGACGATCCGGACCGAGTACACCTCGCCGTCCACCTCCACCTCCATCGCCGAGGGCACCTCGGGTGCGGCCGGGGCCGCGGCCGGCTGCCGCCTGGGGAGAGACTCCTGCTTCTTCTCGCCCTTCAGGAAGGCGGGGGCGATGGCAGGGTAGAGGATGTAGGTGAGGACGTCCTCCTCCTTCTTCACGAGGCCCGCCGCCTCCGCCTCCTTCTTCATCTGCTCGTAGATGGGCTCGAGGAGGTCGGCCGGCCGGACGGTCACCACCTTCTCGTCGCCGATGATCTTCCGCCGGATCTCCTCGTTCACCGGCCCGGGCGGCTTCCCGTAGAGCCCGCGGAGGTAGTCCTTCACCTCCTTCGTCACGTTCGTGTACCGCTCGCCGCCGATGAGGACGTTGAAGACCGCCTGGGTCCCGACGATCTGCGAGGTCGGGGTGACGAGGGGCGGGTAGCCGAGGTCTTCCCGCACCCGCGGGATCTCCCGGAACACGTCGTCCAGCCGGTTCAGGGCGTCCTGCTCCTTCAGCTGCGAGACCAGGTTCGAGATCATCCCGCCCGGGAGCTGGTAGAGGAGCACGTCGGAGTCCACCCGCTCGGAGATGGGGTCGAGGATCCCGAGGTACTTCTCCCGGATCGCGAGGCAGAGGTTCCTCACCTCGCGGAGGGTCGCGAGGTCGATCCCCGTGTCCCGGTCGGTGCCCTGGACCGAGGCGACGACGCTCTCGGTGGGGGGCTGGGAGGTCCCGAGGGAGAAGGGGGACATGGCCGTGTCCAGGATGTCCACGCCCGCCTCGATGGCCGCCTGGTACGACATCGGGGCGATGCCCGCCGTGGAGTGGGAGTGGAGGTCCACGGGGAGGCCCGTCGCCTTTTTGATCCCCTGGATGAGATCCTTCGTGGGCCCGGGCTTGATGAGCCCCGCCATGTCCTTGATGCAGATGGAGTCGCAGTCCATCGCCGCGAGCTCGCCTGCCATCTTCACGAACTTCGGGATCGAGTGGACGGGGCTCGTCGTGTAGGAGATGGCGCCCTGGAGGTGGCCCCCGACCTTCTTCACCTCCTCCATCGCCTTTTTCATGTTCCGGAGGTCGTTCAGCGCATCGAAGACCCGGAAGACGGCGACCCCCCGCCGGTGGGCCGCGGCGACGAACTTCTCCACCACGTCGTCGGGGTAGTGCCGGTACCCCACCAGGTTCTGGCCCCGGAGGAGCATCTGGATGGGGGTCTTCGGGAGGGCCTCGGCGAGGGCCGAGAGCCGGTCCCAGGGGTCGTCGTTGCAGAACCGGATCGCCGTGTCGAAGGTCGCCCCTCCCCAGGCCTCGACCGACCAGAAGCCGGCCTTCCCGATGGCCCGGGCGAGGGGGAGGCTGTCGTCGGTCCGCAGGCGCGTCGCTATGAGGGACTGGTGGGCGTCCCGCAGCGTGGTGTCCGTGATGCGCAGTCGGTTCATGCTCCCTCCCCCTGGCCGGGCCGGGGCCACAATCGGCAGGCGGCCTGAGGGCTAAACCTTTGAAAAATAGATGGTGCAAGTATAAAAAATGTCACCTCAGGAGCCCGAGGGCGAGGACCGCGATCGCCACGGCGAAGGCGGTGGCGGGAAGGTCCCACCGGCCCCGGGAGAACCGGGGACAGAGGCTTCCCCCGTGCCGGTACCCGCGGACCGCGAGGATGTCCCCCAGGTCACGGGACCGGTCGAGCTCCCGCCGCACGAGGAGAGCGAGGGCGGGGACGAGGCCCCCGAGGGTGACCCTCCCGGCCTTGAGCCGGATCGCCTGGAGGACCGTCCCGAGGTCCCGGTCCAGGACCTCGAGGGACTGGACGGCCATCTCGGCGACGAGGCCGAGCTCGAACCCCGTGCGGTCCCCGAGGGCCCAGGTCGCCATGTCCAGGAGCTCCCCGCCCTTCCGCTCGCCGTAGGCCCAGGACGCGACGAGGAGGACGACCGAGATCCGCAGGAAGTACGAGGGGCCGTTCGCCCCGGACAGGGAGGCAAAGACGGCGGTCGCGGCGACGAGGACGAGGAGGCCGAGGGCCGGCCGCCACCGGCTGGCGGGGAGCCGGCGGGGGGTCGCGATCAGCCACCAGGCGAGGGCGAGGAGGGCCCCCCAGGCGCTCGCGAAGGCCGCGAGGGAGAGGGCGACGGTGGAGGCGAGGATCAGCCGTGGGTCCTGCACGCGGCATCCCTCGCGTCCTCGGGGCTGATGTTCGCGGGGACCGCCCCGTTCTCCAGGGCGGCGCGGAGGTACCCGGGCGCCCCCGACCAGAGAGGGATCGCCGCAGGCACCTTCCCGAGAGAGACGAGCCGGCCGGCCCGGATCTCCCAGATCTCGTCGACCCGGGGGAGGTGCTCGTCCTCGTGGGTGAGGAGGATGGTGATCCCCTTCCCGCGCCCCCCGAGCAGCCTCGAGAGCTCCGCCTTCCACGGCCGGTCGAGGGAGCCGTAGGGCTCGTCGAGGATGAGCAGGTCCCATTCCCGTGCCAGCACGCAGGAGAGGACGAGGCGCTTCAGCTCTCCCGTGCTGCACCTGAGGGGGTCGTCGGCTCCCCTCCCCGAAAGGCCCGCCGATTCGAGGGCCGTCCCGGGCCGGACCCCCCAGGCCGCCGCCTCGGCCTCGAGGGTGCCGCCCGTCACCTGGTAGCCCGCGAAGGGCAGGGTCAGGGCCGTGGAACCAACCCCGTCCTTCACGATCCGCCCCGAAGCCGGCCGGATCGCTCCGGCGAGGCCGAGGGCCAGCGTGGACTTCCCGCTCCCGACCGGCCCCGTGACCAGGTGGACCCCCTCGGCGAAGCTGCCCGATGCAGAGAGGCGGAAGGCCCCCCGTTCGAGGACCACCTCCTCAAGGACGACCTTCACCGGCGCCACCAC
>DATIYO010000124.1:0-7581 GCA_035517575.1 Methanomicrobiales archaeon
ATAGGCGCTCATGGGGTTCTCGCCGAGGGAGACATTCTGGCCGACCAGGCTCCCGTCGAGGTAGAGGCTCTGGGTGTCCGTCGCCATGGTCATGACCGCGTAGTGCCACGCACCGTCGTTGACTGCCGCGGGCGACTTGACGAAATATGCCGCGCCGGGGGTGAGGTTCCAGACCCCGCTCACGAGCCGGTTGTTGGTCCCCACGTAGAGGTGCCGGTCGAAACTGGCCGAGGCGGTCCCCGTCCGCTGGTCCTCGAAACCGATCAGCTTTCCCGATGTCGCCATCGAGGTCTTGAACCAGACGGAGAGGGTGAAGACATCCGGCTTCGTGGCGAAGTTCGTGGAGGTCGCGATGTAGTCGTTCGCCCCGTCGAAGCTCTGCGCATAGCCGATCTTCCCCGCGACCTGCGCGGGGACCGCGCCCGCCGTCCCGCCGCCGCCCTGCCCGTTGTTCGCGGTCGAGGTGCTGTCGTTGTACGCGTTCGCCCCGGTCGTGCCCACCTCCCCCAGGTGCCAGACCGCCTTGAAGTTCGCGTCCCAGACGGCGTTCCTGTTCTGCTGGGGGGGCGAGGTGGTATTCCCGTAATAGAGGTAGAGGACCGTGTCGGTCGAGGACGAGAGGGCGGGGACGTTCACCCAGGCGACCAGGCTCCCCGCCGTGTAGTTCTCGATCTCGTGGTTGAGCTTCGTGACGCCGTCGGAGCCCGTGAAGACGATATCGTTCCCGTCGGTCCGGGCATGGGCCGTGAGGTCGGGGTCCGAGGTGAGGGTCACGAGGACCGGAAAGCTGGACTGGTCGGCGGTGACCTGCCCGTGGGCGATGGTGATCTTCTTCCGGTACCGCCAGCTGCAGTTGTTCGCCGTGGGGTTGAAGTACCAGGAGTTCGGGTTCTGGGTGAGCGTCGCGGTCCCGTACAGGTCCTGGCCGGCGAGGACGGTCGCCCCGCCTCCGGTCTGGTTGTACACGATGGCCACGTGGACGGGGATGTACGGGAGGGTCCCGACGAGGGTCTTCCCCACCGAGAAGGGGTCCCCGTAGGGGCTCATGATGGAGAAGTAGGCGGTCGAGTCGTTCCCGTTCACGAAGACCTTGTAGGTCCCTGCATAGAGCGCGTCCCCGCCCTTGTGGTAGATGTAGACGGTCTTCGACTGGTTCGAGATGATGGCGTCGAAGACGGGGACCTTCGTGGCGGTCGGCCCCGAGAGGAGGAGCATCCCGACGAGGACGACCCCGACCATCACCATCCCGACGAGGACGATGGTGCCGATCGCCTCCGAGACCGCCCGGGCCCCCTCCCCCGTCACGCCGTGCCGGGACATGTTCTCCCCCGTTGTTTGAGATATCTTCCTCAGGATATACTTAAAGATTCTTATTTAAAATTCTCGTTTATGCATTGATGAAGGATTTTCAAACACTTATTTTCCCGTTATCGGCCCCATTCCCCGGCTCAGGTCATGGAAAGGGGCGTCTGCTCGTTGCTCACCGAGACGAGGAAGCCTCCGATACCCGGGTTCTTCTGGTTGTTGTACTCGGTCTTGATCCACGAGAGGGGCCGTGCGGTCTTCGCGATCCTGAGTTCGTCGAGGCTCCCGGCGTAGAACAGGGTGTCCGGCGGGGACATCGAGTTCGCACCCATGGTGAGGGTGTTCCCGTTCGAGAGATCCCCCGCGGAGCCCGGGATCGAGTCCCCGGGGGTCCCGTCCTCGTACGCGTTCACCGTGGACCCGGCCCTCACCCCCACGACGTAGTGCCAGGTGCCGTCGGCGATGTTGTTCAGCCCGTACGCCCCGTAGTAGGGCCCGTCCTCCAGCTCGAAGTACCAGTGGCCCCCGTTCAGGTTCTGGTTGTGGAGATAGAGGCCGTACCCCTCCGTGCGCGTGGGGTCGTTCACCTTCCGGAAGAGGGCGGGCCAGGTGCCGGCCACCGCTGCCTGAGAGGTCTTCACCCACGCGGACATGGTGAAGTCCTGACCGGCCGTCATGTCGAGCGAGCCCGCATCGGCTATCGTGACAGAGTTCCCGTTGCTGAAACTCCGGCCGGCGCCGATCTGCCCTCCCACATCGGTGGTGGCATTGTTCGTCCCGCCGTTCCCGTTCGAGGTGGAATCGGAGAAGGAGGCGTTCAGGTGCCAGACACCCGTGTAATCCGGGGACCACACGGCCGTCGGGTTCTGCTGGTTCGGCGCGTTCGAGTTCCCGTAGTACATGTAGATCACGGTGTCGGTGGTGGGGGAGAGGGCGGGGACTTTCACCCAGACCACCATCGTCCCGCCGTTCCAGTTGTAGGACTCGAGCTCGTGGGGGAGCTTCGTCGTCCCGTCCCAAGCGGTGAAGAGGATGTCGTTCCCGCTCGGCTGCTGGGCCTCGTTCCCGACCTGCACGTCGGCACGGTTGATCAGGACGGGGAAGCCGGTCAGCGATCCCGCGACCTTCGTGTGGTCGATGATGATCTTCTTCCGGTAGAGCCAGTACGGGGAATACCAGCCAGGCGGGGAGAGGGGGATCACGCCCTGCAGGTCGGCCTCGAGGAGGACATTGCCGCCTCCCCAGGTGGTGTTGTAGATCATGACGATGTGGGTGACGTTCGCGGGCAGGGTGGCGTTCATCCGCATCCCGAGGGAGAAGACGTTCGAGGGGAGTGATTTCGTGAAGTTCGCCGTCTCGTCCACCCCCATCTTCCCCCCGTAGTCGGCGAGGATCTGGAACTGGCCGACGTAGAGGGAGTCCCCGCCCTCGTGGGAGATGTAGACCCTGTTGCTCGTGTTCGAGATGAGGCCGGAGAACGCGGGGATGTTCGTCGGGAGCGGGCTCGAGAAGAAGACGAGGGCGATGATCCCCACGGCGATCGCGGCGACCGAGATGAGGACGACAGCGCCGATGGTCTCGGATACCGCACCTGCCTTCAGAGGATCACCCGCCAGGCACCGCGGACTGGATCGCGGTGTTCACGATCACCTTGTTCAGGGTGAGGCTGACCCCGTAGTTCTTCACGTCCGGGGTGATGTTGATGAAGCTCACGAGCCCGCCGGTCGCGTTCGTGTAGATGCTCGGGGGGAACCCCGCCTTTGCCGCGGCCGTCTGGAAGGCCGAGAGCCACATCTGGGACGCGTTCGTGGTCTGCGCCTGCACGCTGATGTTCACGAACCTCGTGTTGTTCCCCGCGACTATCGGGGTGGTCGTGATGGAACCCACCGAGGAGGTCACCTGGACGGGGCCCGAGCCCTCGATGACCCCCGTGCCCGAGAGGAGGATCTGGTTGACCTGCACCACGGGGACGCCGTTCGAGAGGGTGAAGGTGATGGCGGGGGGGACCTTCACGGTGTTCCCCTCGTTCTGCTCGAGGAAGACCCCGCCCATCTGGTAGTAATAGGTCTGGGGGATCCAGTACTCGTTCTGGCTGCGGTACTCGAGGGAGCCCATGGTCCAGCTCTGGGAGGTCTGGGTCGGCCAGTAGCTGTAGTTCGTGAGGTAGGTCGCGGTGATGGTCGCGTCGCTCTTCTGCGCCGTGATGACCTGGGGGGTGCCGAGGCTCGTGCTGAGCCCGTAGGCGGGGTTCATGAGGTCGACGGCATAGGCCGTCGGGGGCGAGGCGGTGATGTTCTTCACCACGATGAAGTCCTGCATGAGCCCCACCCCGCCGATCCAGGTGCTCACCGTGATGTCGGTCCGGTTCCACCGCGACTCGTTGTATTCCCCCGAGCCGGTGACCTGGCCGCTCGTGGTGTTCGTGAGCCAGAACCTGCGCGAGTAGGTGTACACGGGGGTCACGTTCACCCAGGCCTGCCAGCCCGAGCCCGAGGCGGGCAGGACCTGGACCCCGTGCTTCTGGAGGAGGTCGGGCGAGGTCAGGATGACGAGGAAGTACTTCGGGGTCGTGTTGAAGGTGATGGTGGTGGGGCCCGTGCCGATGGCCCCTGTCTCGTTCCAGCTCTTCGCGGGGTCGTTCACGATGAGGAGGGAGTCCTGGGAGATGGTGATGTACTCGGCCCGCTGGTCGAGGGCGAGGGTCGCGACCGTCTTCACCGGCTCGAGGATCGGGATGATGGAGAAGGAGCCGGTGGTGCCGCCCCCGCCCGTCCCCAGGGTGAAGGAGGTGCCGATGGCGGTGCCGCACTGCCGGTTCGACCAGAGGGAGTCCAGGTTGACCTTGAGCTCCACCATCCGGTCCTTCACGTCGTTCATGTGCGAGATCTCCCCCTCCCTGCCCTGGGCCGGTATCCCGTAGGTCGCGTAGAGGCCGAAGGCGATCACGATGGCGGCGAGGACGAGGATGAAACCGACGATCTCGGAGAGCCCCCTCTCCCTCTCTCGGCAGAACATCTTACCATAATATTCACGGGAAAGGATATAAATCTCTGCCGGCGACACGGGGGCCGGAGGGAGGGAGAAAACAAGGCCCGGGGAGACCCGGTGCGCCCGGGTCTCCCCTTCCCGCCCTTCCTCAACCCTGGGCAGGGGTCGCGTCGGGGGTGGGGGTCCCGGTGGTGGTGTCCACCGCCGGGGTATCAGTCGGGGTCGGCGACGGGGTGGGGTCGGGGGCCGCGGGCGCGAGGACCACCACGGGCACGGGGAGCCAGGATGAGGTCGCGGGGGCGCTCACCGTGGTGCCGTACGCGGCGGTGACGGTGGCCGTCCCCGCGGTGTTCTCGGCGACGACGGCCTGGGCGACCCCGTTCTCATCGGTCACGGACGTGACCTGCGTGGTGGTCGTGGTCGTGCCATCGTTGAAGCCGATGGTGAAGGTCACCGGGACGCCCTCCATGGGGAAGCCGTCCTGGTCGAGCACGGTCGCGCTCGCGGTCACCGGCGCGTCGGGCAGCTGGACGGTCGCGGCCGAGTCCGAGAGGGTGATGGCCGCGGGGGAGAGCCACTCGACGGTGGTCGTGGAGCTCCACTCCCAGGAGTCGGGCATGCCGTTCCCGTTCGCGTCGATCCAGGCGAGGATGGTCGCCTTCCCGGGGCTCGTCGACGTGATGGTGAAGCCCGCGAGGCCGTTTCCATCCGTGGTCGCGCTCTCGGACTGCTTCCCGTTGTCAAAGGCCCCGAAGGTGGTGTTGAGCACGAGCGGGGCGCTCGCGATGCCGACCGACCGGTCCGCGGCCTTCACGGTCATGGCCTGGGTGGTCTCGTGCAGGGGCAGGCTGAGGAGCGCGTCCTGCGGAGAGAAGGTGAGGACGACCCGCTTGATCCGGTAGGCGAAGGACTTCGCGCCGGTGGAGTCGAGGACCCAGGCTTCCTTCGTTATCGTCGAGGAGCTGCAGATCTGGGCCTCGTAGATCAGGGCGCCGATGTTCGTCGTGAGCGTGCCCTTGGGCTCGGCACAGGACCCGCCGCAGCTCACAACCGAGCTGCCCCCGAGAGTGATCGCCGAGCTCCCGTCCGAGGCGAAGTCCGTGTCGGTGGCCGTGACGCCCGGCGGGAGGTAGTTGTCGCAGCCCATGTACCGGTTCGCGGTCTGGATGTAGATGGTGTTACTCCCCTGCTTCAGGAACTTCGTGAGGTCGTACTTCTCCACCGACTTCCAGAGCCCGTGGCCCGGGACATAGGCGTACTTCAGGTTGCTCGTCCGCCAGCCGTTGTTCAGCCCCTCGGAACCGACGGGAACGCCGTTCAGGGAGAAGTTGTACCCGTCGTCCGCGGTGATCCAGAGGGTCCCGCTCACCGGGGTGCCGGCGAGGTTGAAGGTCTTCGTGAAGTCGACGACGTCCCCCTTCCAGGGGTCCTTCACCCAGTAGCTCTCCCAGATCCACTTCCCGATGGTGAAGGCGAAGGGGGTCTTCGAGGTCCCGAAGTAGAGCGACGGGTTGTGCCACGGGGATATGTAGGCGAGCACAGCCGTGCCCGTCCTCAGGGGGGCCTTCGGGTACGAGGGCACACCCGTGACGTCCGGACCGAGCGCCGTGTTATTGTACGCGCTGAAGGTCTCGGTCGCGTCGCTCGCCACCCAGCTGCAGGTCTGGCCGCCCTTCTTCTCGACCGTGGCGTACGCGGCCAGGGTGATCGAGGCGATGTCCGAGGCGACGGCGTCCCCGATAAAGACGCCCGGGAACGCGTGGGTCGTCTCCCCGTCCCTGAAGCTGTAGCTGTTCATCAGGCTGGCCGGGACGGCGGAGATGGCCGAGTACCCCCAGGACCAGTTCGCCATCCTCATCTGGTACGAGGGGGAGCTCGTGAAGGTCACGTAGAGGTAGGTGTTGTCGTTCGTGACCGCGACGCACCCGACCACCTCTCCATCGGCGGAGGTCAGGTTCAACTGCCCGGCCGGGCAGGAAAAGGCCTGCGGGGTGGGAACGGGAGTCGGCGTTGCGGTCGGCGTTGCGGTCGGGGTCGGGGTTGGCGACCCGCAGCCCACATCTGCCATGGCGGGGGCGGCAAGGACGAGGACCGCGAGAAGAAACCCGAGGATGGACAGATGAGAATATCTTATCCGACGATACATCATTGAGACACACCACTGACCGATCAATGAACGGTACCATGATTTTCATACTCTTATATATAAAGTCTTTCGATAATGATTTTTCATTTATTTCTTTTAATCTCTTTAAACGAGGTTTAAAAGCTTTAAAACGGCGATTCTCGCCATAACAATCCCGCCCGAGAGTGGTTTCATGCGGTCACCGATATATCAGGCTCTTTCCGGGAAAAGGCCCTGTTTTTCCCACATTCCGGGAATGGGCGCGCCCTCCAAAACCGGCCCCCGGGCATCCGGGGAAAGGAGGTACCGAGGGAACGTCCCTTTGGGAGGTAAACTGAACCGGTTTAGTCCTTCGCAAAAGCTGAGTACTTTCCCTTACCCTCCTCCTGACGGATGGATTCACGGACCCCCCGTGCGGATCCCGGATCCGGCCTGGACGGACCAATATTCAGGCGCGCTGGAGGGAGCTCCCGGGCATGACCGCTGCCGACGGAGGAGGTCACGGCGCCTTGAAGCTGGTCATCTGCATGGCCCATGCGCCGGTGCTGCTCTGGGTGGCGGTGGCGTTGTAGGAGCCGGTCAGGAAGACGGTCTCGTCTATGGCGCACTGGCCGTCGGCGGTCTCGCGGTCGGTGTAGGCGAGGGCGGCGTGGCAGGTATGGTCGTCCGCCCCGAAGGCATAGATGAGGGAGGGGGCCTTCGTGATGCTCTGGAAGGAGGTGTTCATGCCGACGCTGTTCGTGTCCGCGCCGGTCGAGGTGGGACCGAGAGGACTCCCCGTCGCGATCCCGCCATACTCGAGGAGGAAGACGTCGAAGACGTTATCGGACGGCGCGGTCAGGGTGACGGTGGTGGTGATCGGCCCGGCCCCGCCCGCCGAGTTGGGGACATAGAAGGTGTACATCCTTCCCCATCCGCCGACTGTCGACATCTGGACCAGGTTGTAGGCCGCTGCTCCGTTCTTCGTGTCCGAGACGGTCGCATAGCTGTTGGACTGGTTGATCACGAAGCTCAGGACGAGGAGGTCGCCGGGGTTCGTGGTGTAGGGGAGGGTGACCGAGGCGGTCTTCGTGTACTGGAAGTGCAGGCTCCTGCTCTGGACATAGTACGGCCCGCCACCGCAGATGTACGCCTGGTCGGGGCCGGTGGATATGAAGAGGGGG
>DATIYO010000125.1:0-12053 GCA_035517575.1 Methanomicrobiales archaeon
CCGAGGAGGCGATCTTCGTGCGGAGGATGGCGAGGCAGCAGCGGTTCCTCGCAAACTTCCTCCGGTTAATCCGGAAATTCGTTGTCGGATGAATATTTCACAGGAGTTGGTCCCGATCGCCGTCGGGCCTCGCAAACTTCCTCCGGTTACTCCGGAAATTCGTTGTCGGATGAACCTGCCGCGGGAGTTGATCCCGATCGCCGTCGGCCCTCGCAAACCTGATCCGGCTCGCCCACAGGATCGTCGAATAAAAGGAAGGGTTCACCGGGGGTTCTTCCCGGTCACGGTGGGGTTGTCGGGATACATCGTCCACTCGGTGAACGACCCCTCGTAGAGCCTCACCTTCGGGTACTTGAGATAGTACCGGAAGAGGCAGAACTCGTTCGTCGCCTCCCGGCCCGTCCCGCAGGAGCAGATGATGGTCTTATCGGGGGTGATCTTCTTCTCGGCGAGGATCGCCCGGATCTGGTCGTCGGGTTTCAGGAGCTTCGCGTTCTTCGGGTCCATGAGGCTCTTCCAGGGCAGGCTCACGGCCCCGGGGATGTGCCCGGGCTTCGGCCAGGGGCCCTGCCCCTCGTACACGGGGGTCGGCCGGGCGTCCAGGAGGATGACGTCGGACCGATCCTTCTGCGCCCTCACCTCGTCGTACCCGATAGAGAAGTCGTCCCTGAGCCTGACCCTGAAGTCGGACGTGACGACCCTCGGGAAGGCCTGCGTGAGGGGCCGCCCCTCCTGCTGCCACTTGTCGACCCCCCCGTCCAGGATGAAGACCTTCCGGTGCCCGTACCGCGCGAGGGTGTAGGCGAGCATCGTCTGCTCGAGGCCGTCGCCGATGTAGGTGGTGCAGACCGAGAGCGGCCCCGAGCTCGAGGCGACCACCACGGGGTCGCCCGCCCGGATCCCGAGCCCCCGGAGGAGCTCCTCGGCGATGGCGGGCGGGAGGAAGACGCCGGGCCGGTCCCGGGAGAACCTCCAGTGGTTCTCCTCGACGAAGAGCGACCCGGGGATGTGCCCCCGGATGTAGTCATGGATGTTCGGCTGGGAATCGATGACCTGGAGGCCGGGGTCCTTCAGGTGCCCGGCGAGCCACTCCGTCGAGACCCACCTCACCTCGCCGTCGCCCGGCGGATAGGGGTACGTTCTCTCCTCCACCATGCCAATCCCGGGTCCCTGTTCGGGAACCCGGGTGAGACATGGCGGCGGGGGTTAATATGGGTTTGGGTTATCGACGTTTCGTGAAACGAAACGGAGATCGCTCCACGGGCCGATCTTCGACCGGCCGTCAGGTCGCACCGGTCCGGTGGACTCGTCGCTCCACGGCCGATCTTCGATCGGCCGTCAGGTCGTCGCGGTCGCTATCTTCAGCACGTCATCGATGGTGTTCACGTACTGGACCGGCACCCCGATGTTCTTCTCGACGTAGGCCTTCGCGTCCACCGTCTGGGGCACCTGCTGGACGACGGTGAACCCGTAGTACTGCCTCGCCTGCTGGGTGTACAGGAGGAGGTTCGCGTTCGCACCCGGGAGGAGGAAGAGCGCCTTCCCCGAGTCCTTCGCCGCCTGGGCCTTCTCGACGACCCCGCCGATGGCCCCGATGTTCCCGTCCTGGTCGATGGTCCCCGTCAGGGTGATGTCCTCGCGGAGGGGCTTTCCCTCGATGGCCGAGATAGTGAGGAGGGTCATGAGGGCCCCCGCGCTCGGCCCGTCGACCGAGGGCACCTGGCCCGGCGCGTTGATGGAGAAGATGACGTCGCTACCGGCGAGGGAGACCTTCGTCCGGTTCTCGGCGACGTAGACCGCGGTGTTCGCCGCGTCCTGGAAGACGACCCCCATGAGGGGCTGCGTGTCCACGAGCACCCGTCCCTCGCCCGGCTTGATCTCGGCGCTGATGTTGAGCATCACACCGGACTGCACGACCTGGCCCGTGGCAAAGGGGCTGTTCCCCGAGTACTCGATCTGCTGGAGCACGGCGGGGCCCTGGAGAACCGCCGAGCCGACCGGCCCGGACGGGGAGGCGTTGATGAGGCCGGTCAGGGCCTGGAGCTGCTGCCGGTAGAGCCCGAGCTGGCTCTCGTAGTCACCGAGGGTGAGGTTGTCCCGGTCGAGCTGCATCGTGAGCCGGGCATTGTCGGCCTCGAGCAGGTTCATCCGGCTCGAGAGGGCCGAGAGGTCCCCGGAGCCCGCCTGGGCCAGCTGGTACGCGAGGTACACGTTGGCGAGGAGCGAGACCACGAGGAGGATTCCGAGAACCCGGATCCATTTCATGCTCTCAGGGTGGGGAGATCGATTATATACGCTTTCTCCCGGTTTCCAAAATCTGACGCGACACGTGGTGTCCGCCGTAAAAAGGTTTCAGGACGATTCGGAACGGATAAATAACGGCTCTCCCATGTCTGATCGAGGTGGTTCTCACATGAGTCTCATGAGCGAGTTCATGGATTTCCTGAAGGAGTACAAGGTCGTCCCCCTGGCCATCGCCTTCATCATGGGCGTCGCGGCGACCGCCGTGGTCACGGCCCTCGTGAACGACATCATCATGGGTTTCATCAAGCCCCTGATGCCCACCGGTGACTGGAAGACCGCGGTCCTGAACGCCGGGCCCTTCCAGTTCGCGTGGGGGGACTTCCTCGCCGCCCTGATCAACTTCATCATCATCGCGTTCGTCATCTTCCTCGTCGCGAAGTTCATGTTCAAGGAAGAGAAGGTGACGAAGAAGTAGTCCCCCGAAAGACCCCTGCACCTTTTTTCCGCCCCGGCCGGACCCTCCCTGAGCCGTCAGGCTTTTATCCCATCCCGTCCACCGACAGGGAGAGGAAGGGACGAAGATGACGGAGGAACTGCAGGAACAGAAGGATCTCGTGGAAGACCTCCTCGGCCGCCTGGCCGACCCGAAGGAGAGGGTACGGGAGATGGCGGCTGAAGCTCTCGCGGTGAGCACCGGCGACGAGGACTGGCGGCCGGACGACCTGATCCTCGGGGACGGCATCGACACCATCCTGGGGCTCCTCGGGGAGCGGAACGTCCACATCGTCGGCGCGGCCCTCACGGTCCTCACCGCCATCGCCTCCGTCGGGGAGGGGGAGGCCCTGGTCGAGCGCGGGGCGATCGCGGCCCTCGACGGTATGCGCGACCACCGCGATCCCGGGATCAGGGAGAAGGTCAGGGAGGTGCTCTGGCTCCTCTCCCCCGAGGTCGAGGACGTGGTGACCTCGAAGCCGCAGGACGAATACTAGGGGAAGGCGACGACACCCCGCAAGGGCGGAAGGGAACGGAGGGAGACGGTCCCGATCAGAGCGTGAGCCCGAAGAGGGCGAGCACCATCAGGAGGACCGCGCCGGGCAGCCCGGCGAGGGCACAGATGATGACCGTGATCCAGTCGACCCCGATGTCGGGCTTCCCCGCGAGCTGCATCACGTGGAAGGTGTTGACGAGGAAGAGGGCGACGAGGCCGACGATGGCGTTGATGGCGAGGTGGACGATGTTCCTCACGACGAAGTACGCGACCGCGGCAAAGGCGATGACGACGAGGACGAGGATGAAAACCCCGATCAGTGCCATGGGAAGGGGTTCTCACCCGCGCCCATGAGGATATCGGTCCGTCACGCGTATCCCGTGATCTCGTAGTCGATCTCGGTGGACTTCAGGATGCACTCCTTCCCGTGGGCGAGGACCTCCTCGACGGTCCGCTTCAGGATCGCGGGATAGACCGCCCCGACGAGCTCGGTCACCGGCCTGCCCTGGCAGAAGAACTTGAAGGTGGGGGTCCCCTTCACCCCGTACCGCTCGCCGGTGAAGAGGTTGACCGAGACATCGACCCGGACGAACAGGACCCTGTCCTTGTAATCCTTCGCGTACTGGAGGAAGTAGGGGGTCATCGCCCTGCAGTGGACGCACGTCGGGGTGTAGAACATCACCGCGACCGGGAGCTTCGCCTTCTCCACCTGGTCGTGGAACGTGCGGTCGTCGGCCTCGATCACGGGGGACGCGGGGGATGCCTCCTGCATGGAAAACCCGGTTTACTCCTTGATCCGGGATCATGTAAAGGTTGTGGAAACACCGAGTGGGGAGGGTCAGGAAACCCCCTTCGGGCGCTGCCGTTCCGTGAGGAGGTTCCTGCCTATCCAGAGGGCGGTCAGGAGGAAGAGGAACGTGACGAACAGGGTCGCGGCAACCGAGAAAGAGCCCGACCTCGCGATCCAGGAGAGCCCGCCCATCCCGTGGGCGGTGCTGACGATACAGACGGACACGACCCCGAAGGAGTAGTACCGCGTGTCCCTGAGCCACCGGAGCATGGAGAGGGAGGCGAGGAAGTAGAGGGCGAGCAGGGCGAGGAAGTACGCGACCATGAGATGGTTCGCGAGGAAGAGCCTCACCGCCGGGCTCGCCTCGGATGCGAGGACCGCCTCGTGGCTCCCCGCGAGCCGGAAGGTCATGGAGTAATCGAAGGTCAGGGCCACCGGAGGCATGAGGGCGAGAAATACCGGATCGCGGTACAGGCGCCGCAGCCTCCGGAGGATGCGCCGACTCAGGGGAACCGGCAGGCTACAGGAATCGCCCTCACTTCCTTCCGCGTTACACACCCCCGATGGTGAGGTCCGGCATCTGGTACTCAGAGGCATTTCCTGCGATGAGGGTTCGGTTCGCCCCGACCTGCACGGAGAGGGATCCCCCTTCGTCCAGTCCCAGACCCCTGATCGTGTACCCGGAGTAATCCCCTCCGTCCAGGACCACGAGCTCGTCCCAGGAGAGGTACACCATGCCATCGGAGACCGGGAGCGAGTAGGTGAAAGCCGTGGAGAAATTCGAGCACCCCGGTACGAGGATACCGTCGGCCCTCCCACGGTCCACCTCGGAGCCGTTGACATAGAGGGTCAGGTTCCCGTACGTGAGGTTCTCGAACCGCCGGCCGTGTATCCCGACCTCCCCGTCGCCATCCCCGTTGAAGAGGAGGCCGATGATCGAGGGGCTGGGGAGGTCCCTCGACGTCCCGTTCAGGTGTATCTCCCCCGGGAGGCCGAGGTTGGCGAAGGTGAGGTAAGAGCCGTCGCTTATGTACCCGGGCCGGTTCGTGCGGAAGGTTACGGCATGGGTGGAGTTCTGGGGAGGCCCGCCCCGGACGACGACCCCGTCCTTCACGGTGGTCATGTTCGATCCATGGATATTCCGCACCGTCAGGGTGACGGTGTACGATCCGGGGTACCAGTACACATGCCGCGGACTCTCCTCGTTGCTCGTCTCGTTGTCGCCGAAGTCCCACCACCATGAGGCGGGAGACCCGGAGCTCATATCGGTGAATGAAACGAGGAGCGGCCATGGCCCCGACGAGAGGGAAGGCGAGAAGGCAGAGAAGGGGGGGAGGCCACCGGCCACGCGGGCTGGCTGGAGGACCCAGCTCGATTGGCTCACGTTGTTGAACCAGATGCTGATCGTCGTGTTCCCGGGGGTGAGGTTCCTCGGGACCTCGTACAGGAGGTACCCGTCGATGGCATTGCTCGTCCCCGGCCAGATAAACCCTCCGCCCTGTTCTCCCATGAAACTATTTTCCCGGATATACTCGTAGTCCCGGTCATTGACGCCCAGCTCCCTGACCCACTGGTACTCAGATGCGAATGTCTGGTTCTGGAAGTCGTTGTAACCGGTACTGTTCCGGTAGGGGCGGTGGTCGTAGCACGTCCCGTCGGGGTCGCAGGCAGCGATCGCATCTGCCGACGGGATCCACTGCGCCTGGGATCCCGTGTTCACCAGGTGGAGGAAGATGACGAGGAACCGGTTCCCGGCCGCAGGGATCTCGGGATAGAATCTCCCCCAGTCCGGATCCCACCACGAGTACCGGTCGAGGTACTCGTACCGGTACACCGAGGTCTCGATGGCAGACCCCGCGAAGCCGTACCGGTACGTATCGCCGAGGGGAAGAACCGACGGTTCCGTGGGTGTCGGCGTGAGGGAGACCGCAGGAGTCGTCCCCGCCGCGACCTCACCGACGGTGTCCTCCGGCAGGGGTGCCAGGGTTTGCAGCACGGAAGGTACCGGCCTCGGGGGGACCGGGGTGAGAAGAGCAGGCGTGAGGAACCGGGTCCCGTTCCCGGTCTCGTTGCCAGGGTGAGGTGCAAACCAGACCATGCCATGGGTCACGAGCCAGCCGGCGAGTCCGGTAAAGAGGAGGATGGCGACGAGGAGAACCGCGTAGATGGCGACCTGGGCGATAATATATATTCTCATCCTATTCTATAGAGTCAGAGGCCAAAAATAACAAGCTTTCGGTTCGGTGCACCCCGTGCCGGGTTCGCGGACCCCGGCTCTCGTCGGTGCAAAGTTTTCATGGTGAATGAACCTGCCGCCGGCGGCCTGCAGAATCCGGCTTACTCTGATTTATCCCCGAAGGGTCCTGATTTG
Organism: Methanomicrobiales archaeon; assembly: GCA_035517575.1. Taxonomy (GTDB): domain Archaea; phylum Halobacteriota; class Methanomicrobia; order Methanomicrobiales; family JACTUA01; genus JACTUA01. The sequence continues at coordinate 6,394 of DATIYO010000125.1, forward strand.
AACTATTGAGAATATACTGTTTATATATATTATGAAGGGAACGACTATAAGACCGGCAGCGGATGGTACCTCATGCAGCACGTTCGCCGCGGGCGGCGGGAGGAGGGGGTGTCGGTCATCGTGGGGACCCTCCTCCTCATCCTCGTGGCGGTTACCGCGGTGGCGGGGCTCGCCCTCATGGTCTCCCAGATGGAGAAGGACACCATCAACCGGCAGAGCCACCTCGCCGACGTCCAGAACGAAGACCTGAAGATCCAGTCCATCGTCCTCACGGACAGCGCGGACGAATGGAACATCACGAACACGAGCGGGTCGGACTCGGCCGACAACTGGTCCACCCTCGGGTTTACCCTCATCAACCTGAATACCAAGGATTCGTTCGTGACCGGGATCGGCGTCAAGCCGGGAAATGGCGGCCAGGTGAAATTCGCGTATAACTATTCGAGCGACACCCCCCCGGGAAGTATGTATAACCTCTCGCACTACCTGGTCGTGCCGGCAACGAAGAGTGTGAGGGTCAGTGTCAGCCTGATCACCAATTTCTCCCCCCAGAACCCCATCTACCCCTTCGACTCGACCAACAATTCGGTCTACCTCCCTGACGATGGCGGCGTGACCGTCGATGTAGTCACCTCGCTCCAGAACGTCTTCGAGGCGACCTTCAAGCCGCCCGTCCCGGTCATCAAGTACCAGATAGAGACGGAGGATCTCACGGTTGCCCAGAGAGCGGTCCTCGTCCTGGATGGTTCCGGCTCGACGGCCGATGGTAACGTGGTACAGTGGAACTGGACGCTTCTCGATGGTTCCGATCCCAGCCTTCCCCAGCCGGTCAACTGGAGCGCCCCGGACCTTCCCGGTATTCCCATCCCCCCGGGCAAAGTCGTGAGGCAGATACTCGATGACAACGGGCCCTTCCTTGCCCAGCTCACCGTTACCGACGACCGGGGCATGGTGGCTGCTTCGGCGCCGGTCGAGATCCCCGGAAACCAGGCCTTCAACCCGGCCGTAACCCTGCAGGTGAGCAAGTTCACCGAGGGTTCGGGCGACACCGGGATCAATGCGACGGTAAGGGACCTCCGGAACAATCCGGTAAACGGTGCGGTGGTCAGCTTCATCGTGACCAACACGGATGGAACCCTGGTCCTTTCACCCCAGTGGAACATGACGTACAGCTACGGGAACGCAAGCACCATCTACCGGGGGAACGGGACCATTCAGGTCAAATCCGGAAAGCTGCCTCCGGTCGATGTGGCGGTGCCATAGCCGATGGGACAGGAGGCCCCGCTTCCCACGCCGATGCGCCCGGGCCTCGTCGAGTACTTCAAGCGGTTCTGTTACAACCACGGGAAGTTCCTTGAACGGAGGGCCGACGAGGGGACCGCGCGGCTCCTCTATCAGGCCGACATGGAGATGACCCCCGGGATGTTCCTCTCCCTCTGGTTCGGGACCGCGATCCTCGGGTCCCTCGCCGGTATCATCGGAGCCGTCCTCATCTTCGCCTCGCCGGTTACCCCCTTCCGGGTCGATCTTCCCCCCGTTACCCTCCCCGGTGTCCCCTTCGCCGTCGAAGGGACCTTCCCGTACATCGTCCTCGTGTCCGGAGCCGTGGCAGCGATCTCCATCGGGGCCTTCCCCTTCTACCTCCAGAACCAGATCACGAACAAGAAGCTGGACATCGAACGTCAGATCCCCTATGCCCTCGCCTTCATGTCCATCCTCGCCTCCTCGGGCGAGACCCCCCTCGACGTGATCCGGAGGGTCGCCCTCGAGGACTACGGCCACATCTCCCGGGAGTTCGGGAAGGTGATCTTCCGGGTGGACATCCTCGGCGAGGACGCGGTCTCGGCGATGAACGACCTCATCATCTACACGCCCTCGGACATCTTCCGCACCATCTGCATCGACATCACGAACATCATGTATGGCGGCGGGGGCCTCACCGAGTATCTCGCCATGAAGTCGAGGGACCTCATGGCGCTCAGGCGGCAGGCCTACCGGGAGTTCGTGGAGTCCCTCTCGGTTTTCGCCGAGGGGTACCTGGGCGGGGTCGTGATGACCATCACCCTCGGTGTCCTCGGGATCATCATCAGCGGGGCCCTCTCGATCCAGCTCGGCCCCTTCACGCCCGGGCAGCTCCTCATGCTCCTCATCTATGTCGTGACGCCGGTCATCAACCTGGTCTTCCTCCAGGTCCTCGCAGTAAAGTACTCGACGAACCCCTGATCCCTATGAAGCTCCCTGTGAAGCCTGACCTCGAATCCATCAGGATCCGGTACGACCTGAAGCGGATCTACTTCACCCTCCTCGTGCCGGTGATCATCGGGATCCTCATCGTCGCCATCCCCTTTGCGCTGGGGATGACCCAGACGCTGGCAAAAGCACCCGCGGTCCAGGACGACAAGCTGAAGGCCTACGAGCAGTTCGTGGCCGCCTCGGGCGAGGGGGAGGGGGCTCCCGTGAACCAGACACCTGCCGCGGAGGCGCCCGAGGCGAATCCATTGCCCCTCGATGTCCTGGTCATTTTCGGGGTGCTCGTGGCCGTCACGCCCTTTGCCATCGACATGACCGTCTTCAAACGCCGGCTCAGGCAGAAGGAGGAGCTCTTCGCCGAGTTCCTCTTCAAGCTGTCCGAGCTCATGCGGGGCGGGCTCGATCCCGTGAAGGCCGTGACCGAGCTCGCGAGGACCGACCTCGGGCCGCTCACCTCCCATGTCCAGATAGCGGCGACCTCCATGGTGTACGGGAAGACCTTCGACGAGGCGATGCGGGGCATGGCGCGCTCCATGGGGAGCATGCTCATCGGCCGGTACATCGATCTCGTCATCCAGGCCTCGACGAGCGGGGGTTCGACCGCGGACCTCATCCTCCGCGCCTCCGAGGACATGCGCTCGATCATCGCCATCGAGCGGGAGAAGGAGGGCAGCCTCGCCCAGTACACCTTCATCTTCTACTTCGCCCAGGCCATCCTCGTATTCATCGCCTATATCCTCTCCACGAACCTCCTCACCTTCGTCCAGCAGCTCGGTGCCCAGACCTTCTTCGGGAAGAACCAGATCGCGGACCTGAACTTCAGGCAGGGCTTCTTCCACCTCCTCATGATCAACTCCTTCTTCGGCGGTCTCATCATCGGGAAGATCACCGAGGGCGAGGCCAGGTACGGCCTCAAGCACGCGGTGGTCCTCATGGTCACCTGCCTCATCGCCTGCGGCATCTTCATCCTTCCGGTCGAGAAGCCCGTGCCCTCAGAGAACCTGACCATCTCGGTGGTGTCCGGGGACGGGCAGGAAGGGCTCCCGAACGTCCCCGTCGCCCAGCCCATCGTCTTCCAGGCAAAAGACAAGAACGGCAACCCCGTGAGCAAGCTTGGGGTCAGCTTCTCCATCCAGCCGGGAGGGATGGTCACCCCATCGTCGGACACGACCGACCAGGACGGCTTCGTGAAGGTCAAAGTCCGGCTCGGGACAGAGACGGGCAGCTACTTCGTCCTCGCGCAGGCCGAGGGCGTGATATCCCGGGCGACGGTTACGACGTCAAAGGAGTCTGGCGGAGGAGGGTAGAACCCCCGTCACCCTCAGCCGTACCGCTCGCGGGGATCGATTTTTATCCCTTCATGAGCGAGGGTGAATGGAATCAGCCGGTCGATGGGTAAGGAACCCCTCATCTTCAGGACATGGATGTACCGGCGGATCTTCTCCCCCTCGCGTTCGGCGAGGAACTGGATCACCCCGTCCGCCATGGCCCGGGCGAGCTGCTCCTGCGCTCGCGGGAGGATCCCCATCTCCGAGAGGAGGAGGATGGTCTTTCCCGGGCGGCTCGCCCGGATCATCTCAGAGAGGGTGTTCCGCATTCCCCCGGAAGTCTCCCCTCCCGTGAAGAAGGGAAGGGAATCGAGGACCGCGAGGCCCCCGTCCGGAACCGCGACCCCTCTCCAGTCTGCCACCTCCCCGAAGATCTCCATCCTCTCCGTACCCCTTATGCCGAATCCCTCGAGGATCCGGACCACGTCTTCCCGGAGCCCGTGCGTGATGAAAACGACCTTCCGACCCCCGGCGAGGGCATCGGCGGCCACCGAGAGGGCGTAGATGGTCTGGGCCGAACCGGTCTCGCCCTCAACGAGGACGAGCCCCTGGCCAGTGAGGAACCCGGAATCCAGGATGGACGCCATCCCGGCAGTATTCACAATCTCCCCCCATAAGAGCTCCGGTCGCGCGCAATGAGGTTCCCGAGAGGAGGATCGCCTCCCCTTTCCGGGACCTTATCGGGCCCGGATTTAAACCATTTTAAAGGTTCTTTATTCTGTTTAATCGTTTTTGACCTGTCAATAACCTGCTGAATTCGATATAAATTATCTGAATGGATAGGAAACTATTTGTATAATTTATGGTGTATATCCATATTGCATTCCACCGCACACCGGCCCTCACGAGAGGTTCTTCCCTCTCCCCGGAGGGTCTTTCCAGGGTTACCATGCACCTTGCGAACCGGTTTTCCCGATCCTATCCCTTTATCGCCCTAGTTCCCGCGCTCTCGGTGGTCTTTGATTACTCCATGACCATCGCCTTCTCGGGAGGCCGGGACGCCATCATGGCCTTCGAGTACTCCCCGATCCTGAGAACCGCGATCGCGAACGGCCTGCTCGTGCCCTGCATCGCCGCCCTCGCCCTCGGCTACTACCTGCTCGCGTTCGTCGCCCTCCGGGCGCTCGCGGGGACGCGGTACTATCCCGCCGGAGCCTTCCTCGTCGGGCTCGTCGGCCTCACCCATGTCTCGGGCGGCCTCTCGTGGATCGTCCGCGACACCGCCTACTCCACGGCGGTCATCGTCCTCGCCGTCGCGGGCATCCTCCTCGCCCTCGGGATCTTCCTCCTCGCGATCCGGAGAACACCGGCCGCTCACGCCGCAGCCCCCTGACTCTATAGTTTACCGAGATGACTATAGACTCTATCCAATATCTCTATACCATCCCGTGATCTTCATACACCGGGGATGGTATCAGGATCATGAAGGGCGCCCGGATCCCTATGCTGGCAAGGCCCACACCTCCTCTCGTGAATGTCCCCCGGACCACCCATGTACCCGGCCCGGAACGCCTTCTGCAGGACAGGGAGGAGCCGTCACCCGGATCCGGCCACCGTACCGGACTGGTCCTGGTGGCCCTCCTCGCCGTGGCCGCCGTGTACACGGTCTCCCTTTTCAGCCCGGTCCCGGACGGGGCGCTGCGCCTCGCCTGCTACTCGGCACCGCTCGCCGCCCTGCCCGTCGTGTTCTTCTGCTCTCGAAGCCCGTAAGCCTATATATAGATATATATTGTACAGAGGTCTATCTAAATGCAGCTGAGATACTCTATATACTTTCAGGCCGAAGTTCTGTCAGGTGAAGAGGGACCTCGAAAGGGAGGGTATGATGGCTTCACCGGTCAACTTCAGGAATCTTCCCAGATCCTACCTTGAGAATCTCCCGAATTCCAGAAAAACCAAGTGTGTGGTGGATATGCAAACGAAGAATGCAGCAAAGAAGACCATGGCGGTCTCGCCGATCGTCGCGACCCTCGTCCTCATCGTGGTCGCGGTCGTCGGCGCGGTCGCCGTCGGTACCATCATGGGTACCTTCTCGCAGAGCGTCTCGAAGCAGGCGGACGCCGGCCAGGCGGCCTCTGCTTC
>DATIYO010000126.1:0-2593 GCA_035517575.1 Methanomicrobiales archaeon
CTCGTGGCCCGGCCAGCCGATGATGGTCGGGACCCCGGTGAAGGCGGAGATCCGGGACGGGTAGCCGTAATCCCCGCTGGCGCCCTCGGCGATCACCGAGCCGGGCGGGAGCGCCCGGACGAAGGGGAGCGCGGCCGCGTCCCCCGGGTGGGTGGAATCCAGGTACTGGAGCCCGTCGAGGGTGGGCGACCAGTTCCCTCCCGAGGCCGCGAGCACGGCGGGGGCGGCGACCGCGAGGATCACGAGAGCGACGACCGCGGCCGCGATCCGGGCCTGCTTTCCGGTGAGGGCGGGGATCTTCAGCTTCCCGAGGACCTGCGCGACGATGAGAAGGGAGGAGGTGCCCATCAGGATCCAGGCGATGTTGTAGAACTTGAAGACCGTGTTCATCCGGTAGTAGATGCCGCCGAGGTAGTCCTTGAAGTAGATGAACTCGGCGATGGTGATGATGGTGAGGCCCACGAGGGCCATCAGGATCTCCGGCTTCGGTCCGGAGGGGCCCCTCTCCCCGCCGGACGATGCCAGCTCCGTGCGGGACCCGGGATCCCGCTCCCACCGCGAGAGGAGCGCCGTCGCCGCCGCGACGGCGAGGGCGGCCGAGGGATAGCCCGCGAGGGCGACGAGGACGGCGGGGACGAGCAGGTACGGGCGTTTCGCGAGCCCCCGTGCCCCGTACGCGAGGAAGACCGCGAGGAAGAACCCGTGGACCATGAGGAACTCCACGGGGTCCGAGGGCGTGGTGACCGCGAAGATCCCGAGGTAGCCCGTCGTCGCCATCTGCCGGTAGTACGGCAGGTACAGGAGGATGGAGAGGGGGGGCACCGCGAGGAGGAACCCGAGGGCGGAGAGGTCGCGCTTCTCGCGGTGCAGCCCGTCCCGCAGGAGGAGGAGCCCGACGAGGACCGTCATGGGGGCATAGACGATGACGTCCCAGGTGTTCACCACGGGCATGGACCCGAGGGAGAGGGCCGCGAGGGCGACGAGGGCGATCCGGCCGGGCCGCCCCAGCTCGTACCAGCACTTCAGGGCGATGACGAGGAGCAGGAGGAGGAAGACCTGGTTCGCGATGTCGAGGACATGGGGGTGGGCGTCGCCCCAGAGGAACGAGAAGAGGGTGTACTCGTTGATGGTGTTCGCGATGACCCGGGTGCTGTCCCAGAGGATCCCCCCCGTGCCTCCCCCGAAGATCGCGGCCCGGATGAAGGCGGGGTTCACGAGGACGAGGGTGAGGAGGGGGAACCACCGAAAGCGCGGGAGGAGCAGGTCGCCGATGGCGTACAGGTTCACCGCGGCGAGGGCAAAGACCGTCGGCAGGGCGAGGTTGAAGACGACCGGCGACGGGACCCCCGCGAGGGTGCCGAGGATCCCCATGAGCCAGTACCCGCCATAGTAGTAGATGTTCATGGTGCCGCCGGCATACCAGGGGTCGGCGGGGGGGACCACGGGGTTCCTCATGATGGAGGCGATGAAGGCATGGTCCATGAACTTCTCGGCGGTGATGATGGTGGGGTTCGCGAGCCGGACCATGACCATCGCGGCAAACGCGGCGAGGAAGACGAGGTCCCAGCGGAGGCAGGGTTTCAGGTCCTCCCACCGGTACCGTCCCTTCGCCGCCGCCCAGCCGAGCAGCCCGAGGAACGGGAGGGCCGCGAGGGCGACGGGGAGCCTGAGGAGGCCCAGGTACCAGGAGAGGGCCGAGAAGGCGAGGACCGCAGCGGAGAATGCGACGGGGTACGCGTACCTCTTGAGGGGCGCCCTGAGGAACGGCCAGAGAGAGAGCTGGAGGAACTTCAGGAGGACGAGCCAGGAGAGGACGAAGACGAGCTGGGAAGAGGGATCCATGTCAGGTGCGGGCCTCCCCTTTTCCGCGGAAGGCGTCCCGGATGGCGTCCACCACCCAGACCCCGAGGAGCCGGATGGAGAGGACCCCGCCCACGGCCGTGATGATGTTCTTCACCAGGTGGTCGGAGACCGCGATGAGGGTCGCCGTCGCCTGGCCGGTGCCCGAGAGGACGAGGATCACGGCGACGGCCGCCTCGTAGGTCCCGATCCCGCCCGGGGTGATGGGGACGGCCTTGAAGAGGTTCCCGATGACCACGGCGAGGAGCACCACCGCGAGGCTCACCCGCGCCCCGAACATCGCGGCGACGGAGAGGGTGGTCCCGATGTCGGTCAGCCAGATGACCACCGAGAGGCCCGAGAGGCCGAGGCCGGACCCGAGCGAGAGGGAGCTCCTCTTCATCTCCTCGAGCATCCTGACGATGAGGGTATTGATCCGGGCGAGGATCCGGCACACTGCCGGTATCCGGCTGAGAATGAAAATGAAGACCGTGGCGATCGCGAGGGTCGCTGTAAAACTGATGAGGAGCTCGATGACCCACGGGGGTGTCCCGTACAGGGCGAGAAGGGCCAGGAACCCGATGGCGGTCGCCCCGAGAAGAACGGCGAGGAACTCGCGACGGTGCGACCGGACCCTCCCAAGTGAGAGGAGGACGAGGACGAAGACCCCGCAAAGCCCGAGGGGGATGACGATGACCTGGTAGGCCCACGAAGGGACGCCGGGGATGAAGGGGAGGGCGACGAGGCCGAGGAG
>DATIYO010000127.1:0-8641 GCA_035517575.1 Methanomicrobiales archaeon
GATGGGGAGGAAGGACTCGTGCTGGGGCTGGTTGTGCTGCCCGCCGCGGCAGAACCTCGTGATGTTCCCATAGCTCGCGCAGGAGCCGAGGGCCACGACGACCTTCGCCTTCTTCCGCGTCTCCTTGATCTCCTCCACCGACTCCTTGTCCTGGATACAGACAGATCCCTCGACGAGGGCCACGTCCATCTCCGGGATGTGCCGCACGTCCGCGAGGGTGAGCCCGTAGACGAGGTCGGCGTAGTCGTCCAGGATCTTGATGAGTCCCAGGTAGTTGTCGGCCACGGACACCAGGCAGCCGGTACAGCCGCTCATGTGTACATGCCCGAGCTTGATCTTGTTTGCCACAGGTTTCGCCTCCTTTGTAGCTTCCACCTTTTTCTCCGTCGCAACCCCGGCTGGCGTCGCTTCGCCGCCGATGGTCTTCTTGATGGAGTTAAGCAGTCCCATAGTTCATCCCGATTTCCTTCAGTATCTCGGATACAGCTCCGGGTATGGATCTCTGAACCTCGTCTGTGATCCCGATGACCATCTCGGGGGCAGATACGTACTTCTTCTGGCAGGCAAGGACGCGAATCTCGATCTCGTCCTTGATGCGCTGGAGCGGCTCGGTCAGGTCCCATGAGTGGGCGTCCCGGTAGCTCCCCGCGGGGAGCTCGTCCACGGCGAGCCACCTGAGCTCGCCGGGCTCCCCCCCGAAGTCCGCGATGTCCACGATGATGAGCCTCTTCGTGGACGCCGGGTCGAGGAGGGTAAAGACGAAATGGGGGCCCCCGAGCCCCGCGTCAACGACCTTGACGTTCTCGGGGAGCTCGAGGCCCTGGAGACTCTCCACCACGGCGATTCCGAACCCGTCATCTGCAAAGAGCGGGTTGCCGCAGCCTGCCACCACGATCTCGGGATACAGCGATGCTTCCATTCCCTTCACTGGATGAGCTTCTGGGCGATGACCCTGTTCTCCTGGTCCACCACGATCATGTGGGTTGCGCACGACACGCACGGGTCATAGGCCCGGACGATCATCTCGGCGACCTGCCAGGGCGCTCCCGTGAGACCGCGGCTGCAGGTCGGGAGGTTCCAGGTGGTCGGGACGAGCATCTCGTACCAGAGTACGCGTCCGTCCTTCACGCGTGCGAGGTGGACATCGGTACCGCGGGGGGCCTCGTTCGCGGCCCAGCCCATGGAGCCGTCACCCTGGGGGATCGGGTCGGCAAGGACCTTCCCCGAGGTGTCCAGGTTGTCCAGGCACTTCAGGATGCTGTAGAAGCAGTCGGGGTACTCGAGCTGCCGGGCGATGTGCTGGGCCCAGGTGCCCTTCTCCTCGAAGTTCTTGAACATCGAGAGGCGCGCCCTCGGGCCGACCTCGACCGGCTGGCCGTCGTATGTCGGGACGCCGGTGCAGGCCTCCATCTGGGGGTTGACCTTGGTGCCGGCCTTCGTGGTCCCGCCGATGGGGTAGCTCGGGTCCTCGAGGTCCACGGTCATCTCACCCTGGTACCAGTCCCAGGGCCGGGTCTCCTTCCACCGGGCGAAGTCCCACATGGGCTTCTCGTCCAGGCTGGAGGAACCGTACATCGGGGCAACCGCCATGACGCCCTGGTTGTGGTGGCCAAGGGTCTTGGGCAGGGGGATCTTCTTGCCTGCGACGTCAACGAAGTCCCGCTTCTGCATGTTCTTGATGACCGCGATCATGAACTCCATCTGCTGCTGGGCGAGGACCAGGCCTTCCTTCGCCAGGTCGTTCATCTTCTGCTTCGCCCGGGGGCTCACGTTCCGGTACATCCCGCCGACCCTCGGGTTCGAGGGGTGGATCGCCTCGCCGCCGGCGATGGCGCCGATGGTCTGACCGATCTCGCGGATCCGGATGATGCGGGCCGCGACGCTCCTTACGACGGGGTCCTTCGAGAACGGGTTGATCTTCGTCTCCGTCCCCGGTAGGTAGAAGTCCGGGAGGATCAGGATGTTATGCAGGGCGATGCTGTGGGCCCGGTTCGCGGCATGCAGGATGACCCGGAGGAGCTTGGCGTCCGTCGGGATCTGGCAGCCGATTGAGGCCTCCATGGACTCGATGCCCGCGAGGCAGTGGGCGATGGGACAGATACCGCAGACCCGTGATGCGATCTTCGGGACCTGGTCCATCGTCTTACCGATAGCGAGCTTCTCAACACCCCTCACCGGGGTGATGGAGAGCCAGTCTCCGCGCTCAATGATTCCCTGATCGTCGACCTTCAGGGTGAGCTTGGAGTGGCCTTCATGTCTCGTGGTTGGAGAGATCTCTACAACTTTCGACAATGGTATCGCCTCGATTTCACGATTTTGTGTTCTTCAGGCTGTACCGACGATTAAGGCACACTCTGTGCGATTCCGTTGAGATAGTTACCCGTACATAAAGTACGTTAGACTTCTCCTTTCTCGCTGACGTTAGTTATAGCTTTCGTTTTGCGAATCACGTCGGAGTTCTGCTCATACGAATGGCAAGAAAGGTACAACTCCGGCGGGCACCGGGGCTTCACGATCGCAACGCCGGAAAGGCAGTCGTGGGGAGGATGATATCATGAACCGGCATCGTCCGGCGGACGGGGGAGAAGGCCGGCCTGAGCCTGAGCCCGCGACTCAGTCCGCCGACGGGGACTCCCCTTCCATCTCCACCATGAGCTCGGCGAGGGTCGCCTTCCGCTCGGCATAGGCGTTGTGCTGGTGGATCGACTCCTCGTTCGTCTGCTTGATGGTGACCACCGAGTCGGCGGGGAGGTGGCTGAAGGTCCCGAGGACCTTCCGGGCGATCTCCCGCACGCAGTCCTCGACGAACCTCGGGTTCTTGTGGGCCTCGAGGACGACGAAGCTCTCGTCCCCGCGCTTCAGGAGCTCGTAGATCCGGGCCGACATCGAGTCCTTCAGGATGTTGATGATCTCCTCGAGCCCGACCAGCTGGTCGTCGTCGGTCTCGATGCAGAGGAAGCCCCTCCCCCGCTGGTTGTGGGTCGCCATCGGGACCTCGGCGAAGAAGGCCTCGACCTTCTCACGGGAGACCCCGAGGTTCCGGAGCACGTGGGCCGCCCGGTCCTTCATGATGTCCTGGGCGCAGGGGCAGGCGGTCATCCCCGTCACCTCGGCGCCGATGGACTTCCGGACGAAGGGGTTCGTGTCGTTCCGCTGGGCGACGGCCTTCGCGTACACCATGACCACCTCGTGGCAGGCCGTCTGGCTCACCGGCGTCTCCCGCCGCTGCATGAACTGGCTACGCATGGTCACCTCGGTCCGGTCGGCGTACTCGTGCCGGTCGAGGAGCCTCCGCGCGACGGTGGAGCAGAGCTGCTCCACCTCCTTCACCTCGCCGTCGATGGCGTGCTGGAGGACCTCGTCGATGACCTCGAAGTTCCGGGAGAGGTTCGCCCCCTTGAGCTGCGCGGGGAGGTCGACATACACGTCGAAGGTCGAGATGAAGATGACCGGCCGCTTGTTCGGCCGCGGGACCTCGACGAGCTTCTTGACGTTCGTCACGCCCACCCGGGTGAGGTTGATGCACACCTCCGGCTGGGTCGCCTGAACATCGGGCAGGTCGGCGGAAGAATCGGGTGTCATGAAGGGGGAAAGACCGATACCGGATATCAGGATGGGGGTCTGATATTGAATCTTCGCTTCCGCGATATAATCTTTATCTCTTTTCACCGCAGATATCTGCGGGTATGGAACCCACGATACCCAGGTACTTCGAGGATGATGCCGATCTCGGCGTGCTGAAAGGAAAGAAGATCGCGGTCATCGGGTATGGTTCCCAGGGCCGCGGGCAGTCTCTCAACCTCCGGGACAGCGGGCTCTCGGTGATGATCGGCCTCCGGCCGGGGAAGAGCTGGGACCGGGCCAAGGAGGAGGGCTTCGAGGTCCTCCCCGTGAAGGACGCGGTGAAGAAGGCCGACGTGGTCCAGATCCTCGTCCCCGACGAACTCCAGGCGGGAGTGTACAGGGCGGAGATCGGCCCGAACCTGAGGCCGAAGTCCTGCCTCATGTTCTCCCACGGGTTCAACATCCACTTCGGCCAGATAGTGCCGCCTGCGAACGTGGACGTCATCATGGTGGCCCCGAAGGGGCCCGGGGCCATGGTCAGGCGGACCTACGAAGAGGGGAAGGGGGTCCCCGCCCTCATCGCCATCCAGCAGGACGCCACGGGGAAGGCGAAGGACATCGCCCTCGCCTATGCAAAGGGGATCGGCGCGACCCGTGCCGTGGTCCTCGAGACGAGCTTCCGCGAGGAGACCGAGACCGATCTCTTCGGCGAGCAGGCGGTCCTCTGCGGCGGCTGCACCTCCCTCATCAAGGCCGGCTTCGAGACCCTGGTCGACGCGGGGTACGCCCCCGAGATGGCCTACCTCGAGATCCTCCACGAGCTGAAGCTCATCGTCGACCTGATCCACGAGGGAGGCCTCACGAAGATGCGGGCGGCCATCTCGAACACCGCCCAGTACGGCGACCTCACCCGGGGCCCCCGGATCATCGGGCCCGACGTGTACGACACCATGCAGGAGCTCCTCGAGGAGATCCAGACCGGCGAGTTCGCGAAGGAGTGGATCCTGGAGAACCAGGTGAACCGGCCGGTCTTCAACGCGCTCACGAAGGCCGACGAGGAGCACCTCATCGAGGAAGTGGGGAAGGACCTGCGCGGCCTGATGCCCCAGTTTAAAAAGTAATTATCCGGTTTTCTTTCCCACATCCTTTTTCTTCCCGGATTCCCTTCCTCTTCCTCATGTCCGTCTGCATCGTCTATCACTCGGAGACGGGGAACACGAGGAAGGTAGCCGAGGCCGTCGCGAAGGCGACCGGCGCGGCCCTACTACCCGTCCGCGACCTCGCGGGTTACAACAAGGTGACCATGTACCTGAGAGGTGCGCTTCGGGCCATGAGGGGGGAGAAAGCGTCGATCGAGCCCTCCGCGATCGACGTCTCGGCCTTCGACCTGGTCGTCGTCGGCTCGCCGGTATGGGCGTTCAAACCAACGCCGGCCGCGAATGCCGCCGTCGCGGCCCTCGGCGGCTGCGAGGGGAAGAAGGGGATCGCGTTCATCACTTCGGGCGGCGGCCCGCGGAACTCCCTTGAAACGCTGAAGAGCCGGCTCGAAGGGCGCGGGGTGAAGGTCGAGGCGGCGTTCCACTTCACGGACAGGGAGCTCGACGACCGGAAGAAGATCGGGGAGTTCGCCGACGCGATAAAGAGGCTTTCGGGGAAGAGCTGACCTGGACAGGGGGCTTCAGGTCCGCATGAGCCGGGTCAGGGACGAGAGGGCCCGCTCCATCTCCTCGGGCGACAGGCCGAAGCTCTGTCCGCCGGCCTGCACCCGCAGCCCCTCGCCTCCCGCCTCCCCGATGATCCGGTAGGGCAGGCCGTCCAGCCGCGACTCGTCCCCGACCGCGACGAGGAACCTTCCTGAGGACTCCGAGAAGAGCTCGCAGAGGGCGTCGCCGCCGAGCCTGACCTCCGCCGACGGTGCCAGGGCCGCGAGGGCCGCGAGGAGCCCGCCCTGCGAGAGGTCGGTCGCCGCCTCGCACCCGCCGCCCGCCACGAGCTCCCTGACCGCCGCGATGGCCTCAGGATCGGCGACCGCGGGCGGCTCGCCGCCGCAGCCGGTCACCGCGTCCAGGACCGACCCCCCGAACTCCGGCCTCGATACCCCGATCAGGGCGAGGGCCGAGCCCTCCGGTGCCGCCTTCCACCGGCGAACCTGCCCCTTCCCGAGGAGGCCGATGGAAGGCGTCGGGAGGATCTTCGTCCCGAACTCGTCGCTCTCGTTGTAGAGGGAGACGTTCCCGCCGACGACCGGCACCTTCATCCTCCTCGCCATGTCCCCGAGCCCGAGGACGCACTGCTCGATCTGCCAGTAGATCTCGGGGTGCACCGGGCTCGCGAAGTTCAGGCAGTTCACGATGCAGAGGGGCGACGCCCCGAGCGCCGCGAGGTTCGCCGCGTTCTCGAGGAGGGAGTTCGCCGTCCCCTCGTACGGCGCGAGGGCGATCTGGCGGGGGTTGCAGCCGCAGGAGAGGACGAGGGCCCCCTCGCCGAGCCGGAGGACCGCGGCGTCGCGGGCGAGGGAGACCGACCTGAGCTGGACGTCGTGGTCGTACTGCCAGGTCACCCACTCCCTCCCCGCGACCTCGGGATGGGAGAGGACCTCGAGGGCGAGGGCCTTCAGGGTCCCCGCCGGCGGCCTGAAGGGAGCCCTGGCGGGCGCGGCCTTCTTCTCCCAGAAGCAGAGGGGGGCGTCGCCGGCGAGGAGCTGGATGGGGAGGTCGGCGACGACCTTCCCCCTGAACCGGACGACGTAGCGGGTCTCGGGGGTGACCTCGCCGATCTCGGACCAGCCGAGGTCGTACTTCTCAGCGATGGCACCCATGAGGGGGACGTCGGCCGGGTCCAACTCGATGAGCATCCGCTCCTGGGACTCGGAGAGCATGATCTCGGGCGGGGTCATCCCCGGCTCGCGGAGGTGGACCCGGTCGGCGTGGATCAGGGCCCCGAAGGAGCTGCACATCTCGCTCGACGCGCCGGCGAGGCCCGCCGCCCCGAGGTCCTTGCAGGCGAGGACCTTCCCCGTCCCCGCCATCTCGAGCACGGCGTCGATGATGAGCTTCTCGGTGTACGGGTCCCCGATCTGCACCGAGGGCCGGTCCTCGGCCTCCGAGTCCTCGGAGAGGTCCCGCGAGGCGAAGGAGGCCCCGCCGAGGCCGTCCCGGCCGGTCGAGGAGCCCACGAGGAGGAGGCGGGACCCGGGCCGCTTCGCGCGGGCCGTCAGGTACCGGTCGGGGTGGACGACCCCGACGCAGACGACGTTCACGAGCGGGTTGCCCTGGTACGACGGGTCCACGACCACCTCGCCCCTCACCACGGGGACGCCGATGCAGTTCCCGTAGTCCCCGATGCCCGCCACGACGTGCTCGAAGAGGTACCGGTTCTTCTCGTTCCCGAAGGTCCCGAAGTAGAGGGGGTCCATGAGGGCGATGGGCCGGGCCCCCATGGAGACGACGTCCCGGACGATGCCCCCGACGCCCGTCGCCGACCCGTGGTACGGGTCCACGTAGCTCGGGTGGTTGTGGCTCTCCATCCCCACCACGACGGCGATGTCCTCCGAGTACCTCACCACCGCGGCATCGTCGCCCGGCCCGAGGATGACGTCCTTCCCCTCGGTCGGGAGGGTGCGCAGGAGGGTCTTCGTCGAGCGGTAGCTGCAGTGCTCGCTCCAGAGGTTCTCGAAGCACGCGATCTCAACGTCGGTGAGCTCCCGGCCCAGCTCCCGCCGGAGCACCGTGAGGTCCTCTGCCTGCATCCCCGGAAGGGTACGTGGGGGGGTGAGATAAGCATACTCATGGGTTCGCGGGCCGGCTTCGCGGGCATGGCCATGACGAGCTTTAACACCGCCCGCGCCCAAGGAGTACCCATGCCCCAGTCATACGAGGACCTGCTGAAGAAGGCGTACTCCCAGATCACCGAGGTGGAGAGCTCCCACGAGCGGTTCTCGGTGCCCGCCGCGAAGGTCTTCATCGAGGGGAAGACGACGGTGCTCGAGAACTTCGCCGAGATAGCGGACATCCTGAACCGGAGCCCCGAGGACCTCCTCAAGTACCTCGTCGGCGAGCTCGGCACGGCGGGGAAGGTCGAGGGGAACCGGGCGGTCTTCAACGGGAAGTTCGAGCCGGGCACGGTGGCCGGCCTCGTCCGGAGCTATGTCGAGGACTATGTCATCTGCTCCGAGTGCGGGCGGCCCGACACCCGGCTCGTCAAGGACGGGAGGATCCCCATCCTGCGCTGCGACGCCTGCGGGGGGCACCGGCCGGTGAAGAAGCGCAAGGTCAGGCTCGAGCCCAAGGAGGAGCGGCCCAACGAGGGGACCATCATGGACCTCTCCATCCTCTCCGTCTCCCGCCGCGGCGACGGGGTGGCGAGGATAGGGAAGTACACCATCTACGTGGCGGGTGCAAAGCCGGGGGAGACGGTGAAGGTGAAGATCACGAAGGTCGCGGGATCGGTCGCCTTCACCGAGCGGGTTTAACGAAGAAATGTGTTTCCCGCGATTCGTGAAACACGTTTGGGAGACTGACTGAAGGCCGGTATTGAAAAAATGTGTTTCATGCAACGCGGGAAACACGTTTGGAGAGACCGACCGAAGGGAGATCTCGAAAACGGATATCGTATCGGGCCGGCGGCGGGTCCCGGCCTACTTCTTCTCGATCCCTTCCAGGATCTCGTCGCAGTAACCCGAGATGCGCTTGCAGGCGTCCTTCAGGACCCTGACCGGGTCCTTCTTCTTCGTCGTGATGAAGAACTCGGGGTCGGAGTGCTGGTACTCCATGGTGTACCGGGCGACGTCCACGGCCGGGTCCTTGAGGACCTCGTCGGTGAGGAGGTTCATGAAGGTGTGCCCCTCCCCGAGAAAGACGATCCGGGCCCGGTCCTTCGCCAGTTCGAGAATCTTGATCTCCATCTCACCTATTCCTTGGCGGGTGGGATATAAAAGGGGTTCGGGTGGGAACCCGGGTCCGAAGGAGCAGGGTTCGTCCGGGGGGAAAGGGGCCCCTCTGGACAGGGAACCCGGGTCCAGAGGAGCGACGGGTCTGAAGGAGCCGGGTTCGTCCGGGGGGGAAAGGGGCCCCTCTGG
>DATIYO010000128.1:0-2651 GCA_035517575.1 Methanomicrobiales archaeon
CAGGGTTCACGGCGGTGCGGTCCTCAGGGAGGGGATGGTCTTTGCCATCGAGCCCTTCGCGACCACGGGTACGGGCCTCGTCTCGGACGGGCCAAGGGTCCAGATCTTCCAGCAGATCGCCGAGCGCCCCGCGCGGCTCCCCGCCGCCAAGCGCGTCCTGGACCAGGTCCGGGACAGGCACGGCCTCCCCTTCGCGCGCAGGTGGCTCTCGGGCGAGAAGCTGGAGCTCACCCTCGCATCCCTCGTCCGGTCCGGCCACCTCCACGCCTACCCCGTCCTCCGCGATGTGCCGGGATCCCTCGTCTCCCAGGCGGAGCACACGGTCATCGTCACGGGTGACGGGTGCATCGTCACCACCCGGTGACTCCCCCGGTGAGATACCCTTATTGGCCTTCCGGGTATATTCTCTAAGTTATACCTATGGCCGCACAAGGGACGAACGAGATCCTGCAGGTGATGGAGATCCTCCTCACCGCCGAGATATTCAACCGGAACCGGGACCTGGACGGGAACGACCTCTCCCCCCGCTGCAGGGCGGCCTTCGGCATGGGCGCCGACGGGCTCGTGAAGCGGCCCGTGGTCGTCTCGGACGGGGCCGTCGCCCAGGCGACGGGGATCGCGGACGCCTCGGAGAAGGTGAAGGGGAACCCCTTCGTCGAGGTGGACGGCTTCGGCCACCGGATGCACATCTCGGCCCTCGATGCCGCGGCCGGCTGGTTCCTGAAGAAGGGGGGGAAGTCCCTCGTCCTCGGGAACCCGGCCCTCGCGAGCTTCTTCGAGGGGTTCGACTCGGCGGGCGTCTCGTACCGGGAGGTCAGGGCGGCGAACCCCCGGGTCGAGGACACCCGGGCCCACCTCGACGCGCGGATCGCGGCCGTCGTCGGGGGGGACGAGGCGATGAAGACGGCCCTCGACCTCCTCATCATCTCGGCGCCCGACGAGGTCGAGCCGAGCCTCTCCGACCTCGTCTGCACCGGCCAGCAGGCGGGGATCGCGGCGAAGGTGAGGACGGCCCTCCTCCACCGCGACCTCCTCAAATCCCACCGGATCTACGAGCTCGGGAAGCTCCTCTTCGTGGGGCCGCCCGGGACGGGGAAGACCACCCTCGCCCTCGCCCTCTCCCGGGAGCTCCACATGCCCGTCCTCGAGGTCCGGCTCTCGATGGTCACCTCCCAGTACCTGGGGGAGACCTCGAAGAACATCGACCGGATCTTCGAGTTCGCGAAGAAGATCGCCCCCGCCATCCTCTTCATCGACGAGTTCGACTTCGTGGCAAAGAGCCGGATCACCGACGACCACGGGGCAATGAAGCGGGCGGTGAACATGCTCCTCAAGAACATCGACCGGGTGAGCCTCGTCCGGGACGGGGTTCTCCTCCTCGCGGCGACGAACCACCCCCAGCTCCTGGACGAGGCGGCCTGGCGCCGGTTCGACGAGGTGGTCGAGTTCTTCCTCCCCGACGAGGCGACGCGGCGGGCGATCCTCGCGAGGGTGACGGGCCCCCTGCCCTGGGACGGGGAGATCGACGGGCTCGCGGCGCGGACCGAGGGATTCTCGGGGGCCGACCTCCGCGTCCTCGTCAAGGAGGCGCTCCTCTCCTCGCTCATGCGGGAGAGCGCCCGGATCGAGGCAGGGGACGTCGAGCGGGGCTTCGCCCTCGTCACGAACCGGAACCTCCTCAGGGGGATCCCGCCCGGGTAGCATGGAGATCCGATTCCTCGGCACGGGGGACGCGGTGGGGACGCCCAAGATCGGGTGCGACTGCGGGAACTGCACCTGGGCCCGGGAGCACTCCCTCCAGCGCCTCCGCACCTCCCTCCTCGTCACGTCTGAGGGGAAGAACCTCCTCGTCGACACCACCCCGGATCTCAGGCAGCAGCTCCTCTGCGCGGGATCCCCGCACATCGATGCGGTCATCTGGACCCACGGCCATTACGACCATTACATCGGATTCGGGGAATTTTACCGGGTCCAGGAGCCGCCCCCCGTCTACGCCGCCGCGGAGACGCTCTCGTACTGTGCCCCGTTCTTCAGCTTCCTCTCCTTCGAAAAGCACCCCGTGGAGCCCTACGTCCCCTTCCCTCTCTTCGGCCTCTCCATCACCCTCTTTCCCGTGAACCACCCCCCGATCCCGAGTTTCGGGATCAGGATCGAATCGCCGCAGGGGGTCGTCGCCTACACCGGCGATACCCGGGCCGATATCCCCGAACGGTCGATGGAGCTCCTCAAGGGGGCCGACCTCCTCATCCTCGACGCCATCGTCCCGCCGGAGATCCGGATCAACAAGCACATGAACTACGCCGAGGCCGGGGAACTCGCCCGCAGGGCGGGTGCACGCTCGTTCCGCTTCGTCCACCTCTCCCCCATGATGCCCTGGGACCTCCCCCACCTCGCGAGGGACGGGGACGTGGTCCGGTTCCCCTGACGGCAGGGGATCCGGATCCATGTCCAGAGGGTTCCCCTTTCCCCCGCGGACGAACCCGGCTCCTTCGGACCCGGGTTCCCTGTCCAGAGGGGCCCCTTTCCCCCCGGACGAACCCGGCTCCTTCGGACCCGGGTTCCCTGTCCAGAGGGGCCCCTTTCCCCCCGGACGAACCCGGCTCCTTCGGACCCGGGTTCCCACCCGAACCCCTTTTATATCCCACCCGCCA
>DATIYO010000129.1:0-17545 GCA_035517575.1 Methanomicrobiales archaeon
CCCGAAGTGGGCGAGGGCGCAGAGCACCCGGGCGGGCTCGGCCTGGGGGAAGAGGAGCATGGACCGCGGCTCGGGGGCGTCGGCGGGGTAGTTCTCCGCGGGCCTCACCACCAGGTACTCCCAGATCGGCCGGATCTCCCCCACGGCGTGTTTGCTCGCGTCGACGATATCCGGGCTCGCCTTCAGGTAGAGGGCGTTCCCGCCCGCGACGCCCGGCGACCCCGAGGAGATGAAGAACCGGGAATCCGGGTTCGGCTCACCGAAGCCGGTGTAGGCCAGCCCCGACGGGCAGCAGCCCTCGAGGGCGCCCGCCCCGAGGTACAGGGGCGGGGTGTTGGGGTTGAAGGCGAGGGTCGCGATCGCCTTCGCGAGGCAGCGGTCCACGGACGGGGCCGCGACGGCCCCCTTCGGCACGGCGTCCGAGCCGGCGATGCAGAGGGGCCGGCTCGTGAGCCTCCCTGCCTCGGCGAGCTTCGCCCCGACCTGGGGTACGGTGAGCGTCATGATGTTCCTCAGGGGTGGATCGCCCCGCGAGGGGATGAGGGTTTGGATTCCGGAAGGGAGATCGGTGGAAGGAGGGTGGAAAGAGGGGTCAGAGAAGCCTCGTGTCCTCCGTCGGCCTCGGCACCTTCACCACGAGGACACGGAAGACCTGGGCGCTCTCGTTCAGCCAACGGTGGGGGATCCTCGCGGGGCTCTCGACGAGCACGTCCTTCCCGACGGTCTTTCTCTCGTCGCCGATCTCCACGACCCCCTCGCCCTCCAGCACGTAGAAGAAGACATCCACGGGGGTGAGGTGCTTCTTCAGCGACTCACCCGGCCTGAGGGTGATGACCACCGCCGTCGCATGGGGGGAGTCGTAGATCTTCCGTGCGTCCACGTGGTGCGGGTTCGGGCCCGAGACCACCTTCGAAACCTCGGTAATCTTCATCGTCAGTTCACCTTCTCGAGAGGAAGGTAAGGGATGAGGGAGAGGAGCTCGGAACGGAGGGTCTCCATCCCGACCCGTTCCATGAACCGCGCCGTCCTCTCCCTCGGGTTCGCCTGGGTGCGGTAGTATTCGAGGAGCCTTCCCGCGAGGTCCAGGGCATCCTCCCGGGCGAGGTTCCTCGCGATGACGTCCCCGATCCGGGGGCGGGTGCCGCCGTTCCCGCCGAAGATCACCGTCCAGCCCCGGGCCGAACCCAGGAAGCCGATGTCCCGGGTGTGGCTCTCGCCGCAGGAGCGCGGGCAGCCGGAGACCGCGATCTTCAGCTTCGCGGGGAAGGTGCGGTCCCGGAACCGGGCCTCGACCTCCCTCGCGAGGCCGAGGGAGTCCTGGACCCCGAACCGGCAGGTCTCGGTGCCGAGGCATGCCTGGACGAAGTGGAGGCAGGGCCCTCCCGTCCGGTCCGCGTCGGCGCCGAGGTCCCGGAACACCCCTTCGAGCCGTTCCTCCGGTATCCCGAGGAGGGCGATCCTCTGGCCCGAGGTGATCTTCACGAGCGGGACGCCGTACTTCCGCGCGACGGCCGCAACCCGTTCGAGGTGCCCGGGGCTGACGATGCCTCCGGGCGTCCTCGTGCTCACCCCGTACGTCTTCCCGTCCCGCTGGAGAAGGGCTCCTTCCGGTGCATCTGGCATGATCAGTACGCTCCCGTTACCGGTTTTTCCGGTATGCTGTCGGGGCCCCATATTATAGTATGCTTCACCAAGGTATGGGTATGGCACCGACACCAGCGGAACAGAGGAACCTGGAGGTCGTCCGCCGGTTCTTCGAGGTCGGCCCCTCGTCCGGGGACCTCGCGGCGGCGGACGCGCTCCTCGACCCCGGGTTCTCCCTCCACACCCCGCTCCCGACCCCCGGGCCGGGGATCGGGGCGATGAACAGCGTCATCACGACCTGCCGGGCCGCCTTCCACGGCCTCCGGGTCACCATCGAGGACATGATGGCCGACGGGGACCAGGTCACCTGCCGGTTCACGGCCTGCGGGGTCCACGCGGGGGAGTTCATGGGCCTCCCCCCGACGGGGAAGAGGATCGAGATGACGGGCATCGAGATCTTCCGGCTCAGGGACGGGAGGATCGTCGAGCTCTGGGGCGAGGCGAACCTGATGGGGCTCATGCAGCAGCTCGGCATATCACCCGGGCCGCCCAACGGGTAGCGATGGCAGGCGACGGGAAGGACGGGTACTACTGCACCATCTGCGGCGGCATCCCGCCCGACCAGGTCAAGATAAAAAAGATACCCATCGACGGGAAGGAGACGGGGATCGACCGGCTGGACTGGATCCTCGCCGATGTGGCCGCCCTTGGCCTCGACGACGACGAGGAGATCACCGACGAGATCGTGAAGCGGGTGAAGCGGTTCAACTTCATCCCGTCCCTGAAGATGGCCGAGTACCGCGAGGCGCTCCTCAGGGAATACCGGATGCGGGTGCCCGGGTAGCGGGACGGGCCGCGGGGCCCGCCCGGGAGAAGGGGCGGGGCCCGCCAGGCGGCCTTTCACGGGTTCCCGGAGGGACCCGGGATGGTGAACCAGAAGGTGCTCCCCTTCCCCGGGCCCTCGGACTCGACCCAGATCCTCCCCCCGTGTACCTCGATGATCCTCTTCGCGAGGGCGAGCCCGAGCCCGTACCCCGGCGACCTTCCGTCCAGTTTCCTGAAGATATCGAAGATCCGGGCCTGGTCGCCCCGGCCGATGCCGATGCCGTTGTCCTTCACGTAGAAGGCCGGGACCCCGGAGGCCGTCCCCGTCCCGATCTCGATCCGCGGTTTCGTCTGGTAGCCCATGAACTTGACCGCGTTCTCGATGAGGTTCACGAGCACCTCCCTGAGCCGGTCCCGGTCCCCGAAGACCCGGGGGAGGCCGGGGGCGACCGTGACCCGGACGCCCCGCTCGTGGAGCGGGATGGCGACGAGGTCGAGCGCCTCCTCCACGAGAGTCCCGAACGGGACCTCCTCGGGCGGGTTCACGATCTTCCCCACCCGGGAGAGCTGGAGCAGGCTGTCCAGGATCTCCTGCATCCTCCTCGCCGAGCCCGAGACCCGGGAGAGCTCCTCCCGGAGCCTCCTCGAGTTCGCCCCCTCCGCATCCTCCTCGACGAGGGAGAGGAACCCCCGGAGGGTGGTGAGCGGGCTCTTCAGGCCATGGGAGACGGTGGAGACGAACTGGTCGAGCTCCCGGTTCCTCTGCTCGAGCTCGGCGATCAGGCCGTCCCGCTCCCGCTCCGCCCGCTCCCGATCCGACACGTCGGTGAGGATGGTCCGGATGTCGAACCTCCCCACACCCCCCTCCCTCCTGATGCTGTCGAGCTGTGCCGAGAAACCCGAACCGTCGGGGCGGGTGAGGCGGAGGACGCAGCTGTCCTTCACCCCGTTCCTGAGCACCTTCCTGAAATGGCGGTCCCATCTGGGCAGGTCCGGTTCCGCGACGAACCGGCCGAACCCGTGGAGCTCGAGATCCCCGGGCTGAGCCCCGAGGAGGGTCATCGCGGTGCGGTTCGCGCCCTTCACGATGGTCCGGTGGTCCAGGGTGAGGTACCCGACCGGTGCCGAGTCATAGAGATCCCGGTACAGGTTCCTCGATTCCTCGAGTTCCGCCTGCATCTTCGTGAGCGCCTCGTTCTGCATCTCCAGCTGCACCTGGTGCACCTGGAGTTCGTGCAGGAGAGCGGCATTCGAGAGTTTCTTCCCTCCCGGGGCGTCTCTCTGCCCGGCGACCCTTCGGGACGCGGCCTCTCCCGGGCCCTCCTTCCCGTCGCCGAGGGCCTTTCCCTTCTTTCTCCTCATCGCAGGATCCTCGGGTTCCTCGAATCCTCCCTGCCATCCGGGGCTTCAGGGAGCTCGTCGTATTACCCGCCCGGACAGCCTCTCCAGGGCGGGATCGGAACTCCGGCTCCGCCGGCAACCACCATGCCGGCAGGGCCGATCAGGTACCCGGGCGAAGCCAGTCGCCGGTCGGGGAATACCTGTGAGAGAGGTGAGGCTCCCGCACCATAACCATTTCGTCGATGAATAGTGCTCGGACCGATTGATAGTCATCGGGACGGGGGCCGGGCCGCAGAAGGCGTTCTTCCCGAACCCCCCTGCCCCGTCCGTCGGATAAAAAGGGAGGAAATGATGAACGGGGTTTATACCGCCTGTTTATCCCCGACGGCCGGCGCGGCGACCGCCCCGCCCTTCCGCCCCTTGTACAGGCGGTACACCGCGTAGGCGGCGAGGGCGACGATGACGAGCGGGATGACGGAGAGGACGAAGACGATGATCGCCGAGATCATCCCGAAGAAGCCCGCGATGCCGTCGTTCACCGCGGTGACGATGTTGTACCCCGTCTCACCGCCGACCGGCTCGGGCTCCTGCAGGTTCACGGTGATGGTGGAGAGGTCGATCTGGCTGTTCAGGTACCGGAGCCTCCCCTCGACCTCGTTCAGCTGGAGGGTGATCTGGTCGATCTGGGCCTGGATCTTGATGATGTCCTCGACGGCCGTCGCCTTGTCCATGAGCCGGTAGTAGTTGTCGAGCTGGGCATGGAAGGACTCGTTCTGGATCGAGAGGTCCACGTACTGCTCGGTCACGTCGGAACGGTCCTCGGAGCTCGAGAGGACCTTCCCGAGGGGTGCGAGGGCCTGCATCACCGCGTCGAACCGGTCGGCGGGGATCCGGAGGGTCGCGTAGCCGGTCTTCCGGTTATTCTCGGAGGCGTACACGCTCGACGAGGAGAGGTACCCCCCGTTCGACGACGCGATGTTCCGGACCTGGTCGATGGCGGCGGGGACCTGGGGGACCTCGATGGTGACCTGCCCGGTCTTGATGATCTTCGCCCCGGTGGCCTGGTCCGTCGTGTCGGTGGTCCCCGTGTGGTCGCTCAGGGACTTCTCCACGGGGGCGTAGGCGGTCGCGGGGGCGGGCACCGCCCCCCCGCCGACGGAGTTGAACCCCGTGGTCCCCTGCGAGAGCCGTTCATTGGAGGAAGACGAGGACTGGCCGATGCCCAGGCACCCCGCGGCGACGATGGCGGCGGCGATGACGATGAGCACGGCGGCATGCTTCAGCTGTGTCATGAATCATCGTTCGTCACGGGAAAATAAAGAATTTCTGTAGATTACGAATATTTTGGTAGTCTCGGCCGTGGAGGCGGGCGATAGCCCGTTTCCCGCGGGTCCGGACCCTCCCGCCCGGAATCCATACCTTTAATTCTCTCCCCTACGGATTTGGTACTATGCGAAGGGTCCCCTCCGCCGCGATCCTCCTCTCCGTACTCCTCGTCACCGCCCTCCTCGCCGCAGGCTGCACGAAGGAGGCCCCCCAGGCGGGATCCCTGCTCGTCACCTCGACGCCTCCCGGCCTCGAGGTGCAGGTCATCCTCGACGGCAACTACCGGGGGCACACGCCCCTCACCCTCACGAACCTCTCGGCCGGCTACCACCTGCTCCAGCTCCGCTCCGAGGGGTACGCGGAGCGGGTCGAGACCATCAACCTGAACGGCGGGCAGGACCTGCACCTCTCGGCAGACTACCCGCCCATCCCGACCCCCACCCCCACGCCCCAGCCGACCCTCCCCGTCGCCCCGAACACGACCGCACCGACCCTGCTCCCCACGAGCATCCCCACCCTCCCCGTCCCCCTCGGGGCGCTCTACATCACCTCGTTCCCCGCGGGGGCCACGATCTACCTCGACGGGAAGGGGTACGGGATCACCCCGCGCCTGATAGAGAACCTGACCCCGAAGACCTACGAGCTCCGGCTCTCCCTGGTCGGGTGGGACGACTACAAGATCGTCCTCTCGGTGAGCCCCGGGCTGACCAACCGGGAGGACGCGACGCTCCACCCCCAGTCGTAGACCGGGTGCCCTTGTATCGGGGGAGGGGGCGAAACGGTGGGGAACGGCATGGACCGGAAGAGGCGGGTCATCTTCATCTGCAACCGGAACGCGGCCCGGTCCCAGATGGCCGAGGGGTTCCTCCGGGCCTGGTACGGGGACACCTGCGAGGCGGCGAGCGCGGGGCTCCAGGCCTTCCGGGTGAGCCGCACCGCGATCCGGGTCATGGGCGAGGCGGGGATCGACATCTCCTCCCACCGTTCGAAGTCCGTCGCCGAGCTCGGCGAACGGAGGTTCGACCTCGCGGTCACCCTCTGCGACGAGGCCGCGTGTGCACCCCGGGCGGCCCTCCCCCGTGCGGACCGGTACCTCCACAAGACCTTCCCCGACCCCTCGGGCTTCCCGGGCGGGGAGGAGGAGGTCCTCGACGCCTTCCGGAGCGTCAGGGACCTGATCGGGGCCTGGATCAGGGAGGAGTTCGGCCCCGCGGGCCAGGGCCCGGGAGATACCCGCGCCGGCGCTCCACCACCCCCGGATCTCCAAAAGACGTAAAAGGTGAGACGGCCAAAACTATGTTGACCACCATGCCGAGTCCAGTTTCTCCGGGGGCCCTCGCAAGCCCCGGGCATGCCCTTCTTTGGACGGCCCTCCTGATCTCCCTCCTCCTCCTCGCCGGTGCCCCGGCCCTCGCCGTCGACATCGGCCCGCAGGTCACGGTCTCCTCCTACCGGCTCGACCCCCAGGTCCTCATGAAGGGCGATACCGGCGTGGTCACGGTGAACGTGGAGAACACGGGCACCGACAGCGTGTTCGTCAACTCCGCCCGTCTCTCGGGCGGCGCCGAGGTCTCGGTCATCCAGTCGCCCGACGAGACGCAGGGGGGGATCGTCGCCGGCGGCACCGTGACCTATGTCTACAAGGTCCGGGCCGAGCAGGGCGACGGGGTGTACTACCTCAGGTTCGCCCTCGATTTCCGGGAGGGGGGCGGGTACACGCTGAGCATCCCCATCCAGGTGGACTCCTCGACCCTGGGGCTCACCCTCCTCGAGACCCCGGACCTCATCGTCCAGGGCGTGAAGGGTGACTACCTGGTCATGGTCGGGAACCCGAGGCCGGACGCCGTGACCGCGGTGACGGTCACGCCCGAGGGCGACGGCTTCCTCGTCACCCCCTCGGGGGTCTTCCTCGGGACCCTCGGGCCGGACAGCTCCTCCATCGTCGCCTTCAACGTGACCCCGCTCCGGCAGACCTTCATCCGGTTCCGGGTGAACTTCAAGAACGGGATCAACCCCCACACCACCACCCTGACCATCCCCCTCGCCACCGTCGAGAACCGGATGCAGGCCGACCCGGTTCTCACGAACATCCGCGTGACCACGGAGCAGGGGGCGATCCAGGTCTCGGGCGATGTCTCGAACGTCGGGCTCGAGGCCGCCCGGTCGGTGACCGTCACCTCCCAGGGCGACGTGACGCCGGTCGACCCCTACAAGGTCTACGTGGTCGGGACGCTCGAGCCCGACGACGTCGCCTCCTTCGAGGTGACCTTCCGGTCGAGGACGGCGGTCACCGAGGTCCCGCTCCTCGTGACCTACAAGGACCAGGCAGGGAACATCCTCACCGCGACCTCCGACGTCGAGATCAGCAGCCAGGCGATCTCCGACCAGGCGAGCGAGCCCTCGCGGTTCACGAACCTGCTCGTCTGGATGTTCGTCATCCTGGTCGCGGCGGTCTTCATCTACTTCTGGCGCCGGGGTTGAGGCCTGCCGTGACCGACCCGCGCCCCCTCGTCCGGGTTGAGGAGGTGACGAAGGTCTGGCCGACCCCGTCGGGAGGAGTCCGCGCCCTCGACCGGGTCTCCCTCGACATCGGGGAGGGGGAGTTCCTCGCCGTCACGGGCCCCTCCGGCTCGGGCAAGTCCACCCTCCTCTCCCTCGTCGGATGCCTCGACTTCCCGACCGGCGGGGAGATCAGGATCGGCGGCCGGCCGGTGAAGGGCCTCTCCGACGACGGCCTCGCGGCCCTCCGGCGGGACCGCGTCGGGTTCGTCCCCGCCCGGTTCGGCCTCGTGCCCCTCTTCACCGTCCGGGAGAACCTCGAGTTCCCGCTCCTCCTGAAGAAGGAGGCCGGTGGGAAGGACGGGCGGTCCGCCGGGGTGCTCGCCGCGGCCGGCCTCGGCCCCGACCTCCTCCCGCGCCGGCCGGACGAGCTCACGCCGGGGCAGCAGCGGCGGGCCGCCATCGCCCGCGCCCTCGTGAACGATCCGGCAATCCTCGTCTGCGACGAGCCGACCCTGGACCTGGACTCGAAGGAGAGCGAGGGCGTCATGACCCTCCTCGCGGACCTGAACCGGAAGGGGAAGACCGTCCTGATCGCCGCGAGGGACCCGCAGGTCGCGGCCCGTGCCGGCCGCACCGTCCGGCTGGTCGACGGGAGGATCGCATGATCAGCCCCGGCCTTGGCTGGAGGGACATCCGAACCCACCGGGTCCGCTCCCTCCTCGCCGTGATCGGGATCGTCATCGGCGTCGCCGCCATCGCCTCGATGGGCATCCTCGGGAACGGCCTCACCGTGTCGGTCTCGGGGACCATCGCCTCCGCCGGCGATACCATCGTCGTCACCCCGAATGTCACCGCCGCCGAAACCGCCACCCCGAACGCGTCCGCGGGGATCGACACCGGCCTGAGGATCACCGGGCGGCAGGTCGACGAGATCCGGCGGGTGGCCGGCCAGAACCCGGTGATCCCGATCCATGCCGCGGTGGACACCATCACGACGGTGAACGGCCCGCGGGCCGTGGCGATCTATGCCATGGACCCCGCCGACGTCTCCTCACTCCTCGGGCGGGAGAGCGGGTCCTATCTCCGCTACGGCTCGGACGTCATGGTGGGCGCGAGGCTCGCGGCCGAGGAGGGCCTGAAGGTGGGCGACTCCCTCGTCATCGGCGCGGGGGAGGAGCGGGTCCGGGTGGTCGGCATCCTCGAGGAGCGGGGGGTCGGCCTCGACATCGACCCCGACGAGGCCCTCATCGTGCCCGACGCCTGGTTCACCCCGAGGTTCGGCGTGCGGGACTATGACCTGGTGGTCGTCCGGGTGAGGAGCCCCGGCGAGATCGACGCGGTGAAGGCGGCGATCGCGGCCAGGCTGAACGCCCGGGAACCGGTGGTGAACGTCTTTGACACGAGGCGGATGCTCGAGACCCTCGTCGACACCTTCAACCGGCTCTCGGCCCTCGTCACGGCCGCCGCGGCGATCTCCCTCGCCATCGGCGCCGCGGCGATCCTGAACGCGATGCTCCTCTCGGTGAACGGGCGGGCGGGGGAGTTCGGGCTCATGCGGGCCATCGGGGCGACGCGGGGGCTCGTCTTCCGCGTCGTGCTCTCCGAGGCCCTCCTCCTCGGGGTCGCGGGGAGCGCCGCGGGCGCGGTCCTCTCCCTCGCAGGGGGGTACCTCGCGGTCAATGCCCTCCTCCTCTCGGGGGATTCCTTCTTCATGGCCCAGACCCTCGTCTCCGTCCTGTACGGGATCGCCTTCGGGATCGGCGTATCCCTCCTCTCGGGCATCGTCCCGGCCTGGAGGGCCGCGATGACGAACCCGGTCGACGCGCTCCGGTGCCGGTGAAAGCGGCCCTCTCCATCAAATGTTCTTTTTTATACATTTTATGACAGGATCATACCACAATGTATATATCAACCGGGGCCAACCGGATGGGTATGCAGACGAAGTTCCTGCTTGACGAGGACAGCATCCCGAAGCGGTGGTACAACATCCAGGCCGACCTCCCGTCGCCGCTGGACCCGTACTACAGCCCGCAGACGATGAAGCCGGTCACCCCGGACGAACTCTCCCAGATCTTCCCGATGGCCCTCATCGGCCAGGAGGTCTCGCGGGACCGGTACACCGACATCCCCGAGGAGGTCCGGGAGATCTACCGGACCTACCGGCCGAGCCCCCTCATCCGGGCGCACCGGCTCGAGGCCCACCTGAAGACCCCCGCGAAGATCTACTACAAGTACGAGGGGGTCTCCCCGCCGGGAAGCCACAAGCCGAACACCGCCATCCCCCAGGCGTACTACAACATGAAGGAGGGGATCCAGCGGATCGCGACGGAGACCGGGGCGGGGCAGTGGGGATCGGCGCTCGCCTTCGCCACGGCGCTCTTCGGCATGAAGTGCACCGTGTACATGGTCAGGTCGAGCTTCTACGAGAAGCCCTACCGGAAGTCCATGATGCAGGCCTGGGGAGCGGAGTGCATCCCGAGCCCCTCGACGAGGACGCAGTCGGGGAAGGCGATGCTCGAGAAGGACCCGGACACGCCGGGCTCCCTCGGGATCGCCATCTCCGAGGCGGTCGAGGACGCGGCCACCCACAAGGACACGAACTACTCCCTCGGCTCGGTGCTGAACCATGTCTGCATGCACCAGACCATCATCGGCCAGGAGACGATGGAGCAGATGAAGCTCGCCGGCGACGAGCCGGACATGATCATCGGCTGCGTGGGCGGCGGCTCGAACATGGCGGGGATCTCGTTCCCGTTCCTCGGGGAGAAGCTCCAGGGGAAGCGGAAGGACCTCCGGGCCATCGCCGTCGAGCCGGCGTCCTGCCCGACCCTCACGAAGGGGATATACGCGTACGACTACGGGGACACGGTCGGGATCGGGCCCATCGCGAAGATGTACACGCTCGGCCATGACTTCGTCCCGCCCGCCATCCACGCCGGCGGGCTCCGGTACCACGGCGACTCGCCCATCATCTCCCGGCTCGTCCACGACCGGGTGATGGAGGCGGTCGCGGTGCACCAGACCGAGGTGTTCCAGGCGGCGGTCACCTTCGCCCGGACCGAGGGGCTCATCATCGCGCCCGAGTCGGCCCACGCGGTGAAGACGGTCATCGACGAGGCGCTGAAGTGCCGGAAGACCGCGGAGGAGAAGGTCATCCTCTTCAACCTCTCGGGCCACGGGAACCTGGACCTGGGGGCGTACGACGAGTACTTCGAGGGGAAGCTCTCGGATTTCGAGTACCCCGACAGCAAGATCCGGGAGTCCCTCACCCGCCTGCCGAAAATTGGGTGACCCCGATTTCCGGCGACCCCCGGGCATCGGGGGCCTGCCGAAGATCGGCCGACCTCCCCCCTCTTTTTCCGTTCGCACAAAGGGTTAATTCCCTCCCCTGCGACATACTCTCAATGCTCCTCCGGTACGCGGGATGCCTCCTCGGTGCCGCCATCGGGGACGCCATGGGGATGCCGGGCGAGGGGACCCCGGCCGACCTCTGGCGGGCGGAGTGCTCCTATCGCCGTGCCTACCGGGGCCACCCGAACGAGGCCCTCTCCCCCGGCCAGTTCACCGACGACACCCAGCTCATGCTCCTCACGGCGGAGCTCCTGGCGGGCCGGACCTTCTCCCTGGAGAAGTACGCCGAGCGGCTCACGGCCCTCTACCGGTCCGGCGGTCTGCGGTTCCCCGACGGGTCGATCGCCGCGGCCTGCCTCCACCTCGCGGACGGCTCGTCGCCCGACGAGAGCGGGGTGAACTCCACCACCGCGGGGTGCATCCCGGCCGGGATCCCCTTCGCCCTCGCGTTCCATGACCCGGTCGAGGTGCGGGAGAACGCCGCGAAGGTCTGCAGCGTCACCCACACGAACTCAGCCGCCATCGCCGGCTGCACCGGCGTCGCGATGCTCATCCACCACACCCTCGCCGGTGCCCCGGACGACCTGGACCTCGCCTGGGGGGAGGTGAGCCGGGAGGACGTCCTCCTCGGCGAGAAGATCCGGCACGCCCTCTACCTCGAGAAGCAGGGGATCGGGCTCGAGCACGCGATCCGGCTCATCGGGAACGACCTCTCGGTGTACCAGACCCTCCCGCTCTCCTTCTTCCTGATGGCGCGGTACCCGAACGCCGCCGACCTCCTTTCCCTCGTCGGGCACATCGGGGGGAACACCGACACCATCGGGCTCATCTGCGGCGCGTACCTGGGGGCGAAGTACGGGAGGGACGTCCTCCCCGCCCCGCTCGTCGAGGGCCTCGAGGACCACGGCCGGATCGAGGCCCTCGCGGGCCGGCTCCTCGAGGTCTCGGCGGACATCCCCCAGGTGAGATAGGGCCGGGAACAACCCTTAAATTCCCGCCGCCGAATAACTCTTCCCATGAAAATCGCGGTCATCGGGGCGTCCGGCTACACCGGCGGCGACCTCCTCCGGCTCCTCCTCACCCACTCCCGGGCCGAGGTGGTGGTGGCCACCTCGCGCAAGCTCGACGGGAAACCGGTGGACTCGGTCCACCCCCAGCTGAAGGGCCTCACCGACCTCACCTTCCAGAACCCCTCGGTGGACCGGATGGACGCGGACTTCGCCTTCCTCGCGGTCCCCCACACGGCGGGGATGCAGTACGTCCGCGGGCTCCTCGACCGCGGGATGAAGGTCTGTGACCTCTCGGCCGATTACCGGCTCCCGAAGGAGGTATTCGAGAAGACCTACGGCGTCACCCACACCGACTACTTCCCCGCCCCCTACGGCCTCGTGGAGCTCCACCGAAACGAGGTGGAGGGGGTCTCCTTCGTCTCGAACCCGGGCTGCTTCCCGACGGGGGCGACCCTCGCCGCCGCGCCGCTCGCGAAGATGGCGAAGGCCGTGATCTTCGACTCGAAGACCGGAGTATCCGGCGGCGGGAACGCCCCGTCGGCGGCCTTCCACTACCCGACGGTCGCGGACAACATCAACCCCTACAAGTGGACCCGGCACCGGCACCTCGCCGAGATGAAGCAGGAGCTGGCCCGGCTCGGCACGAAGGGAGGGGTCTACTTCACCCCCCACCTGGTGCCCGTCAACCGCGGGATCCTGACCACGGCCCACATCCTCCTCTCCGAGCCCGTGGAGCAGAAGGAGGTCGAGGCGCTCTACCGCAGGTTCTACGACGGGGAGTTCTTCGTCCGGCTCCAGAACCCGGTGCTCGCGGCGGTGCGGGGGACGAACTTCTGCGACATCGCCGTGGAGAGCGAGGGCGAACGGGTGGTCGCCGTCTCGGCCATCGACAACCTGGTGAAGGGCGCGAGCGGCCAGGCCATCCAGAACATGAACCTCATGTGCGGCTTCCCCGAGCAGGAAGGGCTCCGGGGGGCGGGGGTCCTCCCCTGAGGCGTGCCATGAAGGTCAGCGAGGTCATGACCGCGGACCCCGTCACGGTGTCCGCGGATGCGCCGGTCCGCGAGGCGGCCGGCCTCCTCCGGAAGCACCGGATCGGGGGCCTTCCCGTCATGGACGGGGGAAAGCTCGCCGGGGTGATCACCGAGTCAGACATCCTCGCGCTCATGGAGGCGCCGGGGATATCCGACGACCTCTGGCTCCCCTCGCCCCTCGAGGTCATCGAGGTCCCCATCCGGGAGGCCGTCAACTGGGCCCATACCCGGAAGGCCCTCTCCCACATCGGCGACCAGCCGGTCCGGTCGGTGATGTCGCATCCGGCGGTCACCATCGGCGAGGACGAGGACATCGACGCCGCGGCGGCCGTCATGGTGAAGCGCCGGATCGCGAGGCTCCCCGTCGTGAGGGGCGGGAGGCTCGTCGGGATCGTGGCGAGGAGGGACATCGTCCGGGGGCTCGGCGAGTCCCACGGGGCGGAAGAGGACGAAGAGGACGAGGGGTCGGCGTGAAGAGCATCTGCGGCGTGCAGGGGGTCAGGGCGGCCGGGATGAAGGAGGGACGGAA
Source organism: Methanomicrobiales archaeon (assembly GCA_035517575.1). Lineage (GTDB taxonomy): Archaea > Halobacteriota > Methanomicrobia > Methanomicrobiales > JACTUA01 > JACTUA01. The sequence continues at coordinate 13,503 of DATIYO010000129.1, forward strand.
CGGCCTCGCCCTCGTCGCGGCAAGCGGGGCCGCGGCCGGGGTCTTCACCGCGAACCTTGTGAAGGCGGCCCCCCTCGTCCTCATGAAGGAGCGGCTCGCGAAGGGCCGGCTCGACGGGATCATCGTGAACAGCGGGTGCGCGAACGCCTACACCGGCGAGCGGGGGCTCGCGGACGCGGCCCGGATGTGCGAGACCGGCGGGGAGGCGCTCGGGACGGAACCCTCCCGGATCGGGGTCGCCTCGACGGGGATCATCGGGCGGTACCTGGACCTCGATATCATCGGGAGGCAGGCGGCGGCGGTCGCTCCCCGGCTGAGGAGCGATCCCTCGGCCGAGGTCGACGCCGCCCGGGCCATCATGACGACAGACCTCGCCGAGAAGCACGCCCTCGTCCGGGGGGACGGCTTCTCCGTCGGCGGGATCTGCAAGGGGAGCGGCATGATCGCCCCGAACCTGGGGACGATGATCGCCCTCCTCTACACCGACGCCGAGGTCGCCCCGAAGGCCCTCCGCGGGGCCCTCCGGCTCGCCGCCCGCCGGTCCTTCAACCGGGTGGTCGTCGACGGGGACATGTCCACGAACGACATCGCGTTCCTCACGGCGACCGGCGAGGCGGGGAGGGTGCCCCCGCGGGAGTTCCAGGCCGCCCTCGAGGAGTGCGCCCGGTCCCTCGCGATCCAGATCGCCCTCGACGGCGAGGGGGCGACGAAGCTCATCGAGATGGTGGTCCGCGGGGCACGGACCGAGGAGGACGCCGAGGAGGTGGCCCGCACGGTGGTCGGCTCGCCGCTCCTGAAGACCGCGGTCTACGGCGAGGACCCGAACTGGGGGAGGGTGCTCGCCGCCGCGGGCCGGGCGGGGGTGAGGTTCGACCCCGACGCGGTCTCCCTCTTCATCGGCCCGGCGGGCGACCGGGTCCCGCTCGTCGAGGACGGGAGGATCGTCGTCGACCTCGCGAAAGCGAAGCGGGCGATGGCGGGGAGAGAGGTCAGGTTCGAGCTCGAGCTCGGCAGGGGGAAGGCGGAGGCCACGGCCTGGGGCTGCGACCTCACCGAGAAGTACGTGGAGATCAACGGGAGGTACACGACGTGAAACGCGAGGAGGTGCTCATGGAGGCGCTCCCCTACATCCAGCGCTTCCACGGGAAGACCATCGTCATCAAGCTCGGCGGGCATGCCATGGTGGACCAGGCGATCCTCGGGATGGCCATCCGGGACGCGGTCCTCCTCCGGTACGTGGGCATGAAGGTCGTCCTCGTCCACGGCGGCGGGCCCGAGATCACCGAGAAGATGCAGGCCATGGGCAAGGAGCCGAAGTTCGTCGGCGGGCTCCGGATCACCGATGCCGAGACCCTGGAGATCGCCCAGATGGTCCTCGTGGGGAAGATCAACGACGGGATCGTCTCCCTCATAGCAAAGGGCGGGGCGAGGGGCGTGGGGCTCTCGGGGAACGACGGGAACCTGATGATCGCCCGGAAGATGGACCCCCAGCGGGTGAAGGAGGGGAACCGGGTCAAGAAGGTGGACCTCGGGTTCGTCGGGGAGATCGTCGAGGTGGACCCCACGGTCCTCCACACCCTCCTCGACAACGGCTACCTCCCGGTCATCGCCCCCATCGCCATCGACCGCGAGGGGATGAGCCTGAATATCAACGCCGACACCGCGGCGGGCGAGATCGCGGTGGCACTGCGGGCCTTCAAGCTCGTGAACCTGACCGACGTGGACGGGGTGATGGACGCGGGGAGGACGAAGATCTTCCGGAGGCTCTCCGCGGCCGAGCTCGAGAAGCTCATCGAGGACGGGACGGTGAGCGGCGGCATGATCCCGAAGATCTCCTCCTCCCTCTACGCGGTGAAGCACGGCGTGGAGCAGGCCCACATCCTGAACGGGAACCAGGGCCACAACCTCCTCCTCGAGCTCTTCACCGACGCGGGCGTCGGGACGATGATCTCCCGGTAGGGCCCTCCCGGGGATACTACCTTTTATAAAGAGAGCGAATACTCAATCCGGGGTGAAAATTCTTGGACATCCTTTCCATCATCGTCCTCGCCATCGTCGTCATCATCATCGTCATCCTCATCGCATGGCTCGCGGGGATCTACAACCAGTTCTACCGGCTCAAGAACGCCTCTGAGGCAACCCTCGGGCAGATCCGGGTGGCCATGAAAAAAAGGCTCGACATGATCGAGCAGCTCCTCGGGGCCGTGAAGAGCTACGCGAAGTTCGAGAAGGAGACCTTAACAAAGATCACCGAGATGCGGGCGAGCGTCCTCAAGGGGACCCCCGCCGAGCTCAACAACGTCGAGCGGGACTCCCGCGCCCTCCTCGGGACCCTCATCGCGACCGCCGAGGCCTACCCTGACCTCAAGACCTCGAGCACGGTCACCTCCCTCATGGACTCGGTGAAGGGGATCGAGGAGGAGATCGCGAGGCAGCGGTACACCTACAACAACATCGTCCAGCAGTTCAACACGATGCTCGACACCCTCCCGTCGAGGCTCATCGGGCACCTCATGGGGCTCCTCAAGCTCGACTACCTCCAGTTCGAGGAGGCCATCGCCCAGCCTCCCAAGATCGAGTTCTAGGGCCGTGGCAGGGATACCGTGAGCGAGAACCGGCAGATCGCCACCCTCATGGCGATCACCCTCGTGATCGGGGTGGTCGCCCTCGCCCTCTCCTTCGCCCTCCCCGGCGCCCTCGAGGGGAACCTCGCCGTCGACCAGTACACCGCGTCGATATCGGCGGACGGGACCCTCACCGAGCACTACACCTACGACGTGAAGGCACCGGGCGTCTACCGGATGCTCTTCCGGACCTGGGAGGTGCCGGTCGCGGGGAGCGCCCTCTCCCAGCCCTCGGTCGAGGTCATCGGGATGAACGTCCCGGCCGGGACCATCGGCTACTACCGGGACTACCAGGGGCAGGTCACCATCTACGGGATGTCGACCGACCAGGACCGGTCCGTCATCCGCTCCCTCGTCCAGGACAACGAGGTGGGCTTCTATAACCCGGACTACTTCGCGGCAGGGACCTACCGCGTTGACTACACCTTCCGGCTCCACCCGCCCATCGAGTACGACACCCAGGCGAGCCACCTCAACCTCCAGCTCGCCGACCAGCACGTCCCCTACCACTCCCTCCTCGTGAGCGTCCCCTCGGCCGGGCTCACCTCGGTCTACCCCTACCCGCCGTTCCTCGCGGCAGGCACCGCGGGCGGGACCGCGACCCTCTCGGGGAGCGCGGCGGCGAACGAGGTCGTGGGGGTCGAGCTCGTCGGCACCCGGGACTACACCGTGAACTGGGCCGGGTTCCCCCACTCGGTGGCCGACGTGGCGGGCCTCGCCGAGTCGGGGTTCTTCTGGTACAGCCTCCCCTACTACCTCGGGGCGCTCCTCCTCGCCATCGCGGCCATCCTCGCCCTCCTCATGCCCGCGCTCCTCTACCTGGTCTACAACCGGTACGGGCGGGAGAAGGATTTCGTCGTCCCCGAGTACCTCTCCTTCGTCCCTGACCGGACCCTCCCGCCGTGGGTCGTGAACCTGGTCTTCAAGGACGAGGCCCTGACCTTCGACGAGAACGGGTTCTATGCCACGGTGCTCGACCTGGCCCGGAAGAAGTTCCTCGAGATAAAGCCGAAGAGCGAGGCTCCCGGCGCGGGCATCACGATAAAGGTCCTCCAGGAGACCTCGCCCGACCCCTACGAGCAGCGGGTCCTCAACTTCCTCAGGAACCTCGCCGACGGCGGGGTCGTGGACACCGACGCCCTGAAGGGGCTCCCCGAGATGGCGCGGGCGAGCCGCCCCGCCGAGCTCCGGGCGATGAAGATCCAGGCGACCCTCCAGGGGATCACGACCGAGGTGGACACCACCGTCGCGAACCGGTTCATCGTCGACGGGAGGCCACACCTCGTCCCCCTCCTCCTCGGGTCCGCGATCCTCGCGGCCCTCTCGATCCTGGTCCTCGTGGCCGGCTCCCAGGCGGCCTCCCTCCTCCTCCCCGCGGCGGCCCTCGGCTCGGTCGCGGTCATCCAGGTGGTGATCGCC
>DATIYO010000130.1:0-3013 GCA_035517575.1 Methanomicrobiales archaeon
TGCTTAACATCATTACCGGAGCCCTGATCAGGCACCTGCCTGGACTGCCCTGATCCGGAAACCCCGGAGCCCATCCGGACATCTCCGCCGGACCACGAATCTGCAGAGGTTTCACAATCTTTATATTGAATTTGACCGATACTACGATGTTATCCAACGTCAGAGGTGGAAAAAAATGGTTGTAAAAGTAGGAGTTGCCAAACTCGGCAACATTGCAAGCGGCGTAATGGCAGAGCTGCTCCTTGACGAGCGCGCCGACCGCGAGGACATGCAGACCTTCATGGCGACGAGCGGGACGAAGCTCCAGCCCGAGGACATCAACCGCGTGGTCTCCAACATGATCGCGTGGAAGCCGGACTTTGCCATCGTCGTCTCCCCGAACGGGGTCCTCCCCGGCCCGACGGGCGCCCGCGAAGAGCTCCTGAAGGCCGGCATCCCCTGCATCATCATCACCGACGACATCACCACGAAGAAGGAGGAGTTCGAGAAGATCAAGGCCTCCAAGTTCGGGTACATCATCATGAAGGCCGACGCCATGATCGGCGCCCGGCGCGAGTTCCTCGACCCCATCGAGATGGCCGACTACAACGGCAACCTCGTGAAGGTCCTCGCCATCACCGGTGCCTTCCGGAAGATGCAGATGGAGCTCGACAAGGTCATCGACCAGGTCAAGGCAGGGAAGAAGGGAGACGCCCTCGCCCTCCCGAAGGTCGCCATCTCCTCGGACTCGGCCACGAAGGGCGAGTTCACGAACCCCTATGCCTGGGCCAAGGCCCGTGCCGCCTACGAGATCGCCCAGGCGGTCGCCGGCGTGAACGTCAAGGGCTGCTTCATGACGAAGGAGTACCAGGACTATGTCCCCATCGTCGCCTCTGCCCACGAGATGATGCGCGTCGCGGCAAACCTCTGCGACCAGGCCCGGGAGCTCGAGAAGGGCATGGACGCGGTCGCGAGGAAGCCCCACAAGAAGGACGGCGTCATCGTCAGCAAGACGAAGCTCATCGCGAAGTTTGAGTAAATCTATTTTTTCATTTTTTTCTGTCGCAGACCCGAGGAGCAGAGCCTGTCTACCCCATCTTCTCCCGCCACATCCCTGCCAGCTCCTCAGGCAGCGTAAGGATCACAGGCTCTAAGTGCAGGCGCTCCATGAAGGCGGAGTCCGAGAGGGAGAGCGGGTTGGGGTTGATCCTTGCGATGAGGGAACAGAAGGCCGAGAAGCCCCGGTCGCACCCCTCCCGGTCGAGGAAGAGGGAGAGGTTGAAGGCCCGGGTCCCGAGCGCCCCGTAGAAGGCGACGATCCGGAGTACGTCGGCGGCGAGGTCCCTGATGAGGGGGCGCAGCCCGGAGAGGTGGGAGACCGGGAGGACCCCCCGGATTTCCTTCTCGCCGACGGGGACCGGGTTCGCGAACCAGAAGATCTTCCCCTCCATCAGGAAACGGGGACCGTCCCGCTCGGCCTCACGGAGGTCCTCCCAGTAGCTCCTCCCCTGTTCCCGGAGGTAGCGCTCGCCCGCCGCCAGGTAGCGACCGGCGAGCGGGGATGGGCGGGAGTCCACGAGCCCCTGGAGGTGCGGGTGGGCGAGGCTCGCCCCCGCCGAGGGGAGGTAGTTCCAGTTCAGGGAGGCGTACCCGTCGCGCCCCTCGAGGGAGTCGATCTGGCCCGTGAGGGCGTCGACGAGCTGCCGCTCCGTGAAGCAGGGGACCATGTGGTCCCGGGTGATGACCGTGACCGTGTGCCACTCGGCGAAGGGGTAGAGGTTCGGGAAGGTGACGCTCTCCCCGACGATGATCCTCCTCCCGTCGGGAAAGACCGGCGTGGCAGACCCGAGGATCGCGGGGCAGAAGGGGCACCCGTCGGGGGAGAACCCGACGGCCGGCGCCTGGTCGATCCCCCTCCGGCTCCGCTCCCGGCTGATCCGGGACCGCAGGCCGGTGAGGGTCTCCTCCCGGAAGTGGAGCCTGCCCTTCCCCGTCTCGACGACCCGCTCGGTGAACAACCGCCCGGTGAACATGCTCTAGGAAACGATGGCCGCTCCGCTTTAAGAAACAGCTGGGTACCGTGACAAAAATGAGATGGGTTGGACCGGCCTCAGACGACGTACTTGCCGAGGAGCCGGATGGAGTTCGTCATGTCCGGCCCGAGCGGGGAGCCGAAGATGATCTGGGTGACGCCGGCCTTCTTCAGGTCCTCGCACTTCTGCTTGACCATCTCTGGGGTGCCTGCGATGGTGAAAGCGTCGATCTCCTTGTCAGAGACGAGCTCGCCGACGGTCTTGAAGTCGAACTTGCCGAGGGCTGCCTTGATCTTGGCCACGTTGTCCAGGTTGAGGCCGTGGCGGGTGAGGAGGTCCGGCGGTGAACCGGCCGCGATGAAGGCCGCGACGATCTTTGCGGCGTTCCGGGCCTTCTTCACGTCACCGTCGATGGACATGGCGGTGTAGGCACCGACGTCAAATCCCTTCTTGCCGACGGCATCGGCGGCCTTCTTGATGATCGGGATGGCGATCTGGAAGTCCTTCGGGTTGGACGCGTTGATGAGCGCACCGTCGCCGACCTTCCCGGCGAGCTCGAGGACCTTCGGGCCCTGGGCGCCGACGTAGATCTTCACTCCCTTCTTCTTGTCCGGGAGGTTCACGCCGGTGAGCTTGGCTCCCTGGTACTTGAAGAACTGCAGCTCGGGGGTCTTGACCTCCTCGCCTGCGCAGAGCTTCCGGATGACCTTGATGGCCTCCTCGAGCCGGGCGACCGGCTTCTCGCCCTGGATACCGATCTTCGGGAGGGTCGAGAGGTCACCGGGGCCGATGCCGAGGACCGCGCGCCCGTCTGAGATCTCCTCGAGGGTGCAGATGAAGGACGCCATGGCCGCCGGGGTGTCGGTGAACGAGTTCATGATACCCGGGCCCATCTGGAGGGTCGTGGTCTCCTTCGCGATCGCCGCGAGGGTGGGATAGCAGTGCCGGTTGTTGTAGTGGTTGGTGATCCATGCAAAGTCAATGTCCTTGTTCTCGGCAAG
>DATIYO010000131.1:0-3662 GCA_035517575.1 Methanomicrobiales archaeon
CCGGCTCATCCGCGAGGGGCTGGCGGAGCGGGGGCTCGGCCCCGACATCCTGGGACTCCTCGGGGCGCTCGACGAGTACGGGGCGAACGGGGAGGCCATCGGGGAGCGTATCACGGCGGAGCGCCCCGCCTTCCTCCTCCTTTCCGGCGTCCCCCACGCGGTGCCGCCCGGGTTCACGAAGGGGATCGAGGTCTTCTCGGTGACGAACGGCCCGCGGCAGGTGGAGCCCCTCCGATTGCTCGGGCACCGGCACGTCGTCGTCGAGGTGGACCTGCACCCGAAGACCCTCGGCGTCCGGCACCTGGTGGAGAGCGAGTTCGGGGCGGTGCTGAGGTCCCTCCGATGAAAGCCCTCGTCGTCTCGGGCGACCGGTCGGGGACGGGGAAGACCTCGGTCTCCCTCGCGCTCGCCTCCCTCCTCTCTGACCGCATGCCCGTCCAGACCTTCAAGGTCGGGATGGACTACATCGACCCCTCCTACCTCGCGGCGGTGACGCGCCGTCCCTGCCGGAACCTGGACGGGTTCGTCATGGACGGGCCGGATATCCGGGCCTGCTTCGCCCACGGGTGCGGGGGGGCCTCCTTCGCGCTCGTCGAGGGCGTGCGGGGGCTCTACGAGGGTGCCGACGCCCTCACCGACCGCGGGTCCACGGCGGGCATCGCGAAGGACCTCGGGATCCCCGTCATCCTTGTCGTGAACGCCCGTTCCATCACCCGCTCGGCCGCGGCCCTGGTGAAGGGCTTCCAGGCCTTCGACCCCGCGATCTCCCTCAGGGGCGTCGTCCTGAACAGCGTGAGCGGGGAGTCCCACACGCGGAAGGCCGTGACCGCCATCGAGCACGCCTGCGGCATCCCCGTCCTCGGGGCGATCCCGTACGACCAGCGGGTGGAGCTCACGATGCGCCACCTGGGCCTCGTCCCGTACCGCGAGGGGAGCGGCCACGAGGGCTTCGAGGGACGGCTCGCGGCGGTGCGGGAGCTCGTCCGCGACCACGTCGACCTGGACCGGGTCCTCGCCTGCGCCGGCGAGCTGGACCCCGCCGGCCCGTCCCCCTCGCCCTATGCCGCGGTGCGGGAACCGGACGTGACCATCGGGGTCGCCCACGACGAGGCCTTCAACTTCTACTATGCCGACCTCTTCGACCTCCTCCCCGCCCTCGGCGCCCGGGTGGTGACCTTCAGCCCGGTCCACGGGAAGCTCCCCGACGCCGACGGGTACATCCTGGGCGGCGGGTACCCCGAGCTCTTCGGCAGGGAGCTCGAGGCGAACGAGGGGATGAAGGAGGCGATCCGGCAGGCCTCGGCGGAGGGGGTCCCGATCTACGGCGAGTGCGGCGGGCTCATGTTCCTCACGGACCGGATCGTGCTCGAGCCGGGCTGGCGTGGGGGCAAGGGGGAGTCTTTCGCGATGTGCGGTGTTTTTCCTGGCGAGACCCGCATGCCGGCCCGGCGGGTCGTCTCCTACGTCGAAGGGGAAGCCTCGGCCGGTCCGCTCGGGACAGGTCCTTTCCGCGGCCACGAGTTCCACTACAGCGACGTGAACCTCGACCCGGGCACGAGGTTCGCCTACCGGATCACCCGCGGCCTCGGCATCCGCGACGGGATGGACGGGGCACTCGTCAGTTCCACCCTCGGCTCCTACACCCACCTCCACCCCCTCGCGAGCCTCGGCATGTTCCGGGCGTTCGTCGGGGAGTGCCGCGGGAGAGGATGATTAAAGTGATTTCCATATCTTCTTCTTTCGGGTTTCACACCGGAAGGGGTAATAAGAGCGATCAGGAGAATGCAGCATTTCTGGAGATTCATCGTCTCTGGTATGTGAAGGGCTGACCAAGATCTACGTGGAGAGTCCCGTCCCGGCCCTGGACTCGGTCAGCTTCACCCTTCCCGCCCGGGGGGTGTTCGTGCTCATCGGGCGGAATGGTTCGGGGAAGACCACCCTGGTCCGTATTCTGGCCACCGACCTGGAGTCCACCGCCGGAACCGCCACGATCAACGGGGTCGACGTGATGTCTGAACCGGACAAGATCCGGGAGCGGATCGCCATCGTGCCTCAGGAAGCACGGCCCATTCCCTGGATGACGCCTCTCCAGTCCGTGCTCTCCTATCTCCTCTGGCGGGGGATGGGCTATGCCGCGGCGAGAGAGAAGGCCCGCGAGGTGCTTGACCGGCTTCAGTTCGGCGAGAAGGCGGAAGCCCTGAACCGCACGCTCTCCGGGGGCATGAAGCGGAAGGTGCTCGTGGCCATGATCCTCTCCACGGATGCGGAGGTCATTTTCCTTGACGAGCCCACCACCGGCCTCGACCCCATTTCCCGGCATGAGTTCTGGGAGGTGCTCCAGGAGATCAGGAAGGACCGGTTCGTGGTGCTGACCACCCATTATCTGGAGGAGGCAGAACAGCTTGCTGATACCATCGGCGTCCTGGACGGGGGCAGGCTGATCGCCCTTGGCACGCTGGACGAACTGAGGCGGCGGTTGCGGTACAATTACAGTGTGAAGCTCCTCTCCTTACCAGCACTCCCAATCACCCTGACCGACGGGGAGATGGTGAAGGGACAGGACGCTTTTCCCGTCATCCTCACCACGGAGGACGAAGCCTTCCGAATTGCCAGGGACCTGTCCCGTGAAGGGATCAGGTTCACCATCAATCCGGTAGTGCTGGAGGACATATTCTTCTACCTGGTGCATCACGGGGGCGATACCCATGGCGGTTGAGAACCCGGTACAAAGGCGGAGCCGGCTCAGCCAGGTCCTCGCCGGGATCCTCGTGAACGCCGTGTACGAGATGGAGAACTACCCCGTCGTCCTCCTGAACACGGTCGTCTCGCCCCTCTCGTTCCTGCTTGTGATCGTGTTCGTCAGCCGCGGCAGCCTTTTCGGGGTGGGCATCGGGGGTGGATTCATCATGGCAATATTCTCCGCCGGCATGGGCCTCTCCACCGACCTTTCCCACCTGAAGAATGACTTCAAGCTGCAGGACATGATCGTGAGCTCACCCACGAGCTGGCTCACCTACATGACAGGGATCGCCCTCTCCGAGATCGTGTACTCCATCCCTGCCCTCCTGGTGCTCACCATCCTCGCCTCCTTCGGTCTGTCCCTGACCCTGGCAGGGGCCCTCGAATTCGTGGCGGTGCTTCTGCTGATATTCATCGCCTCGAGCTCCATCGGCTTCACGCTCTCCACTTTCTCGAGCGATATCGTGCAGAGTTTCGCCTTCACGCGGCTGCTCTCCACGTTTTTCTCCACCATCCCGCCCGTGTACTATCCCATCACCTATATTCCCCTCCCCTTCCGCTACCTGGCATACCTCTCCCCCACCACGTATGCGGCGGAGCTCGTCCAGAACATCGGGGGGTACCTGCCCCTTTCTCTCACCAGTGTCGTCATCGACTGGACCGTCCTCGCCGCCGTCACGGTAGCCCTGTTCGTCCTCGCGAAGACCAAGGCGCGGTGGAGAGAGGTATAGTTCGCGACCGGATCCCGAGCGTTCCGCAAGCTGTAAAAGCGGCGCGCTCCCACCTTAGGGCCATGTGGATCTACCTGGATGGGAGGTTCGTCCAGAGGGAGGAGGCGAAGGTCTCGGTCTTCGACCACGGGCTCCTCTACGGCGACGGTGTCTTCGAGGGCATCCGCGCCTACAACGGGAAGGTCTTCCGGC
>DATIYO010000132.1:0-3897 GCA_035517575.1 Methanomicrobiales archaeon
GGCTCCTCACCGCGCCTATCCGCTTTGCCGCACCCCGGACGATGGCGAAGTTGTGGCCGCCCTTGATCAGGGACGGATAGTCGAAGAGCATGTGCACCCGGTACCCGAGCTGCCCCAGGAGATGGGCGATGATCTGGCCGGCACTCGAGATGCCCTCGCCGGCCTTCCCGCCGATCAGGACCGATACTTCCCCCTCTGCCACGGTCTTCCTCCGCTTGACGAGCATTGTTCCTGAGGTATTTGAATAAAAGGGTATTGCACCCGGGAGGTGGCAGGGCCGCCCGCGCGGGTATCCTTTTAAGAGATGGCAGGAGATACCAGACCAGAGGGGAGCGCGGCATGGAGGGCCCGATCTCGGTCTGGGACGCGGTGATCATCGGCGGGGGACTGACGGGGCTCCGCGCGGCCCTGCAGATCTCGGGGGCGGGCCTCTCGGTCGCGGTGATCTCGAAGGTGCACCCCCTCCGGTCCCACTCGGTCGCCGCGCAGGGCGGGATGAACGCCGCCCTCGGCAACGTGAAGGGCGAGGGCGGGGCCGGGGACAGCCGGGAGGCCCATGCCCTCGACACCGTGAAGGGATCGGACTACCTCGCCGACCAGGACGCGGTGGCGCTCATGTGCCGCGAGGCGCCCGCGACGGTCTACGAGCTCGAGCACCTGGGGACGGTCTGGTCCAGGCTCGCGGACGGGAGGATCGCCCAGCGGCCCTTCGGGGGCGCGGGGTTCCCGAGGACCTGCTATGCCGAGGACCGCACCGGCCACAACGTGCTCCATACCCTGTACCAGCAGGTCCTCGCGGGGGGGATACCGGTCTTCGAGGAGCACTTCGTCACCTCCCTCGTCACCGACGGCGGGAGGTGCGCGGGGTGCACCGCCCTCGGCTTCCTGGACGGGAAGGTGCACGGGTTCGCGGCGCGGGCGACCCTGCTCGCGACCGGTGGGTTCGGGAGGATCTTCTCACGCTCGACGAACGCCCTGATCAACACCGGCGACGGGGTGGCCCTCGCCCTCCGGGCGGGGGCGCCCGCGAAGGACATGGAGTTCGTCCAGTTCCACCCGACGACGCTCCATGGCACGAACATCCTGATCTCCGAGGCCGCGCGGGGCGAGGGCGGGTTCCTCGTCAACGCGAAGGGCGAGCGGTTCATGGCCCGGTACGCCCCCCGTGCCCTCGAGCTCGCCCCGAGGGACGTGGTCGCCCGGGCCATCGAGGAGGAGATCGCCGCGGGGAACGGCTTCCCCGGCGGGTACGTCCACCTGGACCTCAGGCACCTCGGCGAGGGGATCATCGGGGAGCGGCTGCCCGGCATCCGTCAGATCGCGATGGACTTCGCCGGCGTGGACCCGGTGAAGGACCCGGTCCCGGTCCAGCCTGGCCAGCACTACTCCATGGGCGGGGTCGACGTGGACATCCACGGGAGGAGCGCCCTCCCCGGCCTCTATGCCGCGGGGGAGTGCGCCTGCGTGAGCGTCCACGGGGCGAACCGGCTCGGGGGAAACTCCCTCCTCGAGACCGTGGTGTTCGGCCGCATCGTTGCCGACACCGTCATCGGGGATGTCCCGTCCATCCCGCAGCCGTCGCGGGCCGCGGTCGAGGGGGCGGTCAGCGATTCGGCGGCGGGGATCCAGGAGATTCTCGGCAGGGGCGATGACGCACGCAGAGAGGGGCAGCCCCGTGAATCCCCGTTTGCCCTCCTCCGCGGGCTGCAGGAGACCATGTTCCGCCACTTCGGGATATTCCGCGAGGGAAAGGAGATGGAGGAAGGGCTGCGGAAGATCAGGGAACTCGGGGAGAGGTACCGGCGCGTATCGCTGTCGAACCGGGAGCCGGCGGTGAACCAGGCCCTCATCCGGAACCTCGAGCTCGGGGGCATGCTCCTGCTCGCCGAGGTGGTCGCCCTCGGGGCCCTCGCCCGGGAGGAGAGCCGGGGGTCCCACACGAGGAGGGACCATCCCGGGCGGGATGACAAAAGGTTCCTCGCCCACACCATCGCCGGCATGGCGCAGGGAAAGGTCGCCATCACCTACCGGCCGGTCACCCTCGGGATGTTTCCCGTCGGGGAGCGTGGATACTGATGCAGCTGAAGGTGTACCGCTGGAAGCCCGGGGCGCAGGCGCCCTCGTACGATAACTTCGAGATCGACCCCGCGCCGGGGATGACGGTACTCTCGGCGCTCTTCCAGGCGCAGGAGCAGGACGACACCCTGGCCTTCCGGTACTCCTGCAGGGGGGCGGTCTGCGGCACCTGCGCCATGCTCATCGACAAGGTCCCGAGGCTCGCCTGCCGGACGCAGGTCCGGGAGCTCCTCGATGGAAAGGGAGAGGTCCGGCTCGCCCCCTACCCGGCCATCGGGGCGACCGTGCCCTGGGACCCCGCGAGGGAGGTGCTCGTCGAGCCGCTGCCGCACCTGCCGGTGATCCGGGACCTGATCGTGGACATGACCCGTTTCTTCGAGTACTACCGGTTCATCGGCCCGGTCCTCTCGCCGCAGGGCCCCGCGCCGGAGAAGGAGCGGCCGATGAGCCCCGCGGCGGTGAAGGAGCTCGAGGTGTACACGAACTGCATCCTCTGCGGGGCCTGCTTCGGGGCGTGCCCGGTCAACGGGCGGAACCCGCGGTACCTCGGCCCCGCGGCCCTCGCCGCACTCTACCGGTTCCGGATCGACCCGCGGGAGGGCGGCGGGTCCTCCCGCCTCGGCAGGGCCGACACGCCGGACGGGTGGTGGGCGTGCGAGTTCCATGGCAACTGCCGCCGGGTCTGCCCGAAGGGGGTGCCGCCGAACCTCGCCATCGGGAAGGCGCGGCGGGAGCTCAAAGCCGCGGGGCGACCCGCGGGAACATCGCCGGGAAAGGAGGGTGGAGACGCATGAGGCAGGAGAGGGACCCGCTCGGGGCGATGGAGGTCCCCGACGAGGCATACTACGGGATCCAGACCATGAGGGCGGTGGAGAACTTCCCGGTCACGGGACGGCGGGAGCCGGCCGAGCTCGTCCGGGCCTATGCCCTCCTCAAGCAGGCGGCGGCCCTCGCGAACCTGGAGATCGGGGCGCTCGACCGGCCGAGGGGGGAGGCCATCGCCGCGGCCGCGGCCGAGGTGGCGGCGGGGAAGTTCGCCGACCAGTTCCCCGTGGACGTCTTCCAGGCGGGGGCGGGGACCTCCTTCAACATGAACGTGAACGAGGTCATCGCAAACCGGGCCCTCGAGGTCCTCGGCAGGCGGCGGGGGGAGTACGAGTTCCTGGGGCCGAACGACCATGTCAACCTCTCCCAGTCCAGTAACGACACCTTCCCCTCGGCCTCCCACCTCGCCGTCATCGGGGAGGCCGACCGGCTCCTGGACCGGCTCAGGGCGCTCGCCCTCGCGCTCGAGAGGAAGGGGGAGGAGTTCCGGGCTTTCCCGAAGACGGGCCGGACCCATCTCATGGACGCGCTCCCCGTGACCCTCGGCGACGAGTTCCGGGCCTACGGGAGCGCGGTCACCCGGTCGGCGATGCGCATCCGCGAGCGGAGGAACGGGCTCCTCGAGATACCCCTCGGGGGCACCGCGACCGGGACCGGGGCCGGATCCCCTCCGGGGTTCCGTGACACGGTGATCCGGCACCTCTCGCGCCTCACCGGCCTCCCGCTCTTCTCGGCCCTGGACAGCCTCGAGGCACTCCAGAGCCGGTCGCAGATGGCCGCCTTCTCGGGGGCTCTTCGGGAGCTCGCGCAGGAGCTCGTCCGGATCGCAAACGACCTCCGGCTCATGGGGTCGGGCCCGACCTCGGGGCTCGACGAGATCGTCCTCCCCGCCGTGCAGCCGGGGTCCTCCATCATGCCGGGGAAGGTGAACCCGGTGATGGCCGAGTGCCTGGACATGGTCGGGTTCCAGGTCATCGGGAACGACGCCGCCCTCTC
>DATIYO010000133.1:0-11048 GCA_035517575.1 Methanomicrobiales archaeon
CGACATCAGCGACACCGTCGACCAGATCGACCGCACGGGGTACGCCGAGGTCGCCGAGCTCTCCCTCATGATGCCCGCCATCGACGAGCGTTCCTCGGCGCGGATCACCATCAAGACCGCGAACCGGGCCGACATGGAGCACGCCGTCGAGCTCCTGCGCCGGGTCGCGGGGAAGAAGGATATCCTCGTCGTGGAGCCGCTGGAGGACGGGGTATGAGGGTCGCCCTCCTCGGCTTCGGCTCCGTCGGGCAGGGGGTCGCGAGGATGATCGCGGAAAAGGACCTCGGGCTCACCCTCACCGCCCTCGCCGACTCGCGGGGCGGGGTCATCGACCCGGAGGGGGTGGACGTCGGGGAGGCGCTCGCGCGGAAGGCGAAGGGCGGCTCCTGCGGGAAGCCGGGGGAAGCGAAGGTCACCGCGACGGAGATCCTCGCCTCGGACGCCTACGACGCCCTCGTCGAGGTCACCCCGACGAACATCGCGACGGGCGAGCCCGCCCTCACCCACATCCGGAAGGCCCTCTCCCTCGGGAGGCACGTCGTCACCTCGAACAAGGGGCCCGTCGCCCTCGCCCGCCGCGAGCTCCTGGCCCTCGCCGCGGAGAAGGGGGTCGAGCTCAGGTACGAGGCGACGGTCTGCGGCGCGATCCCCATCATCCACACCCTGGAGCACGGCCTCCTCGGGAACGAGGTGAAGGGCCTCTTCGGGGTGATGAACGGGACCTGCAACTACATCCTCTCCCGGATGGAGGACGAGGGGCTCACCTACGACCAGGCCCTCGTCGAGGCGCAGGAGATGGGGTACGCCGAGAAGGACCCGACCTATGACGTGAAGGGCCTCGACACGGCGCTCAAGCTCGTCATCCTCGCAAACACCGTCTGGGGGACGGACCGGCGGCTCGCCGACGTGGAGGTGACGGGCATCGACCTGATCACCCCCGAGGCGATCCAGCTCGCCATGGACCGGGACACCGCGATCCGGCTCATCGGCGAGGCGGTCCCGTCGCGGGACCTCCTCCGGGTCTCGCCCCGGATCATCCCGCGGAACCACCCGCTCCTCGTCGAGGGGACGCTGAACGCCGTCACCGTCGTCACCGACATGGCAGGGGAGCTCACCTTCATCGGGAAGGGCGCGGGCTCGGTCGAGACGGCGAGCGCGGTGATAGGGGACCTCCTGTTCATCAGGGAGCGGCATGCCGGGCGTCCTTGAGCGGCGGCGCGAGATCCTCAAGCTGATGCGGTCCTATACCCTGGACCGCGGTTTCTTCACGGTGTCTGACATCGCCGCGAGCACCGGCCTCCCGCGCTCGACGGCCCAGGACTGGATCAACCGGCTCATCGACGAGGGGTGCCTCGTCGTCCGGGAGGAGAAGCGCGGCCGGTCGCCGGCCCGGTACCTCGCGAAGAGCGCGATGCCCTCCTCGGCCTGCCGGCGGATCTTCGCGACCGTCGACGGGGACGCCGTGGAGATCTACCACGAGTGCCTCTCGGCGGGGAGCGCGGCCTACTGCGAGTTCCACCACCGGCGGGCCGGGGGGGTCCTCTCCCGGGTCGCGCGGGAGGGGACCCTCCTCCGCGAGCGGGCCTCCCTCGGGTCCCGGGAGATCTCCATCGGCCTCTACCCCAGCCCCGCCGTCGGGGTCACCGGCCTCCGCCGCGACGGGGAGGACCTCGTCCAGAGCATCCGGTGCGTCGGCGGGCCCGCCTACTCCCTGACCGACATGATGGCGCATGCCGACGGCGTGCTCGACGTGAAGATCGAGCGGGAGGGGCCCTTTGTCGAGGGGGAGGTCACCACCCGGGCGCTGCGCTACCTGGCGGTCGGGATCGACGACACCGACACCGCCGAGGGGGGGGCGACCTTCGCCCTCGCCCTCGCGCTCCACCAGCACCTCTCCACCCTCGAGGGGGTCATGCCCATCGGCCACCATGTCGTGATGCTCGACCCGGCGAACCCGGACCGGACCGCGGGGAACTCGGCGAGCTTCATCGAGCTCGCGGCCGAGCCCGCCCTCTGCCCCCAGATCCGGGAGCACAGCCTCCGGTTCGTCTCCGACGAGGCCTTCTCGCCCGAGTGGGGGATCGCGATCAAGTCCGGCTTCACCGTGCCCCGCGACCTCCGCCAGTACGCGAACCGGGTGCGGACCGGGAGGGTGACCCTGGAGGAGGCGAGGGACACGGCGAAGAGGCACGGGATCTTCACCGCCGGCGGGAGGGGGGTCATCGGGGCGCTCGCCGCGGTCTCGTGCACCGGCCTCGGGAACGACATCCTCCTCGACCCGAAGCGGGCGATCCTTCCGGAAGAGGGGGCCTGAGCCTCCCACGGGGGAGGATCCGGGGCATCGCCCGGAAGGATTACCCAAAGGGAAAGAAAATTATAAATAGATGATTCCCGAAACAATAGGAAGGATGACCGGTGAGGAGGGCGGCCAGGGGGCCGGTTCGGGGGCGGGAGGGACCGACGAGGTCGCCCGGCTCCGGAAGGAGCTCGACGAGGCCCGCCGGCTCGCCGAGGAGCGGCTCACCCGGCTCCAGTACCTCCAGGCCGACTTCGACAACTACCGGAAGAGCCTGGAGCGGGAGCGGGAACAGGTGGTCCAGCTCGCGGCCGAGTCCCTGGTTCGGGACCTCCTGCCGGTCCTTGACGACCTGGAGAAGGCGCTGCCGTCCCTCTCAGACGAGAAGAACCGGGAGGGGTTCCGGCTCATCCTCCGGAAGCTCAACCGGATCCTGGAGGGGCACGGCCTGCACGGCATCGAGAGCCAGGGGAAGCGGTTCGACCCGAACCTCCACGAGGCCATCGCGAAGGGCGAGAGCCCCGCGGAGGACGGGACGATCCTCGAGGAGTACCAGAAGGGGTACCTCCTCAGATCCAAGGTTATTAGACCTTCGAGAGTGAAGATAGCCGAACATACCGGAGCATGCGAGGAGGAACAGCATGGGAAAGGAGAAGATCATCGGGATTGATCTCGGGACATCGAACAGCCAGGCCGCGGTCATGCTCGGGGGGAAGCCGACCATCATCCCCTCGGCCGAGGGGGTGACGGTCGCGGGGAAGATGTTCCCCTCGGTGGTCGCGTTCACGAAGGAGGGGGAGCTCCTCGTCG
This sequence comes from Methanomicrobiales archaeon, assembly GCA_035517575.1. GTDB lineage: Archaea > Halobacteriota > Methanomicrobia > Methanomicrobiales > JACTUA01 > JACTUA01. The sequence goes on from DATIYO010000133.1 coordinate 3,107, forward strand.
GGGAGCCGGCGCGGAGGCAGGCGATAAGCAACCCCGACGCGACCGTGATGGCGGCAAAGAGGAAGATGGGGACCGACCACCAGTACCGGATCCTCGGGAAGACCTATACCCCGCAGCAGATCTCGGCCTTCATCCTCCAGAAGATCAAGAAGGACGCCGAGGCCTTCCTCGGGGAGGAGGTGAAGAAGGTGGTCATCACCGTCCCCGCCTACTTCAACGACAACCAGCGGACCGCGACGAAGGACGCGGGGACCATCGCGGGCCTCGAGGTCGTCCGGCTCGTGAACGAGCCGACGGCGGCATCGATGGCGTACGGCCTCGACAAGGGCGGCGAGCACAAGATCCTCGTCTTCGACCTCGGCGGCGGGACGCTCGACGTCACCATCATGGAGTTCGGCCACGGGACCTTCACCGTCCTCTCCACCTCGGGCGACACCCAGCTCGGCGGGACCGACATGGACCAGTCCGTGATGGACTGGATCGTCGGGGAGTTCCAGAAGCAGGAAGGAGTCGACTTAAAGAAGGACCGGATGGCGGTGCAGAGGGTCCGGGAGGCAGCCGAGAAGGCGAAGATCGAGCTCTCGACCGTGCTCGAGACCGAGATCAACCTCCCGTACATCACCGCCGACAGGGAAGGGCCGAAGCACCTCACCCTGAAGATCACCCGGGCGAAGCTCGAGCAGCTCATCGCGCCCATCATCAGCCGGTGCGTCCACCCCCTCGACCAGGCCCTCGCCGACGCGAAGCTCACGAAGGACCAGGTGGACAGGGTCATCCTCGTGGGCGGGCCGACCCGGATGCCGGTCGTCCAGAAGTTCATCGAGGACCGGGTGGGGAAGAAGGTCGAGCGCGGGGTCGACCCCATGGAGTGCGTCGCCCTCGGCGCGGCCATCCAGGGCGCCATCCTCGCGGGCGAGGTGACCGACCTCCTCCTCCTCGACGTGACCCCGCTCACCCTCGGGATCGAGACCCTCGGGGCGGTGCGGACCCCCCTCATCGAGCGGAACACCACCATCCCGACGAGGAAGAGCCAGATCTTCTCCACGGCCGCGGACTTCCAGCCCGAGGTGGACATCCACGTCCTCCAGGGGGAGCGCCCCATGGCCGCCGACAACGTGAGCCTCGGCAGGTTCAAGCTCATGGGGATCCCGCCCGCGCCCCGCGGCGTCCCCCAGATCGAGGTGACCTTCGACATCGACGCGAGCGGGATCCTGAACGTCACGGCGAAGGACCTGGGCACGGGGAAGGAGCAGAAGATGACCATCACCGCGTCCACGAAACTCCCCGAGACCGACGTGAAGAGGATGGTCGAGGAGGCCCAGCGGTTCGCCGCCGACGACGAGAAGAAGAAGGAGGAGGCGACCGCGAGGAACGAGGCCGACACCCTGCTCTACACCGCCGAGAAGACCATCGCGGAGCTCGGGGAGAAGATCGCCCCGGACCTGAAGGCGCGGATCGAGGCGGGAGAGAAGGTCCTGAGGGATGCCCTCGCGGGGAAGGACATCGCGAAGCTGAAGGCCGAGACCGCGAACCTCCAGAAGGTCCTCGGCGAGGCGGGCCAGGCCATCTACCAGGAGGCCCAGAAGAAGTACGCCGAGGAGCAGGCGAAGAAGGCGGGCGCCGGCGGGGCCGGCGAGGCGGGCGGGCAGGAGGGGAAGGCGGGCCCGTCCGGCGGGGAGAAGGTCGTCGACGCCGACTTCGAGGTGAAGGAGGACTAGCCGGGCGACCGGCCGCAGCGCGATGGCAAAGCGGGACTACTACGAGGTCCTGGGCGTCCCCAGGAACGCCTCGGAAGAGGACATCAAGAAGGCCTTCCGGCAGATGGCCCGGAAGTACCACCCCGACCTGAACCCGGGCAACAAGGACGCCGAGGAGCAGTTCAAGGAGGTGAACGAGGCCTTCCAGGTCCTCTCCGACCCGAAGAAGAAGGCCCAGTACGACCAGTTCGGCCACGCCGCCTTCCGGCCCGAGGACTTCGCGGGCTTCAGGCCGGGCTCCTTCGAGGACCTCTTCCGGGACTTCGGCTTCGGGGACATCTTCAACGTCTTCGGCGGGGGGCGCGGGCAGAGGCCCCGCGGGCCGCAGGCCGGTGCCGACCTGAGGACCGACCTCGAGATCAGCTTCGAGGAGGCGTTCCAGGGGGTGAAGAAGACCATCGAGGTCCCCCACTCGGTGGAGTGCCCGACCTGCCACGGGACCGGCGCGAAGCCGGGCACCCTGAAGACCTGCCCGAAGTGCGGCGGGTCAGGGCAGGTGAGGAGCGTCCGCCGGTCCCCCTTCGGGCAGATGGTCCAGATCTCGACCTGCCCCCAGTGCGGCGGGTCGGGGAACATCGCGGGGGAGGCCTGCGAGACCTGCCGCGGCGAGGGGAACGTGCGGAGGGTGGCGAAGATCGAGATCTCGGTCCCGAAGGGGATCGACGACGGGCAGCTGATCCGGGCCGCGGGCGAGGGGGAGGCCGGCGAGCGCGGGGGGCAGCCGGGCGACCTCTACGTCGTGGTCCATGTCGCGCCGCACCCGATCTTCGAGCGGCACGGGAAGGACCTGTACTGCAAGACCACGATCGACCTCGCGACCGCCATCCTCGGCGGCGAGGTCCAGGTCCCGACGATGACGGGGAAGGCGGGCCTGAAGATCCCCGCGGGGACCCAGTCCCACACCGTCTTCCGGCTCCGGGGGCAGGGGATGCCGGGCATCGACTCGGCCCGCCGCGGGGACCAGCTCGTCAAGGTCGTGGTCCACATCCCCGAGAAGATCTCGAAGAAGCAGAAGGACCTCCTCAAAGAGTTCTCGGGCGAGAAGAAGGAGGAGACGAGCGCCGGCTTCTTCGAGAAACTCAGGGAGTTCGTCTAGATCCCTTTCATCTGAACCCCCTTTCCGATACCCTTTCCTAGATTCTCAGGACCGCCCGGAAGCCCTCGGCCATCCCCAGCACGAAGAGGCAGGCGATGAGCCAGCCGGCGAGCATGAGGAGAACCGAGCGGGGTCCCCTCCAGTGGAGGATCCAGGCGACGACCGGGGTCCCGTACAGCCCGAAGCCGGGGATCCACATGATCGGGATGAGCATGAAATCGCCGTAGGTGCTGAGGGCCGGGTGTCTCTCCATGAGGAGCTTCACCCGCCCGATCTGCCTGCCCACCCGCGACGACCTCTCGGAGAACAGGTCGCAGATCCGGAAGATGCCGAGGATGACCCCCGCGGCGACCGAGGCGAGGAGCGGGACGAGGAGGACCTCGGGGATGCGGAGGCCGACCCCCGCGGCGGCCGCGAGCCCCTGGAGGACGAGGATGGTGACGACGAACCCGAGCACCTCGTGGACGGGAAAGCCGCCCAGGAGCCCGAGGGAACAGGGGACGACGAAGACCAGGGCGAGGACGACCACGAGAGAGAGATCGACCCGGTTGATCAACCCCGACCCCTGGACCCCGCGCTCCATATAATGTGAATCCGTTTCCACCCGCGGGGTAATAATCCCTGTCCTGTACAGCGGATCGCGGGAAAGCGTGGTCCGGCAGAGGTCAGGCGACCGGGATCCGGACCGGGTCTGCCTCCTCGGGCCGGGAAGGGCGGAGGAGGTATCTGCCCCTCGGGACATGGATCTCGAACCGGGCGCCCTTCCCCGGCTCCCCCGCCTCCCTGATCGAGAAGCCGGAGATCGAGAGGACCTCCCTCGCGAGGCAGAGGCCGTATCCCGTGTGCCGGCCGAACCCGAGCTCGAAGATCCGCTCCTTCTGCTCCGCGGGGACCCCGACGCCGTTGTCCTCGACCGAGATGACGAGGCCCGAGTCCCTCTCGTCCGCCCCCACCCGGATCCGGGTGACCCCCTCGCCGTGCCGGCGGGAGTTCTCGAAGAGGTTGGAGAAGACCCGGGAGAAGAGGGGGTCGGCGAAGCACCAGAGGGTCCCGGGGACCTGGTCGGCGACCACCCGCCCCTGCAGCTCGGGCGGGGCGGCCCTCCCGATCACCTCGCGCAGGTTCTGCCACAGGGGGGCGATGAGCCCCAGGTGGGAGAACATCGATGCCACCTTCAGGTCGCGCTCGATCTCCGAGGCGATGTCCTCGAGCTTGTCGATGTAGCCGAGGAACGCCGAGCCGGCGAGGCTCTCCCTGAGGAGGTCCGCGTAGCCGTGGAGCGCCATGAGCCGGTTCTTCGCGTCATGGAACACGATGGTGTGGATGATCTGCTCCCGCCGGGCGACCCCGCCGCCCGCGGCCTCCGGTTGCGTGAGGGAGGGGTGGACGGGCAGGGCGCCCGCACCGCGGGTTCCCGCGAGGGCAGGGGCGTCCCCCGCCGGCATCTCGAGAAAGAGGCCGAGGTAGGAGGCGGGAGCGGTCGGGGAGGATCCGGATGCCGACCAGAACCCCTGCACCCTGGCCCGCTCCCCGTTCTTCTTCCGGAGCGAGGCGACCAGCGTGATGGAGCTCCCGCAGGCCATCCCCGTGACGAGGGACCTGACGAGGTCGCGGTCGGCGGGTTCCATGAACCGGAAGCCGCCCGCGCCCGCGGGATCGGCCGGCTCGCCGCCGAGGAGGTCGGAGAAGCGGGAATTGAAGGCCGTGACGACCCCGCCCGCATCGAGCATCACCGCGGGAAGAGGGAGCCCCCCGAGAAACCCGCGAGCGTCTTCACCCACCGAGCACCACACCCACAATTGGTATCAAATGTGAAGGACTACTTAAACTATTTGATTTTTCTCCGGGCTCGTTAATCATCATTCTGACGAATATAAATGGTTTTTACGGGGGAAGGACGAAAGTGCCCGGAATTCATGGAAAAGGGTTGACCCGGGAGCTCGACCGGCCCGGCCACGTCGGGTTGTCCCACCCACCCCTCACCTTGCCCGTCCGGTGCCCCCGGACGGGCTGGTGCAGGCCCCCGGAATCCCGCGCGCGTCCTCCCTTCCCGATCGACCCCCTGATCCCCCGAAGCCTTCCGGGGATCATCGTGCCGCCTGGCTGGGGTTATCGATCCTGCAGAGCCCGGGGATCGCGGGAGAATCAAGCTGAAGGAAATCAAGGGAAATCAGTCAAACGTGATTTGTATTATATATACATTTCTCTGGAAGAAAAAGACTGATAACAGGGATTTTGATGGATCAAAGAGAGACATGACATATTCAAGAAGTTCTTATAAAGATTTCGTTTTGATTCTGTCAAATGAAGTCAATTTATTTTACGAAATTTTAGAGGGAAATTAACATTAAATACTTATTTGCTCCAGCTCTATCCGGGTCTGAGGGATCTGGTTTGTTCCTTGCCATGAAGGTTCCCGAGGAGCGGACAGGGAAAATCCTGGATGAGATAGACCGGGCAGAGAAGATCTTCCGGAAGATGTGCGACTGCGGCGAACTCGAGGCGGAGATGGACAAGGCAAAAACTGCGAAGAAGGCCGCGGTCGCCATCCGGCGAATCCTCCGTTAACACCCCCTCTGCGTTTTCTGTTGCCGCCCGTCCCGCCCGCCCGGTCCGATGAGTTTTCCGAAAGAGGCGTGGCTCTTTATCCTTCGTTCGGTTCCCCGCAATTCCGCCCCTTTCGATGAACCCCGGGGCCGGTGCCGGAACGGTCGTCCTCAGGGTGTGGATGCGGGCTGCCCGGTCCCCGTTGCCGGTGAGACCCGTTCGATCGCGAGCGCCGCCTGGTTCGCGAAGGCGATGAGGAGCCGCGCCTGCTCGGGGGTGACCACCCCGGTGGGATCGGCGGGCTTCACGCCCAGGACCCCGAGGATCCCCCGCGGGCTCTGGATCGGGATGTACCGGAGCCGGGACCCGGGGAGCGTGTCGGTGTCGTACCCCGCGACGGCCCCGTGCCGGTACGCCCAGGTGGCGACCGCCGTCTCGTCGGCATCGAGGACGAGGCCGAGGCTCGCCGTGTGGGTCGCGAGCCGGTCCCCGTCCGGGAGGAAGAAGGCGCTCTTCCACTGGAAGATCTCGTCGATGTGCCCCGAGACCGCGAGGACGATGGAGTCCAGGTCCCGGGCGGTCGCGAGGTCCTGGGCGAGGGCGTAGAGGGTCGTCGTCTCCTCGTCCCGGGACTGGGCGGCGAGGGCATGGTCCCTCACCCGGGCGACGAGGAGGCTGATGACCGTCCCGACGGTGATGAGCCCCGCGAAGGTGATGAGGTACTCGGTGTCGCTCACCCGGAAGCTGAAGGCAGGGGAGATGAAGAAGAAGTCAAAGGCGAGGACGCCGAGCACCGCGGTCAGGACGGCGGGCCGGAGCCCCCACCGGTACGCCGAGATCACGACGGCGAGCAGGTAGATCATGATCAGGTTCGTCGGGGAGATGAGGGAGCGGATCAGGAACCCGAGGACCGTCACGAGGAAGACGAGGCCCGCGCTCTCCAGGTAGTTCAGGGGGGGCGTGACCGGGAGGAGCGGCTCCATCTTCAGGGGCGCCTCGCGGGCCCCCTCGCCGCTGCTGATGACATAGACGTCGATGTTCCCGCTCTTGTGGATGAGCTGGTCCACGACCGACCCGAAGAGGAACTCCTGCCAGCGGGGCCGGAGGGTCTTCCCGATCAGGATCCGGGTGATGTTGTGCCGCGTGGCATAGTCGATGGCGGTATCCGCGACGGTGAGGCCGAAGACGGTCGCGGTCCCGCCCCCGAGCTTCTTCGCGAGCTGGAGCGACCGCCAGACCCGCTCCTTCCCCTCCTTCGGGAGCCGGTGGTGCGACGGGGTCTCGACGTAGAGCGCGGTCCACTTCGCATGGATCCGGTCAGCCTGCCGCCGGGCGATCCGGATGAGCCGCTCCGAGAGGGGGCTCGGGCCCACGCAGACGAGGATGCTCTCGGCGGCCGCCCAGGGGCCGGGGATGGCGTGGATCTGCATGTAGGCGAGCATCTGGTCGTCGACCCGTTCCGCGGCACGGCGGAGGGTGAGCTCCCGCAGGGCGAAGAGGTTTCCCTCCTTGAAGAACCGCTCGATGGCGCTCGCGGCGAGCTCGGGGACGTAGACCTTCCCCTCCCTGAGCCTCTGGAGGAGCTCGGGGGGCGGGAGGTCCACCACCTCGATCTCGGAGGCCTCGTCGATGAGCCGGTCGGGGATGGTCTCCCGGACGAGGATGCCCGTCACCTGGGCCACGACGTCGTTCAGGCTCTCCAGGTGCTGGATGTTCAGGGTCGTGTACACGTCGATACCGGCGTCCAGGAGTTCCTCGACGTCCTGGTACCGCTTCGGGTGCCTCGAGCCCGGGGCGTTCGTGTGGGCGAGCTCGTCGACGAGGACGAGCCGGGGCGCGGCCGCGAGGACGGCGTCCAGGTCCATCTCCGTAATCACGACGCCCCGGTACTCCACCTGCCGCCGCGGGATGACCGCGAGCCCCTGGAGGAGGGCCCCGGTCTCGGGCCGGCCATGGGTCTCGACATAGGCGACCCTCGCGTCGATGCCCTCGTTCCGCCTCAGGTGGGCCGCCTGGAGCATCGCGTAGGTCTTCCCCACGCCGGCCGCGTACCCGAGGAAGATCTTGAGCCGCCCCCGCTTCCTCCTCCGCTCCTCGTCCGTGACCCGGGCGAGGAGGAGGTCGGGGTCGGGCCGGAGATCGGAGTTCGGTGCGATGGTACTACACCCCCAGCATCACGAGCAGGATGTCGATGATCTTAATTCCGATGAAGGGTGCGATAACCCCTCCGATCCCGTAGATCAGGATGTTGTTCCTGAGGGCTTCCTCGGCGGACATCGGCCGGTACTTCACCCCGCGGAGGGCGAGGGGGATCAGGGCGACGATGATGAGGGCGTTGAAGATCACGGCCGAGAGGACGGCGGAGTGGAGCCCCATGATGTTCAGGGCCGCGAGGGCGGGGTAGGTCGAGACGAAGGCGGCGGGGATGATGGCGAAGTACTTCGCGATGTCGTTTGCGATGGAGAAGGTGGTGAGGGCCCCGCGGGTGATCAGGAGCTGCTTCCCGATCTCCACGATCTCGATGAGCTTCGTCGGGTTGCTG
>DATIYO010000134.1:0-10230 GCA_035517575.1 Methanomicrobiales archaeon
ATCCCGCCTCCCGGATTCGAACCGGGGACATCGCGGTAGCTGCGCAGTTACCTACACGGCAAACCAGACTACAGCCGCGCACTCTACCAGGCTGAGTTAAGGCGGGTAAGTGCCCTTGAGTATAGGGAAATTTCCCTATTAAACATATCGTTCCCGACACGGGCGGTGTTTCACCCGAATTTCTTTATAGGATGAACGCATTCTTTACTGGTATGCCAGAACAGACTGAAGCGGGGTATTGTCTTCTTCACCCCCGGTAAGATTCGCGAGAAGATCACTGTTTTCGACACCACCCTCCGGGATGGCGAGCAGACCCCTGGCATATCGTTCACGCTGCCGCAGAAAAAGGAGATAGCGCAGCAGCTCTCCGAGATCGGGGTCCATGTCATCGAGGCGGGGTTCCCCGCCTCGTCGGAGCCGGAGCACGAGACGGTGAAGGCCATCGCCGCGATGGGCCTCGAGGCCCGGGTCTGCGGCCTCGCCCGGATGACGAGGGGCGACGTGGACGCCTGCCTGGACTGCGGCGTGGACATGGTCCATGTCTTCATCCCGACCTCGGACATCCAGCGGATCCACACGATCAAGAAGACCCGGGAGGAGGTCCTCGAGGTCTCGGAGGAGGTGGTCTCGTACGCGAGGGAGCACTGCGACCAGGTCCTGTACTCGGCGATGGACGCGACGCGGACCGACTGGGACTACCTGCGCCAGGTCCTCCAGGTCGCGGTCCGGGCAGGAGCGACGGTCCTCAACATCCCCGACACCGTGGGGGTCATCACCCCGTCGGCGATGAAGGACCTGATCGGGAGGATCGTCGCCGAGGTGGACTGCCCCATCGACACCCACTGCCACAACGACTTCGGCCTCGCCGTGGCAAACACCCTCGCCGCGGTCGAGGCGGGGGCCTCCCAGGTCCAGGTGACCGTGAACGGCCTCGGCGAGCGGGCGGGGAACGCCGACCTCGCCGAGACGGTGATGGCCCTCGAGTCGATCTACGGGGTATCGACGGGGATCCACACGCAGCGGATCGTCGAGACCTCGCGGCTCGTCTCCCGGTGCTCGGGGATCACCATCATCCCCACCCAGCCCATCGTGGGCGACAACGCCTTCTCCCACGAGAGCGGCATCCACTCCCATGGGGTCATCGCCCGCTCGGACACCTTCGAGCCGGGCATCATGACCCCCGAGATGGTCGGCCACCGGCGCCGGCTCAAGCTCGGGAAGCACGTCGGGAGGCACGCCGTGCGGCAGATGCTCACCGACGTCCACCTCGCGCCCGACGACCGGCAGCTCGACGAGATCGTGACCCGGGTGAAGGACATGTCGGGGAAAGGGAGGCTCGTCACCGACGCCGACCTCTTCGAGATCGCGACCTCGGTGATGGGGGTCGTCTCCGACGGGAAGACCATCGACCTCCAGGAGATCGCGGTCATCACGGGGAACCACGTCATCCCCACGGCCTCCCTGAAGGCCACGGTGGACGGGGTGGAGCACCTCTACTCGAGCGTCGGGGTGGGCCCCGTGGACGCCGCCCTCAAGGCCATCATGGGGATCCTCCCCACCCGGGTCACCCTGAAGGAGTTCAAGATCGAGGCCATCTCGGGGGGCTCGGACGCGATCGGGCATGTCCGGGTCGCCCTCGAGGACGAGCGCGGCCACATCTTCGACGCGAGCAGCTCGGGCGACGACGTCGTCATCGCCTCGGTGGAGGCCATGGTGAACGCCATCAACCTGCTGCACCGGGTGAGGAAGGGGTAGGGGCCCGCAGGCTTTCCGGCCGTTTCTTTTTTTTTGAAAACGCGAGGGACGTTCCCCCGCTCAGGTTGGTACCAGAAAAAGGATTATTCCGCCGTCGGCGGGACGGGCGGCTTCTTCCGGTCCAGGGAGCCCTTGATATCGGTGGAGAGCTGCTCGAACCTCGCCTGCATCGCCTTCTCCTGCTTCTCGAGGGACTTCACCCGGAGCTCCAGGGTCTCGACCTTCTCGGTGAGGGAGGCCTCCACCTTCGCCTTCTTCTGCTGGACCATCACCGTGCCGACGTTCACGAAGATCTCGGCTTCCTCGGGGATGTCCTTCAGCTCCTCCTGGGCCCGCCGCGACTCGCGGATGGCCATCTCGTACTGCGTCTTCTGGGCCGCGACGGTCTGGAGCTGCTGCTGGAGCTGCTGGAGCATCGCGAGCTGGTTCTGCATCTTCGGCGAGATGTTCTCCATGGAACCGATCCTCCCTCTCTGGTACGCACCCATGCGTGTTATACGTTTTGCAGCGTGCCAGGCCGACCGGCCCCGATCCAGATGGATTTTTACCCCGGGAACGCGAGGGAGGAGGATACGGACACCGGCATCGGCAGGAAGGGGAAGGCCCGGGGCAGGGAGCGGGGACCGGCTGGCGGAGAACACCGCGGGCACCGCTGCGGGAAGGTGAAGGAGGCGAGGATCCTCATGATACCCGCCTCGAGGAGGGACGTCGCAGAACGCGAGGCCCTCTCCCGCGAGATCGGGCGCATCATCGGGGAGGCCCGCCGCGGCGGGCAGGATCTGGACCCGGGCCTCGTCCGGGCGAAGGAGGCCATCGACGACGAGAAGAACCACCTGCTCGTCGCCCGCTCCCGCTGGGGGGAGCTCCTGGGCAGCCTCTCCTACACGTTCCCCGACGCGGCGACCGTCCGGGTCGACTACATCGGCCTCAGGATCCACCGGTGCGGGCTCGGGACGAGGCTCATGGCCGCGGTCGCGGGGATCGCCCTCGAGGGGAACCGGACGATCCGGCTCACGGCGGAGAAGGACGCGAAGGGCTTCTTCTCACGGCTGGGGATGGAGATGCTCGAGGAGTACCCGGACGGGAACGCCTCCTTCGGGTTCCCGGTCGGGGGGATGCGCCGGCTGGTGGACTCGGTCCGCAGGAGCCGGTGACCCAAACCTTCCTCGGAAACCCAGCTGAAAAGAGGTGCCCGGGGGCGCTGCCCCGCCGTCACCGGCTTTGACCGGGATTTGTCACGGCGGGGATGTCCCCGGGTTTCCCGCGGTTATGGCAGCTCCGCCTCGTGGGCATGGAGCCAGGTCTCGATCCAGGTCTTCACGGCCACTGCGTTGCCATTCCGAAGGTCAGCCACGGCCCCGGCGAGGGCAACTCCCTCACCGGCGGCCCCGCAGGCTGCCTTCTGCTCCTGGGTGGGATCGGTCAGAACGGGGGATGGGTGTGCAGAACCATCAGGGATTTCCATTTTCTGGTGCCTGGGATCGATCCCCGCCCGTGCCCGGGCGCCGGCGGAGTCCCCCCGCTGGAGGGTGGTCTTCCCGGGGGAGATGTTCACGCCCTTCTCCTCAGGGGGCGCGAGGATCTCCCGGGGTGACAGGTGGTGGTGGACAGGTTCCGGACCCGGCTCGGGAGCCCCCTCGCCGGCCATGGCGACCGCCTCACTGGCTGTTCCCTGGACCAGGGCGGGGGTGCAGGGCGCCGACGGGTGGCCCGCGACGGATTCGGGACGGTCCATGAGTACCTCTCCTCTGTTCCGGTGCGGCCATCAGCTGATGGGCCGTCACCATGTAATGTATATGTTACAATTTGTTATATAAGCGTTTTTGTTTGTATCTTTCAAAATACATTTTCAGGGGGGAGGGGGGCAGGGACGGGATCGGTGTCCACACCCGGCCCCATCTCCCGGACCCCGGCTACCTCTGGCCCCGGATCCTCGCCACGGCCCTCGCCGCGACCATCCGCAGGGGTTCGTACCGGTCGCCGGCGGCCATCCGCTCGAGGAGTGGCAGGGCCCCTTCCTTCATGAGCTCGGGGCCGGCCCCGAGCTCGGCGAGGCGCTCGACCGCCTCCACGGCCTGGACCCGCCCCTTCTCGTCCTCCTCCCCGAGCCTCCCGAGGAGTGCGGGGATCCCCCCGAGGGAGACGAACTCCGCCGGCTTCCAGCCGGGCCTCCATGCAAAGACCGTGACCGCGTCGAGGGCCTTCCTCCTCTCCCCGGGATCGTCGCAGGAGAGGTCCCGGACCACCTCCCTGAGGAGCCGGGTCTCGTCTGGGATCTTCTTCGCCGTACCGATCACCTGTTATCGGATGACACCGCTCCGATTTCGCGGTAAGGTATAAAAGGGTTGCCCCGTGGGGCGCTTTTTGAGACATCGGCCGCCGGCCGGGAAGGGCCGGCGAGGGAAGATGGGCCCGCTGAGATTCGAACTCAGGATCTCCGCCATGTCAAGGCGACGTCATAGCCGACTAGACCACGAGCCCAAAGAGACGACTTTACTATTGGTTCGGCCCCGATATAAAAGATTATGGCAGGGCGGGAACGGCCTCCCGCCCTCCGATCCGCCTCAAATCTTCGCGAACTTCGCGGTGAAGATCCCGACCTTCTTCCGGATCTCGTCCATCACCGCGGGGGGGACCTCCGAGTCCACGTTGAGGACCATGATGGCCTCCTCCCCCTGCCTGATCCGGCCGACCTGCATCCCCGCGATGTTGATCTGGGCGGCGCCGAGGATGGTCGAGGCCCGGCCGATGACTCCCGGCTTGTCCAGGTGGCGGGAGACGATGACGAACCCCTCGGGGATCATGTCCATGGTGTAGCCGCCGATGGCGACGATCCGGACCCGGTCCTTCGTGAAGACCGTGCCCGCCATCGTCTCCTCCATCCGGTCGGTCTTCACCTTCAGGGTGACCAGGTTGCGGAACCCCGCGGCATCGTCGGTGGTGGTCTCGCGGATCCGGATCCCCCGCTCCTTTGCGATCACCTCGGCGTTGATGATGTTCACCGGCACCTGGAGGATGGGGTCCATGAGCCCCTTGAGGGCGATCCGGGTGAGGAACCGGGTGTTCGGGCCGAGGGAGGCGAGTTCCCCGCCGTAGGTGATCTCCATCGCCTCGAGCCTCCCCTCGACGAGCTGGATCAGGAACCGGCCCATCTTCTCGGTGAGGAGGGCGAAGGGCTCCATCTGCTCGGCATGCTCGGCGGGGACCATGGGGGCGTTCACCGCGTACTTCGGCTGCTCGCCCCTGAAGAACCCGACGATCTGGTTCGCCACCGAGACCGCGACGTTCAGCTGCGCCTCGACGGTGCTCGCCCCGAGGTGCGGGGTCACGATCACGTTCTCGAGGTCGAGGAGCGGGGACTTGAGGGGCGGCTCGTCCTCGAAGACGTCGAGGGCCGCGCCCGCGACCTTCCCCTCCTTCAGGGCCTCGTAGAGGGCCTTCTCGTCGATGATCCCGCCGCGGGCGCAGTTGAGGATCCGGACGCCCTTCTTCATCATCGCGAACTTCGGGGCATTGATGAGGTGGGTCGTCTCGGGCGTGAGCGGCGTGTGGACCGTGATCACGTCCGCCTCGCGGATGACGTCGTCGAGGCTCATGAGCTCGACCCCCATCTGGCCGGCCCGCTCCTTCGTGATGAAGGGGTCGTAGGCGATACACCGCATCTCCATCGCCTTCGCCCTCTTTGCGATCTCCCGCCCGATCCTCCCGAGGCCGACGATCCCGAGGGTCTTCTCGTTCAGCTCGACGCCCATGAACTTCGAGCGCTTCCACTGCTTCTGCTTCAGGGACGCGTCCGCCTGGGGGATGTTCCTCGCGAGGGCGAGCATCATCGCCATGGTGTGCTCGGTCGCGGCGAGGGTGTTCCCCTCGGGCGAGTTCACGACGGGGATCCCCCTCCGCGTCGCCGCCTCGACGTCGATGTTGTCCACCCCGACCCCTGCCCGGCCGATGATCCGGAGGCGGGTTCCCGCCCCGATGATCCGGGCGGTGACGGAGGTCCCGCTCCGCACGACCAGGGCGTCGTACTCCCCGATGATCCGGACGAGTTCGTCCTCGGGGAGGTCGGTACGGACCTCCACCTGGCACGCCTCCCGGAGGATGGAGAGGCCTTCCTCGGCGAGGGGATCGCTCACGAGCACCTTATACATCTGATGAACCCCATCTCACATCGCTCCGGAGGCTATTTACGCTTTCCAAAGAGTGGGCGGGGGGGCGGCGGCGCGGCCGGACCGGGTCCGACAGTCATCCTTTATCAGCCCGGAGTGCGAGCTCGTATCAGAACCCGTGACGTGGGGTTTTCGGCATGAAGAAGGTCCCTGACATCCTGACGCTTGAGGAGATTAAGAAAGAGGACATCCCTTCGGTGGGGGGCAAGGGGGCCTCCCTCGGCGAGATGTACGGCATCGGCCTTCCCGTCCCGAGGGCCTTTGTCGTGACCGCCCAGGCCTTCCGGCGGTTCCTCGGCGAGACCGGCATCGAGGACCGGCTCTTTCGCGGCCTCTCGGGCCTGAACGTCGAGGACAACGCGGCCCTCGAGGAGGCCTCGAAGAAGGCGAGGGAGCTCGTCCTCTCGGTCGCCATCCCGCAGCCCCTCCAGAAGAAGATCAGGGAGGCGTACGCCGGCCTCGGGAGCCAGCCGGTCGTCGCGGTCCGGTCGAGCGCGACCGCCGAGGACCTCCCCGACGCCTCCTTCGCCGGCCAGCAGGAGACGTACCTGAACATCCAGGGGAACGGGGACGTCATCCTCTCGGTCCAGAAGTGCTGGGCCTCCCTGTACGGGGCCCGGGCCATCTACTACCGGGCGAAGCAGGGCTTCGACGACCGGAGCGTGAACATCGCGGTGGTCGTCCAGATCCTCGTCGACGCGGAGAAGGCGGGGGTGATGTTCACCTCCCACCCGGTCACCGGCGAGCCCCTCACCATCATCGAGGGCTCCTGGGGCCTCGGCGAGGCGGTGGTCTCGGGCTCGGTCTCGCCCGACAAGTACGTCTGGGACCAGCGGTCCGGGCAGGTGGTCGACCGGCTCGTCTCCGCGAAGCTCGAGATGGTCGTCCCCGACGGGAAGAAGGGGACGAAGTCCGTCGAGGTGCCCCCCGACCTGCAGAAGGCCGGGGTGCTCTCCGACGCCGAGGTGAAGGAGCTCGCGAAGTTCGGCGGGATCGCCGAGTCGCACTACGGCGTCCCCCAGGACCTCGAGTGGGCCATCGCGGGGAACGAGTTCTTCATCCTCCAGTCGCGCCCCATCACGACCATCCGGGCGCCGGTCCAGGGGAAGCAGGCCGGCTCGGCGACGGCGGGGAAGGTCCTCGTCGAGGGCCAGGGGGCCTCGCCCGGGATCGGCACCGGCCGGGTCGCCATCGTCCGGGACGCGAAGGACTCGGGGAACGTGAAGGAGGGGGACGTCCTCGTCGCGAAGATGACGAACCCCGACATGGTTCCCGCCATGCGCAAGGTCGCGGCCATCGTCACCGACGAGGGCGGGATGACCTGCCACGCGGCCATCGTCTCCCGGGAGCTCGGGACGCCGGCGGTCGTCGGGACGAAGAAGGCGACCTCGGTCCTGAAGCAGGGCCAGCTCGTGACCGTGGACGGCGAGAAGGGGCTCGTCTACGAGGGGAAGACCGAGGCGGCGCCGGCGAAGGAGAAGGCCGTCGCGGCGGTCGTTGCGGCGCCCCTCATCACCGCGACCTCGGTGAAGGTGAACGTCTCCCTCCCCGAGGCGGCGGCACGGGCGGCGGCGACGGGCGCAGACGGCGTGGGTCTCCTCAGGATCGAGCACCTGATCCTCGGCCTGAACAAGACCCCGATGTGGTATATCAGGAACGGGAAGGAGGAGGAGTTCATCAACGAGCTCGCGGGCGGGATACGGGTGGTCCTCGACGCCTTCCCGGGTAAGCCCGTCTGGGTGAGGACCCTCGACGCCCCCACGGACGAGTTCCGGAACATGGCGGGCGGGGAGGATGAGCCCCACGAGCACAACCCGATGCTCGGCTGGCGGGGGATCAGGCGCGACCTCCAGAGCCCCGAGCAGTTCCGGCTCCAGGTCGAGGCCTTCAAGCGCCTCTGGCAGGCGGGGTACGCGAACCTCGGGATGATGTTCCCCATGGTCTCCCACCCCGACGAGTTCGTCCAGGCGAAGCGGATGATGCAGGGGTGGGGGGTGGACGTGGAGAACGTCACCCTCGGCATCATGGTGGAGATCCCCGCGAGCGCCATCCTCATCGAGGACTTCATCATGGCGGGGATAAAGTTCGCCTCCTTCGGGACGAACGACCTGATCCAGTACACCATCGCCGTCGACCGGAACAACGAGAACGTCGCCACCATGTACAGGCCGAAGCACCCCGCGGTCCTGAAGACCATCCACGAGACCATCCAGGTCTGCCGGAAATACGGGGTGGAGTGCTCCATCTGCGGCCAGGCGGGCTCCGACCCGGAGATGGCCGAGTGGCTCGTCGAGCACGGGATCTCGAGCCTCTCTGCGAACATCGACGCCATCGCGAAGATCCGGGACCGGGTGGCCCGCACCGAGCAGCGGATGATCCTCGAGGCGGCAAGAAGGATCCATGCGGGAGAAGGGGTGTAGCAGGGAGGAGCTCTTCTCCTTCCTCGCCCGCCGACGGGGGGAGGACCTGGAGTACGGGAGGATCCTCTCCTCCATGTGCACCCGGCCGCACCCGGTCGGCCTCGAGGCCGAGGAGCTCTTCGCCGGGACGAACCTCGGCGACCCCGGGCTCTTCCCGGGCACGGCGGGCATCGAGCGGCTCCTCATCGGGAGCCTCGGCGAGCTCCTCCACCACCCGGGCGCCTGCGGGTACGCGACCTCGGGGGGGACCGAGTCGAACATCCAGGTCCTCAGGATGGCCCGCGGGCTCAAAGGGGTGAAGAAGGCGAACGTGGTCGTCCCCGAGTCCGCTCACTTCTCCTTCGAGAAGGCCTGCGACCTCCTCAGTATCGAGATCCGGACCGTGCCCCTCGACGGGAACCTCAGGATGGACGCGGAGGCGGCCGAGTCACAGGTCGATAAGAACACCGCCTGCCTGGTCGGGATCGCGGGTACCACCGAGTACGGCGTGGTGGACCCCGTCAGGGCCCTCTCCGACCTCGCCGTCGACCGGGAGATCTTCCTCCACGTGGACGCGGCCTTCGGCGGGCTCGTCATCCCCTTCCTCGAGAGCCCCCTCCCCTTCGACTTCTCCCTGCCCGGCGTCTCCTCGATCTCGGTCGACCCCCACAAGATGGGGATGTCCCCGATACCGGCGGGGGCGCTCCTCGTCCGCGACGAGGCGATGCTCTCCCCCCTCTCGGTCGCGACCCCGTACCTCACCGTGCGGAACGTGTACACCCTCACCGGGACCCGTCCCGGCGGGCCTGTCGCGGGCGCGTACGCCGTCCTCGAGTACCTGGGGAGGGAGGGGATGCGCTCCATCGTGCGGGGCTGCATGGCGAACACGGCGCGGCTCATCGCCGGCCTCGAGACCTTCGGGATCCCGAGGGCCGTCACCCCCGACGTGAACGTCGCGACCTTCGCCTGCGACGGGGCACCCCCCGGCTGGCAGGTGTCCCGGACGAGGAGGGGCCACCTCAGGATCGTCTGCATGCCCCACGTGAGCCGGGACCAGGTGGAGGCCTTCATCGCCGCCATGGGTGAGATCCATGCTTGAACGACTCATCGAATCCCTCGGGACGTGCCCCATCGTGAAGCGGGGGGACTACGACTACTTCATCCACCCCATCACCGACGGGGTCCCGAGGGTGGACCCCGCGCTCCTCCGGGACGTGTGCACCGGGATGGTGAAGCTCCTCGACCTGCAGGGCGTCGAGCTCTTCGTCGTCGCGGAGGCCATGGGGATCCACATCGGGACCACCCTCTCCCTCATGACCGACATCCCCTTCACCATCGTGCGCAAGCGGAAGTACGAGCTCCCGGGCGAGCTCGCGCTGCACCAGACCACCGGCTACTCGAAGGGGGAGCTCTTCCTGAACGGGGTGCACCGGGGCGACCGCGTCGCCATCGTGGACGACGTCCTCTCCACCGGCGGGACCCTGAAGGCCCTCATCCAGGGCCTCGGGCAGACCGGCGCAGAGATCGCCGACATCTGCGTCGCCATCCGGCGGGGGAAGGTGGACGTCGGGAGGCCGGTGAAGTCCCTCGTGGATATCGAGGTGGTCGGCGGAAAGGTGCGTATCGTTGGAAGATCTCTCTGACCTGGTCCGGGACCTCCGCGCACGGGGTGCCCGTCGGGTCGCCCTCCAGTTCCCCGAGGGCCTCAAGCGGGGGGCCCCGGAGATGGCCCTCGCGCTCCGGGCGGCCGGCTTCGAGGTGATCGTGAGCGGCGACCCCTGCTACGGCGCCTGCGACCTCCCCCTCCCCGCGCTCGAGCTCGCCGACGCCCTGGTGCACGTGGGCCACGCCCCCGTGGACGAACGGCAGGGGGTCCTCTACGACCTCCACCCGATGGACTTCGACGTGGG
>DATIYO010000135.1:0-2849 GCA_035517575.1 Methanomicrobiales archaeon
CGCAGGTGGACGTGCAGCAGGTCCCGAACCCTAACTTCAACGCCCAGATCATGGCAGAGAGGCTGGCATCCGCGATCGAGCGGGGCTGGTACTTCCGGAAGGCCGGTTCGAGCATCCTCAGGCGGGTGATGGACTCGGGAGCCCTGGGCTGCGAGGTCATCATCGCCGGGAAGCTGACCGGCCCCAGGGCCAGGGTCCAGAAGTTCATGGAAGGGTACATCAAGCATGCCGGTGAACCGAGCAAGACCGTGGTCGAGCGCGGCTATGCCATTGCCGTGAAGAAGCTCGGGGTCATCGGGGTGCAGGTGAAGATCGTGCCCCCCGACGCGAAGCTCCCCGACACCTTCACGGTCGTCCGGAGGAAGGTGGAGCCCGCGGCCCCGAAGGTCTCGGTCACCGAGATCGGGGAGGAGATGGAGCCCGAGGCGGTGCCCGAGGCCCCGGACACCCTCGATCGCATCGAGGAGGGGGCCTGAATGGCGATCTTCCGGGCCAAAGAGGTCCACCAGCTCTCCGATGTCGAGCTCGAGGAGAACATGGGGAAGCTCAGGATGGAGCTCCTCCAGAAGTACGGCAAGGTGAGCGCCGGCGGCGCATCCGAGAACCCCGGGCGGATCCGGGAGATCCGGCGGACCGTCGCGCGGATACTCACCGAGCAGGGGATGAGGAAGAAGGAATGATCACGCCGGGAAACATTCTCCGCCACGAGCTGATCGGCCTCCCCGTGGAGGTCGTCTCGGCGAGCAACCCCGCGCAGCAGGGGATCGCCGGCCGGCTCGTCGACGAGACGAGGAACATGGTCGTCATCGAGACCCCCCGGGGAACGAAGAAGGTCCAGAAGGCCCTCGCGACCTTCCGGCTCACGGTCCCCGACGGGACGGTGGTGGATGTCTCCGGCTCGGCCCTTGTCTCGCAACCAGAGAAGAGGATCACGAGAGTAGCGAAGATACCGTTGAAGATGAAGAAGAGGTTTTAGAGGAATACCATGGCAAAGAGTGTAGGACTGGATGTCCCGGCCCCGAAAACGGAGTGCGAGGACGTCAACTGCCCGTTTCACGGCAGCTTGTCGGTGCGCGGCCAGGTGATCACCGGCAAGGTCGTGAGCGACCGGATGAAAGGAACCGTGGTCGTGGAGAAGCAGTACCTCCACTACATCCGGAAATACAACCGATATGAGAAACGCAGCTCGAGGATCCACGCGCATAACCCGCCCTGCATCCAGGCGAAGGCGGGGGACCTCGTGACGATCGCCGAGTGCCGGCCCCTCTCGAAGACCAAGTCCTTCGTGGTCGTGGAGGTCGGTCAGCCATGAAGGCGAAGCAGTCGTACATCCCGCGTGCCCTGAACACGGGGACGAGGCTCGCCTGCGCCGACAACACCGGCGCCCGGACGGTCCAGGTGATCTCGGTCGACGGCTACCACGGCGTGCGCAGGAGGCAGCCGAAGCTCGGCCTCGGGGACATCGCGACCATCTCCGTGAAGAAGGGGACGCCGGACATGCGGAAGAAGATGGAGAAGGCCGTCGTGATCAGGCAGAAGAAGGAGTTCCGGCGGCCGGACGGCCTCCGGGTCTCCTTCGAGGACAACGCGATGGTCATCGTGAACGAGAACAACGAGCCGAAGGGGACCGAGATCAAGGGACCGGTCGCCCGCGAGGTGGCCGAGCGGTTCCCGAAGATCGGGTCCATGGCCACGATCATCGTGTGAGGTGCGAGAGATGGCGACGACAAGTTCTCAACCGAGAAAGCAGAGGAAGGCCCAGGCGAACGCCCCCCTCCACGAGAAGGGACGGACCCTCGGGGCCCCCCTCGCACCCGCGCTCAGGGAGCAGTACAAGCGGAGGCACATCCGGGTCGTGAAGGGCGACACGGTGAAGGTCCTCAGGGGCGACCACAAGGGCGAGGAGGGCCTCGTCGACGAGGTCGATGTGAAGCACTGCGCGATCCTCGTCCACGGCGTCTCGAGCACCAAGGCGGACAACACCGAGGTCCCGAGGCCCGTGCACCCCTCCAACGTCCAGATCACGAAGCTCAACCTGAAGGACAAGCTGAGGGCAGAGAAGATCGGGGAGGCGGAGTAATGGCACACCTGAAGCGCTACGCGGCCCCCGACTCCTGGCATGTGGCAAAGAAGACGACCACCTACGTGGTGAAGACGGCCCCGGGGCCGCACGACGACTCCGCGATGCCGGTCGCGGTCTGGCTCAGGGACCACATGTCCCTTGCCATGACCATGCGCGAGGCCAGGCAGGTCCTGAACTCGGGCTCGATCATCATCAACGGGAAGGCCTGCAAGGACCCGAAGCGCGGGATCGGCGTCTTCGATATCATCAGCGTCCCCACCATCGGGAAGCACTACCGCATCCTCATGGACAAGCGGGGCAGGTTCAGGTCCATCGAGATCTCGCCCGAGGACGCGAAGACCCGGCTCGCCAAGATCAGGGACAAGACCGTGATCCCGGGCGGCAGGGTCCAGCTCAACCTCCTCTTCGGTGCAAACATCATCGGGGACAACAGCTACAAGCCCAAGGACTCCGTGGTCATCAACCTCGCGGAGGGTGACGGGAAGAAGCGTTTCCAGATCCTGGACCACTTCCCGTTCGCCGTCGGGAACATGGCCATGGTCATCGGCGGGCGGCACTCGGGGAGCGTCGGCCGGATCGTCGAGATCAAAAAAGAGGTCGGCGCGGTCCCGAACCGGGTCGTCCTCGAGGATCCCGCGACGAAGACGAAGTTCGACACCATCGAGGAGTACGTCTTCGTGGTCGGGAAGGCCGATTCGGCCGTGAAGTCATGGGGGATTGAGGAATGAACCCGATGCAGGATCTCCGCATCCAGAAGATCGTGGTC
>DATIYO010000136.1:0-6604 GCA_035517575.1 Methanomicrobiales archaeon
TACTTCATGATGCCATCCTGGAGCTCTCTTGCTCCGAACACGCACCGACCGGTACATCTCCCGCAATTCCTGCAATGCTCAGGGTCGGTGACAGCAACATAGTCGGACCGGGCCACGAGGTCCGCCCGATGGAAATCCCTCAGTAACTGAAGGTCATGGCAGCAGCAGGGACAGCAGCTGCAGAGTGCATAGATCTTCCGGCCCGGCAGGAACAGGGTCAGGTGGACAAGGCCATGTTCATCGGCCTTCTTCAGCACTTCGGTTGCCTCGGTAAGGGTTATTCGTCGCGCCCTGCCCCGTCCCACGGCCTTGTCGCTCAGTTCATCGATGAGGAGGCAGACATCCCTCGGTGCGTCGCACCGCCGGTAATGCGTCCGGCAGATGCAGTCCGCGAGGGCAAATGACCGGGCGCTCTCGAGAACCCGGAGGGCCTGTTCCGCCGGAAGCACCCACTGCCGCGCCGGAAGCGATTCCCCCACCGGGATCACTTTTGACGCATGGTTGAAGTCCTCCTCCCCACGCCATCTCGCATATTTTTCTGCGAATCCCGAGAGAAATTCATCCATGGGTTTACCGCTCCGGGCAGGTTCGGACCTGATTACTGGTGTCCTTCATTTCGGCTGAGCCTGCAGCATATTTAACGCTTTTCCGAAGGAAAGAACCCGTCGAACAAGGAATTCACGGGTTTCTTCCCGGCCAGCCTGCCCTCACCGTGTACCTGGCAGCGGTGAGTAAAGGAAGCGGGCCCCCGGGGGTTGTCCTGGAGATGCCGGGGGTGTGGTGCGGGCCGCCCGTTTTCTCCCCGTGGAAAAAATCACAACAGATAAGAAAACCCCCCGGGTATTCTTTTAATAGATCTTCCATGGGCGACAAGAGCGGGGCAAGGTACGGGGAGGTATACCGGAGGTCCATAGAGGATCCTGAAGGGTTCTGGGGCGAGGCCGCCGAGGCGGTCAGCTGGTACCGGAAATGGGACCGGGTCCTCGACCGCTCGAACCCCCCCTTCTACCGGTGGTTCGCCGGCGGGGTCGTGAACACCTGTTACAACGCCCTGGACCGGCACGTCGAGGCGGGAAACGGCGGCCGGGCCGCCCTCATCTACGACAGCCCCGTGACCTCGACCATCCGGAGGTACAGCTACCGCGAGCTCCTGGACCTCGTCGCCCGCTGCGCCGGCTCCCTCGCCCGGCTCGGGATCGGGAAGGGCGACCGGGTCATCATCTACATGCCGATGGTACCCGAGGCGGTCATCTCGATGCTCGCCTGCGCCCGGATCGGGGCGATCCACTCGGTGGTCTTCGGCGGGTTCGCCGCCCCCGAGCTCGCGAGCCGGATCGACGATGCGAAGCCGAAGCTCGTCATCTCGGCCTCGTGCGGGATCGAGGTGAACAAGATCATCCCCTACAAGCCCCTCCTCGACCGTGCCATCGAACTCGCGAGGGCGAAGCCGGAGCGGTGCCTCATCCTCCAGAGGCCGCAGCAGGAGGCCCCCCTCCTCCCCGGGCGGGACATGACCTGGGACGACTTCATGACGGGCGAACCCGCGCCCTGCGTCCCCGTCGCCGCGACCGACCCCCTCTACATCCTCTACACGTCGGGGACCACGGGCATCCCGAAGGGGGTGGTGCGGGACAACGGCGGGCACCTGGTCGCCCTCACCTGGTCGATGAAGAACATCTATGGCATGGACCCGGGGGACGTCTACTGGGCCGCCTCGGACATCGGCTGGGTGGTCGGCCACTCCTACATCGTGTACGCCCCGCTCTTCCATGGCTGCACCACGGTCCTCTACGAGGGGAAGCCGGTCTCCACCCCCGACCCCGGTGCCTTCTGGCGCGTCATCTCCGAGCACGGGGTCGCGGCCCTCTTCACCGCCCCCACCGCGTTCCGGGCCATCCGTCGGGAGGATCCCGGCGGTGACTTCATCAGGAAGTACCCGAGGTCCGGGTTCCGGATGCTCTTCCTCGCCGGCGAGCGCTGTGACCCGGACACCCTCCTCTGGGCCGAGAGGCAGCTCGGGGTGCCCGTCATCGACCACTGGTGGCAGACCGAGACGGGCTGGGCCATCGGGGGGAACCCGGTCGGCCTCGAGAGGCTTCCCGTGAAGCCCGGGTCCTGCACGAAGCCGGTCCCCGGCTACGACATCCATGTCCTCGACAACGAGGGGAAGGAGCTCGCCCCGGGCCAGATCGGGAACATCGTGGTCCGGCTCCCCCTCCCGCCGGGCTGCTTCCCCACCCTCTGGAGGAACGACCGTGACTACGTGAAGACGTACCTCTCCGAGTACCCCGGGTTCTACGAGACGGCGGACGCGGGGTACCTGGACGAGGACGGGTACCTCTGGATCATGAGCCGGACCGACGACATCATCAACGTGGCCGGCCACCGGCTCTCGACCGGCGCGATGGAGGAGGTGCTCGCCTCGCACCCCGACGTCGCGGAGGGGGCGGTCACCGGCGTGAACGACGATATCAAGGGAGAGGTCCCCGTGGGTTTCATCGTGCTCAAGGCCGGCGTTGCACGGGGAGAGAAGGAGATCGTTCGGGAGCTCGTCGGGCTCGTCCGCGACCGGATCGGCCCCATCGCGAGCTTCAAGCAGGCCGCGGTGGTGAAGAGGCTCCCCAAGACCCGGTCGGGGAAGATCCTCCGCGGGACGATGAAGAAGATCGCCGACGGGGAACCGTACACCGTCCCCCCCACCATCGACGACCCCGCCATCCTCGACGAGATCCGCGCGAGCCTCGCGGGCCTCGGGTACCCGAAGGGGCCGAAGCGATAGGTCCGGTTGCCCTGGCCGGTGAGCACCCGGCTCCCCTTTCCCTGCCCGAAGTTTCGCTCCCTTCCGCCCTCCCTGAACCCCGATCCGGCTGCCCCCCCTCCGCCGGCAATCTCGCTGATAAGAGAACTTATTCATAAATATTCCGCCCAGGGAACAGGCTTTCGCCCGGCCGAATCACCTGATCCAGGTGGGCCTTTCGGGAAAACCGCCGGACAACCCTTATTCTTATCTGGCAACCTGTATACGGGTTGTAATTGATTTTGGACCAATTAATAAGCCAAGAAATATAAAGAATATATGATTTGCCTTTTACTGTTTTAAGCAAACATTATATAGTATTAGATATAACTAAAAAACAGGAACCGGGGGGAACCATGAGAACCGCCATCCTGATCCTGCTCCTCGCCATCGCGCTGGGCCAGGCCGCCTCTGCCGCGTACCCCGTGGTCCTCAGCGTCACGAGCGACCACACCTGGATGGTGGCCGATAACCAGGACACCGCCACCATCAACGTGACCGTCACGAGCGGGACGGGGAGCGATGCGGGGATGCCCCTCCCGAACGCCAACGTCAGCCTCTCCGTGCCCTCGCCCTGGCAGCTGAAGGACACCTTCCTGCTCACGAACGGAAACGGGATCGCGACCACCACCCTGAAGGCCACCAAGGTCAGCGGGACGGCAAACATCACGGTGACCGCGTGGGCGCTCATCTACTCCGACGTCCTCGGGTACCAGAACTTCAGCGTGACCCAGAACCTGAACCAGGGGATCGACCACTACACGCCGTCCTCGATGACCCTGTACTACAGCGGCCAGGTCCAGGTGCGCACCCCGACCCCGATCTCCGTCCTCATCAAGGACAAGTGGGGGAACCCGGTCGACAACCGGAACGTCGCGGAGACGGTGACCTTCCTCGCCTCCTCCACCGGGGTCTCCGGGTTCCAGTCGGGCACCTCCTGGGTGAAGTCCATTGTGGTCCCGGTGAACGGGTCGGGTTACGCCACCGTCATGTACCTGGTCGATCCCCCGGGGACCAACTACATCAGCATCATCCCCCCGTCCCCCGTGGCCGCGAAACTCATCAGCATCACGGGCCTCTCCCAGGGCGTCCCGTTCACGGTCTCGACCGCGGTATCGCCCGGCGGCGCGCCCTACCCCTACACGACGGTGAACTCCGGGACCTTCAGGATCGGGTACACCTACTATGACCGGTTCGGGTACCCCGTCGTGAACACCCCCGTGAACATCACGACGAACGTCACCGGCGAGTCGACGAACCTGACCACGAACTCGAACGGGATGGTGGTCATCAACTACGGCCCGAAGAGCATCGCGGGCGTGTACACCATCAACGCGACCGCCCTCTCCAACCTCTCGGTCTTCACCTCGACGAAGGTGGAGTTCATCAGCGGGGCCGCGACGGACGCCCTCCTCACGGCGAGCCCCCAGACCATGGCGAGCCGGGACGTCCTCGACACCATCACCTCGACGGTGAACATGAAGGTCGTGGACCAGAAGGGGAACCCGGTGCAGGGCGAGCTCGTGAACTTCCGGCTCGCCTCGCCCTCCGTGAGCGCCCTCTTCAACCAGACGATGCGCCCCGCCCTCGAGAACGGGACCGCGGACACCAACGTCACCGGCGTGAACATCGCGGCATGGTCCGATGACAACGGCGACGCCACCGTGACCTTCCACCCGGGCGCCTTCACGACCGATCTCCAGGACACGAAGTACAACGCGAGCGCCTCGGGGAGCATCGTCGTCCAGGCCCAGTGGTCCACCGTGACCCGGCAGGTGACCCTGCGGTACCTGAACTCCCGCTACCTCACCATCGAGAGCTGGGTGAGCCCGTCGACCGTCCAGGTGAACCAGACCGTGGATGTGACGGTGCTCGTGAAGGGGGACGGGTGGGCCCTCCAGCCGAAGCCCATCGACGTGCTCCTGATCAACGACCGCTCGGGGTCGATGACCGAGGACCAGCCCGACCGGGAGGTGAGCGTGATGTCCGCCTCGAACCTCTTCGCCCGGCAGCTCGATTACTCGAAGGACCGGCTCGGGCTCGTCACCTTCGGGAGCAGCGGGACCCAGGACGTCACCTCGACCACGAACGGCGCCTCCCCCGACACGGGTATCGACAACGATTCGAGCGACGACGCGAGCTATGGCTCTGTCTACTACACCGCGAGTCCCCGGACCTACACCGACAACGCGACCCTGGACCTGGGCCTGAGTAATGTCCTCGGGAGCATCACGAACCAGATCAACCGGACGGTGCCCGGCGGCTGGACCCCCCTGCGCCTCGCCCTCTACACGGCCATCAACGGGTCGAAGAGCAAGTGGAACCCCAACTCGGTGCGGGCCCTGATCGTGCTCTCGGACGGTGACTACAACTTCTACGGCGACCCCCTCGCCCGGGTCTCCGCGAAGTCCACCTCGAGCACCGCGACGGGCGACTACTCGGCCCTCACCTCGACGTGGTACACCTTCCCCGGCCTGAACACCTCGTTCCAGAACATGACCACCTTCGCGAGGGCGTACAATATCCGGATCTACACCATCGGGTTCGCCCAGACCATCACCGCCGGCGGCAAGGCGAACCTCTCCGCGCTCGCCACCCTCACGGGAGGGAAGTACTACGATGCCACGGCCGCGAACCTCGCGAGCGTGTACACGGACATCGCCGGCTCCCTGAAGACCACCGCGGGGGTCAACACGACGATGAACCTCGCGTTCCGGAACATCAACGTCACCCTCGACAATGTCACGAGCACGAAGCCGGGGAGCCAGGTGTTCAACTACACGTACATCCCCATGCATTCCACCGCGATCGACTCCGGGAACGCCACGTTCACCCACTTCCCGGGTTACCCGATGTACTTCGACAACACGAGCCAGTGGACGAGCGGCCAGGGCTTCAGGTTCAACATCGGGACGATCAGCCTCGGCCAGGTCTGGCAGTCCACGGTCACCCTGAAGGTGCTCCAGCCGGGGACCATCAGCGTCTTCGACCCTGCCTCGAACGTCACCACGCAGGACGCGACCACGTCACAGACCACCCCGCTCGTCATCCCGGGCGCGTACCTCATCGTGCTCCCGAACAACACCGCCACGGCGCTCCAGGGAGCGGCGCAGCTCCATATCCAGAACCTGAACCTGACCGACCCCGACTCGACGACGAGCGCGGACCTCGAGTGGAACCTCACCTACAACGGGATGTACCCCATCTCCGAGGACCTCATGTACGCCCCGTACGGCACCACGATGTGGAACCACATGCCCCCGCAGCAGGTCCCGAACACGACGCCCATCTTTGACACGGGCAGCATCCCGATCACCGGTCTCGGCTACGGGTCGTACACCATCCACCTCGACGTGAGCGCCTATGACTCCAACTCGGACAGCAGGGAGCTCCAGATCAAGGTGAACGATACCGGTGTCTGGACCGACAGCAACCCGGTGGTCGGAGTCGGGACCATCCCGACCCCGAGGCCGAAGATCAAGATCAGCTGACGCCAGGACGCCCCTCCTTTCCCCCTTCTCCTTTTCCAGAAGCGATACCCGATAGGGGGATCCCTGCCCGGGCCCGTTCCTTCTTCTCCGACGCAGGAGTGAACGGGGGCACGGACCCCTGCCCAACACCCTTAATACGTCGCCCTCCCGATTCCTCTTCCGGAGGTTTGACATCATGAAGGTTCTCGGGTTGAACGCGAGCCCGAAGGGGAAGGAGAGCCAGACCCTGCGGCTCGTCGTCGCGGTCCTGGACGGGGCCGAGGTGGAGGGGGCGAAGACCGAGCTCGTCGACGTATGCGACCTGGACATCAGCTTC
>DATIYO010000137.1:0-6538 GCA_035517575.1 Methanomicrobiales archaeon
GCGGCTCTCGCGCTCCTGCTGGTGCTGGGCCCGGAACCCGCTCATGGCGTCCTTGAGGGCCTGAACAAACTGCTGGTCGAAGGAGACGATCTGCGAGTTCACCCCTTTCAGGGCCGCCTCGTCATGGTTGTCCATCGCGGACTGGAGCTGCGGCCGCAGGGCGAGGATCTGCGAGAGGATCCCCTGCGCGGTGGAGACGTCGGCCCCCCGCGCCGAGAGGTTCGCGAGCCGGTCCTGCATCCGCCCCGTCGTGTTGTCGAAGCGGGCGAGCCGGTTCGTCTCGCGGGCCTGCCAGGCGAGGCCCTGGACCGCCTTCACGAACTGGGCGTTCAGGGTGTCGAGGTTCGTGTTCGCGTCCTTCAGCTGCTGCTCGCTGTGCGCGTCGAGGGCGGCCTTCAGCGCGGGCTCGGCCCCCTGGATCTGGGTCTCGATGCCCTGGGCGGAGGTCACGTCGACCCCCTTCGCCGTCAGGTTGGCGAGGACCCCCGTGCGCCGCGCGTCGTTCACCGCGAACTCGTCGAGCCGCGAGGTCTCCCTCGCCGCCCAGTACGCGTTCTCGAGGCCCGTGATCGTCGCCTGGTCGGCCTGCTCGGCGGCGTCGACCGATGCCTTGAGGCCGGCCGCGGTGCCCTTGCCCGCCGAGAGCGCGGTCTTGAGATCGGTCCGGAACTGGGCGATCTGGGTCTTCATGGTCTCCTCGGCCTGGGTGATGGCGTCGGGGGTCGTCATGGAGGAAACCGACGAGGCCGTCGCGAGGAACGCTTGCTCGTCGGCCTGCAGGGACGAGGTGCTCACCGACCCGTTCAGGGCGCCGATGTACTGGATGGCCCCGTCCATCCGCGCCTTGTACCTCTCGCCCGAGCAGGCCACGAAGGCCTGCATCGTGGCGATGTGCTCGGAGTTGTCCTTCCATGGCTCCGCCGCCGCGAGGGCGCCGATCGCCGGGAGGGCGAGGGCGGCCAGGGCGAGCAGGCAGAGGACGGCATGGAGGCCTTTTCTTCGTGTGGTGTTCATACTCTGCTCCTTTGGGTTTAACCCGGAATCTGCCCGGAAATGGTTTCAATTCATAAGACGGCGGAGGTTCCAGGAGCTAACACCGCAGGTCATGAGGTGAACCCGCGGGTTCAGGATACGGGTTCGGAATGATGGGAACCGGACCAGGAATGCGGGGGCCGGGGTTCTCTCGCGCCGGCTATCGCCGTGAGGGGGGATCGGGAAAAAAGGACAGGGACTCAGGTCCCGTTGAGCACCCAGAACTTTATGTCCGCGGTGAGCCTGGTCCCGAAGAACTCGATGTAGTAGTTGCCCGGGTACCTGACCCAGATCTGCTTGCTGAACGCGACGTCGTAATTGCCGCCGTACCCGTTCTGGACGAGGACCCGCTTGGTGTTCACGTCCCTGACCGTGACCTCGAAGGACGCCGCCGGGTCCGGGTAGGTGATGGTCACCGTCTCGTCGTCACCCGAGACCGGGTCGGTGACCACCCGGGTCTTCGTGATGTTCGGCACGGTGAGGGTATAGTCGATGAGGAGGGGCGGGGTCTCGAGGTTGTAGGTGAACGCGGTCCGGTTGTAGATGAAGACCATGTTCTTCTCGTCGAGGAGGGTCAGGTTCGCGGTGGCGTTCGCGACCGGCGGCGGGTTCCGGTTCGTGGGGACCGGGGTGACCTTCCCCGTCGGGTACACGGTCACCTGCTGGAACGGGCTCGTGGTCGTCGGGACGACCGTGGTCGCGGCGGCCGAGCCCTGGTTCGGGGTCGGGGTCGCGTTCCCCCATGGGTTCTTGCTCGTGGAATTCCTCGTGGGTACCCTCTGCCCGCAGCCCGCGAAGAGGACGAGGACGATGAGGAGGATCGCGATCACCCCGGCCCGGCGCATGGAACTCATTACAGAATATTTGATAAATCATATATTTATGCCTTTATCCCGGTGAACTCGGGCGGGTATCGGATTCGTGAATTTTTGCAACAGAATAACTAATATGTTACCGAATCCCACGGTTTTCCAGATGCACCCGGTGCGTTCCATCATCCTCGCCGGAGGAGTCGGGACCCGGCTCTGGCCCCTCTCCCGCCGGTATTACCCCAAGCAGTTCCTGCAGCTCGGGGACCGGTCCCTCTTCCAGGCGGCCTACGGGCGGGCGGTGCGCCTCTCGGGGGAGGAGGGGGTCACCGTGGTCTCGAACGCCATCCACCGGTACCTGGTACAGAACCAGATCGAGGAGATCGGGTTCTCCCTCCCCCGCGAGCGGCTCCTCCTCGAGCCCGAGGGGAGGAACACGCTCCCGGCCACGGCCTGGGCGATGGCGAGGCTGAGGGACGAGGCCGGCGAGGTCACGGCCGCCGTCTTCCCGAGCGACCACCTCCTGGAGGACGCGATCCTGGACGAGATCCGGGCCGCCTCGGGCCTCGCCCGGGACCACCTGGTCACCTTCGGGGTGAAGCCGACCCGGCCGCACACCGGGTACGGGTACATCCGCCCGGGCGAGGACCTCGGCGGGGGGTACCGGGTCTCGGAGTTCCGGGAGAAGCCCGACGAGGCCACCGCCGCCCGGCTGATCGCCGAGGGCTGCCTCTGGAACAGCGGGATCTTCCTCTTCCCGACCCGGACCTTCTTCTCGGAGCTCGCGGGGCACGAGCCAGGCCTCGCGAATGCCTTTACGAGGAGGGAACCGGACTACGGGAGCCTGCCGTCGGTCTCCGTGGACCGGGGGCTCCTCGAGAAGTCCGACCGGGTCGCGGTCGTGCCGCTCAGGTCAGCCTGGGACGATCTCGGGGACTTCGCCGCCCTGTACGGGCACGAGCCCCATGACGGGGCGGGGAACGCGGGGAGGGCGGAGTTCCTCGATGCGACCGGGAACTACGTGCGGGCGGGGGAGAAGCACGTGGGGGTCATCGCGGCGGACGACCTGGTCATCGTCGATACCCCCGACGCGCTGCTCGTCTGCGGGAGGGGGGAGACCGACCGGGTGCGGGAGCTCGTGGAGCGGTATGACCGGCGGCACGACCCCGTCACCCAGTTCCACCTCCAGGTGCACCGGCCCTGGGGGTCGTACACCATCCTCGAGGAGGCGAAGTCCTACAAGATCAAGCGGGTGAGCGTGAACCCCGGGAAACGCCTCTCCCTCCAGCGGCACCACCACCGTTCCGAGCACTGGATCGTCGTCTCCGGTTCCGCCGAGATCCAGCTCGGGGAGGAGCGGTTCGCCCTCTCGCCGAACGAGAGCACCTTCGTCCGGGCGGGTGTGAAGCACCGGCTCGGCAACCCGGGGAAGGCCCCCCTCGAGGTCATCGAGGTCCAGAGCGGGGACTACCTGGGCGAGGACGACATCGTCAGGTTCGACGACGAGTTCGGCAGGGAGTAGAGCAGGGCGGGGCAGGGAGGTGCCCGTCAGGGCCTCGTCCCACGCCCCTCGATCCCGTTGTGCCCGTATTCCACGGATACGTCGGCGAGGCCCGCCTTCCTGAACCAGTCCCTCACCGTCCCGAGGTACTGGGGCGAGTCATAGGTCGGGGCGAGGATGTCGAAGGCGTCGAGGATCGCCCATTCCTTCAGCTGCTCCTCGGGAAGGGGGAGCTGGTCCCGGTAGTCGGGGATGAGCAGCACCCAGTTGATCCGGCTCCCGATGCGGGGGATCCGGTGGATGAGGGACGCGATGCCCCACATCCTCGTGATATAGCCCTTGCAGAGGGCATAGAGCCGCCCGGCGGGCATCCCCGCGACGAACGGCCGGACGAGGTAGCGCGTCTGAAAGATGCGGAGGAGGCCCCTCCGCTTCCGGTACACGTCGATGCAGAGACGGCCCTTCGGTTTCAGGTACCGGGTCAGGGCGAGGAAGGCGCCTTCCACGTCGGGTGTATGCTGAAGGACGCCGATGCAGAGGACCTTGTCGAAGTACCCCTCCCGCAGGGGAAGGTGGTACAGGTCGGCCTGGGCGATCAGGACGTTCGGGCCCGCCCCGTTCGAGGCATAGTTCGCCTCCACGGCGACGCTGTTGTCCACGGAGATCACGGTGGCGCCGGTCGCGGCGGCGATCTCGGTGAACCGGCCCGAGCCGCTCCCCGCCTCGAGGAGGATCTCCCCCGCGAGGTCCCGCCCCCACCCCGTCTCCCTGAAGAACCGTTCCTCGGAGATCTTCGTGTGGGTCGCGCTGTCGTACTGGGTCCTCGCGTGCCGGAGCCACTCGAACCCGAAGGAGTCCGAGTAGGTGCTCGCCGGCACGAACCTGGGGATGTGGGAGAGGACGGGGTACTCCTTCCCGCACGCCTGGCAGGCGAGGGCGCCGCTCTCGACCTCGTCCCCGCTCACCTTCGCCCCGGGGGAGAGGGAGAGCGCCCCCTTACAGTCGGGGCAGGCGAGGTGGGCGAGGTGCCGGACCTTCATCGAAAGGAATGGGACCGGAGGTCATAAGAGGTTATTGCCGTCATCCCCGCTTCCAGGTGACGTTCCGGTTCACCAGGTAGTTCCAGACGAAGCCCGCGAGGATGCCGGCAAGGTTCGAGACGAGGTAGAAGACGCCCGCGAACTGGGTGAGGGCGAGGAGGATGAACCAGTTGATCGCCGCCCCGCCGACGGAGACCGCGTGGAAGAGCCCGATCCGCTTCGCGAGGGAGCGGTGCAGGTGCCCCGTGTCCCTCCCGAAGGTCCACCGGTCGTTCCAGGCGAAGTTGTTGAGGATCGAGACCTCGATGGCGATGACGCTCGACACGAGGTAATAGATGCCGAGGAAGTGGGTGAGGATCCAGAGGAGGCCCATGTTCACGACGATCCCCGAGCAGCCGACCGCCGCGAACCAGAGGGCTTTCTCGAGCTCGGCCCAGACGGCGCCCTCCCGGCAGGCGAGGGCGAAGCGGGCGATGTCGGATACCTGGCGGAGGTAGTCGAGCATCGTGCCCGCCCGGAGCTTGCTCGACCCCGCCTTCCGCTCCCGGAAGACGTAGGGGATCTCCACCGCACGCCGCCAGCTGCCCTTCCCGAGGACCTCCATGAGGATCTTGTACCCCCTCGGCCGCAAAGGCGCACCGGCGACCACCTCCCGCTTCACCGCGAAGAAGCCGCTCACCGGGTCGGTGATCTCGGGGAAGAGGATCCGGCCGAGCAGGGTCGCCCCCCGCGAGATGACCCGCCGACGGAGCGGCCATCCCTCGCTCCCTCCCCCCGGCGTGTACCGGGAACCGATGGCGACGTCGGCCCCCGACCGGATCTCCGCGAGGAACCGGGGGATGAGCTCGGGCGGGTGGGAGAAGTCGGCGTCGATCACGAGGAAGACCGGCGCCCGGGCCAGGGAGAACCCCTCGACCACCGCCTGGGAGAGGCCGGGGTCGGCGGTCCGGACCACCAGGCGGAGGTTCGGGTGATCCGCCTCCAGCGCCCGGACCGCCGGGATGGTGCCGTCAGGCGAGGAGTCGTCGACGACCAGGATCTCCCCCCTGATGCCCGCCGCCGAGAGGATCCCGTCGATGGTCCCGATGATGGCAGCGATGTTCTCCCCCTCGCGGTAGGTGGGGATGATCACCGTGAGATCGTACGGGGGATCCATCGGACGGCCCGCCCCTCAGCCCGTGTACCTGAGGAGGAGGATCCCCCCGTTCGTGTCCCTCCACGCGAGCCGCGTATGCTGCGCGAGCCACGAGACGAGCAGGCTTTGGGGGTCCGTCGACTGGATGTCGGCGGTCACGACGAAGAAGACCAGGCTCGCCGGATGGGCGGCGACGAGGGACTGGGCCTCCCCGACCCCGTAGATCCCGAACTCGAGCGTCCCCGCGGTCTCGTTCGAGTAGTAGTAGTCGAGGGGCTGGCGGACATAGCCCGGGGTCGCGACGACGAGGTCCCCGGGCGAGGCCACGGCGAGGAGCTCCTTCCCGAGCCCCCGCCAGTCGTCCTTCTGCGGGGTGGTGTAGTAGGGGACGAGGACCGGCAGGTTGACGAGGAGGGCGAGGATCAGGGCGGCGTAGACGAGCTTCGGGCTCCTGAAGAGGCCGCACACGGGCCTGAGCGCGAGGGCCACGCCCGGGAAGAAGGCCGCGAGGAGGTAGATGAGGTACCTCGGCACCATCGGCATCCGGTAGGAGAGGAACACCGAGAGCCCGAGGGAGAAGACGATGACGAAGGCGAGGAGGAGGGCGAGCCTCGCATCCCTGCGGGCGAGGAAGGCCACCCCGACGATGAAGAGGGCGAGGAAGACCCAGGCGAGGATCGCCGAGAAGCCCGAGAGCTGGATCATCGTCTGGATGACGGTATCGGCCCCCTGGATGCCGAAGGCGGGCGCGGTGCTCGTGCGGGCGGCGAAGAGCTGGACGGCGTAGTAGATGAGCGGGAGGGTGAGGACGATGAAGACCGCGACGGGGATGGCGAAGGGGACCGCCGAGCGGAGGTCCTTTGCCATCTCCCTTACCCTCGCCGCGAGGGCGAAGAGGAAGAGAGCGAGGATGGGGACGAAGGCATAGAAGTGGGTCCAGAAGGCGAGGGCCGAGAGGACGCCGAAGAGGGCGGCGTCCCGCCGGTCCCAGGATGTGAGGAGCCGGAGGAAGAAGTAGAAG
>DATIYO010000138.1:0-3500 GCA_035517575.1 Methanomicrobiales archaeon
CCGATGTCCGGGCTGATCGATGAACCCCGCATCTCGACCGTCGTCCGTTCGCCCCAGTGGATCTCGACGGAGTACAACAACACGGCCAAATCCCCCCTCTTCATATCCACCGGCCCCGACCAGGCGTACATCTGCGGTGGCGGGCCGTACTATGTCCAGAGCAGGAGCCTGCACTTCCAGTACACGAAGACCGCCTCGGTCACCCTCCCGTACTCCACGAACCCGGGCGACCTCCTCGTCCTGAGCTTCGTGATCAACCAGTCCAACAGCTATGCGACCGTCTCGGACACGAAGAACGGCGCCGCCGCGTACAACCTGGTCCAGATGTCGACAGTCGGTGCATGGGGAAGGATGTACACCTTCTACGTCCCCAACTCGGCGGGCGGGGCCGGGCCGATCACCACCACCGTCACCCTGACCGCGCCGTCCGATAACGTCTTCGACGTCTTCCTCCTCGAGTACGGCGGGATCGCGACGGGGAGTCCCCTCGGTCCCACCTCGGTAGGTGCCGACACGAACAGCGTCGGCATGAACACCTCCTTCCAGAGCATCACGAAGGCACCATCCCTCATCTACGCCTTCGGGGCGGACGACCATACCTGCCACGCCGCCCTCGCCTACACCGACCGCGAGACCGCCGACGGCCAGTGCGCCATAGACGAGACCGTCTTCCTGACCGGCTCCTACAACGCCACCGCCACCCAGAACAGCGCGGGCGCCTGGGCCATGCAGATGGTCAGCTTCAAGGGGCCGTGAAGCCGTGGAAAGGCGGGGGATCTCCGAGGTAGTGGGCACCGTCGCCCTCATCGGCGTCGTGGTCGTCGGCATGGTCATCGTGAACCTGGTCATCTTCAGCGCCCCCACCCAGACCCGGATCCCCTCCCTCGAAGCCTCGATGACGAACCGGTCCACCCTGATCACCATCGTCCACCAGGGCGGCGACTCCATCCCCCAGGGGCAGTTCCGGATCCTCGTCGATGGCATCGACCAGACCCAGAACTTCACGAACTCCGGTTCCTACCCCTGGTCGCTCGGCGAGACCCTCTCCTTCAACGACTCGGGCATGCCGCTGGGGGCGGTCATGATCTACAACGGCACCGGGCCGATGAATGGCGGGACCGTTATCCTCGAGACCCGGTTCCCCTGGGGGGTCTACGTCGCCGGTGACCAGGGCGGCATTGGAGGCGGTGGTGGAGGCGGCGGGGGTGGAAGCACGAACGTGACCCCCCTCCCGCCCGGCTCCCCCTGGTTCGACTGCAGCTGGGGCTACCGAAAGAACCTCACCATCAACCACCTGAAGGTCTCGGGCGACCAGGCGAATTTCCCCGTCCTCGTCAGCCTCACCGCCGATCCGGAGCTCGCGACCTATGCCCAGGCGAACGGGAACGATATCGTCTTCACCGCCGCCGACGGGACCACGAAGCTCTCCCACGAGATCGAGTCCTACTCCTCCGGCACCCTCGTCGCCTGGGTGAACGTCCCCCTGGTCAGCTCCTCCACCGACACCACCATCATGATGTACTACGGGGACCCGGCGGCACCCGGCCAGCAGAACCCGACCGGTACCTGGGCGAACAACTACACGGGGGTCTGGCACCTGGACGAGGCGGGCAGCGGGAGCACGACCGATTACCTCGACAGCAGCATGAACGGGAACTACGGGCAGGCGGGCGGCGGCACCGCCGGTGCGTACCCCTCCCAGGCCGCGGGGCAGATCGGGAACGGGCAGTCCTTCGACGGTGCGAACGACTACATCGCGACCACGAACTCCTTCAACAACCCGGTGAACTTCACGGAGTCCGTCTGGTTCAAAACCGGGACCACGGCATCGGGGAAGTTCATCGGGTTCGAGAACATCCGGACCGGACAGGGTGCGGGCACCTTCGACCGGATGATCTACATCAACAGCACCGGATACGTGGCAGCCACCATCTGGAGCGGGGGTGTCAGGCTGGTCGGCTCGAACACGAAACTGAACGACAGCGCCTGGCACTACGCGTCCTTCA
This sequence comes from Methanomicrobiales archaeon, assembly GCA_035517575.1. Taxonomy (GTDB): domain Archaea; phylum Halobacteriota; class Methanomicrobia; order Methanomicrobiales; family JACTUA01; genus JACTUA01. Next base: position 2,007 of record DATIYO010000138.1, read on the forward strand.
CCTATGACGGGACCGGCCTCAGGCTGTACATCGACGGGTCCTACCTGGGGATGAACACGGGCACCCCGCAGAACTACGTCGGGTACCTCAGGATGGGGTCATGGGCGCTCAACGGGTGGCCCTCGGCGGCGAACGGGTACTACTCGGGATACCTCGACGAGGCACACTACGCGGGCGTCACGCGTTCCCTGGGCTGGATCACCACCGAGTACAACAACCAGGGCAGCCCCTCGACCTTCTTCCTCCCAATCGGGGGCGCGGTCGGGTCCTCATGCTCGGCCACCCCGACCGTCACGACGACTCCGGCCCCCTGGTACGACTGCAACTGGGGCTACCGGAAGAAGATCACCATCGACCACACGAAGGTGACGGGGAACCAGACCGACTTCCCCGTCCTCGTGAGCCTTGCCTCCGATACCGGCCTCCAGGGCCACGCCGACTCCGGCGGCGACGACATCTTCTTCACCGCCGCCGACGGGACCACGAAGCTCTCCCACGAGATCGAGAATTACACGCCGAGCACCGGCGGGCTCACCGCGTGGGTGAAGGTCCCCTCCCTCTCCTCGGCGGTCGACACGGTCATCTACCTGAACTACGGGAACCCCTCGGCCCCCAGCATGCAGAACCCGACGGACGTCTGGAGCAACTCCTTCGTCGTGGTCCAGCACATGAACGGACCGTCGTACCGTCTCCTCCGCGACTCTACGAGCAACCACAACGATGTCACGTACCAGAACGGGACCCCCGTCTACTCCCAGGCCGGCATGGTGGCCTCTGCGGTCAGCTTCGACGGGATCATCGCAGGGGTCGATATGCCGGACGCGGCATCGCTCGACCTCACCAGCCAGGTCACCGAGTGTGCCTGGATCCGTCCTGGCGGGAGCGGGAGCTTCTGGAACCGGATCGTGGCGAAGTCCTTCGCCACGAACAACTGGCCCTACTCGATGTACGCCCTCCTCTATGATGACAAGGGCCGGATCAGGCAGGAGATCGGCTCGGGCGGGAACCAGTACTACACGAACGGGAACACGATCCTCAGCGGGACGACCTGGTACTATGCCTGCGGCAGCTATGACCATACCGCCCTGAGGGTCTACCTGAACGGGGTCTCCGACAACTCCACCCCCCTCGCCCTCGCGAGCAACATCGATACCAACAACATGAACCTCTCCATCGCGCGCGCGGGGTACGCGAGCAACTACTTCAACGGCACTATCGACGAGGTTCGGGTCTCGTCCGTCGCGCGGTCGGCCGGCTGGATCAAGACCGAGTACACCAACATGAACGGCCCCGCCACGTTCTCCTCCCTCGGCAGCGAGGAGGTCTCCCCCTGCACCCCCCTCCCGACCACGACGACCGTCCCGACCACCGTCCCGACCCCGAACCCGCCGTGGTACCAGTGCTCCTGGACCCACCGGAAGCTCATCACCATCAACAACACCATGGTCGCGGGGACCCAGACCAACTTCCCGGTCCTCATCAACATCACGGACA
>DATIYO010000139.1:0-3032 GCA_035517575.1 Methanomicrobiales archaeon
CCGGGTGGCGGAGGCGCTCGGCCTCTCGTCCGTCACGGTCATCCCGAGGAACGCCCAGGAGAAGGGCATCGTGAGCGCCGTCGTGAAGGTGGTCACGAAACGCAACCTCACGATCCGGCAGATCTTCGTGACCGACCCCTATTTCTCCGAGGAGCCGAGGCTCGTCGTGATCATCGACGGGAAGGTGCCGCCCGGCCTCTTCGAGGAGATCCGCTCCCTCCCGCAGGTGAAGCAGGTCATCATCTGAGGCACTCCATCTCGCAGTAGAGCCGGTAGATCCGCCTCCGGATCCTCTTCTTCAGCCCGGTCGCTCCCCCGAGCGTGTCCTCGATGGACACCACCCGCTCCCCGCTCACCAGGTTGTCGGCGTTCGCCACGATCTTCTCCTCGATGGTCACCGGCAGGCAGTCCCTGGGGACGAGTCCCCCGAGGCTGCACTCGTCGGCCGTGAGCCCCGCGCCGAGGTGCCTCTCGATGATGGCGACGATGGCCGGATCGATCCCGAGGGATGCCGCCATGGCGGCACCCTGCTGGGCATGGTCCATGCCGTGGGTCACCGCCCGCCCGATGTCATGGAGCATGGCCCCCGCGAGTACGAGGTCGCGGTCCACGACGGGGCTGTCGCAGAACTGGAGTGCGAGGGCGGTCACTGCCCGGGCGTGGGCGATGACCCGTTTCCCGCAGCCGGCGCGGACGAGGAGGGCTTCCCAGTCGTCACCTCGCTTTGCCCGGCGACTCTCGCCTGGACTATCGTCCACCGCGGTCGTCACCTCGCTTTGCTCGGCGACTCTCCCCCGGGCTCCCGCCCTCGGGGTCACTCATACCCGAGGCATTCGCGGATGGCGGAGATCCGGCGCTTGAGGGCCGAGAGGAGGGCCTCGTTGTCGAAGTGCTCGACGGGCTGGGTGCAGCGCGGGCAGGCGAAGTCGAGCTCCATCACCTCGTTGAAGGTGAAGGTCCCGCAGGTCTTGCAGAGGTAGAAGTCGTTCTCCTCCTCGAAGCACTCCCGGGCCTCGAGCTTCTCGAGCATCATCTTCATGTCCTCCTTGATCGCGGCGGGGACCCGGTCGAGGCGGAGGGTCCAGAGGTAGGTGAGCCAGCCCGTCTCGGTGTTCTTGAGCCTCCGGTACTCGGCGAGCCGCTTCTCGTAGAGGGTGTAGAGGGTGTGCCTGACCGAGTTCAGGTTGATCCCCGTCTTCTCGGCGAGTTCCTCGTCGCTGTACTCCCCCGCCTCGGGGAACCGCTCCAGGAGATCGAGCCCCTCCTCGCCGATGAGGCGGCGCAGGTACGCCCGGACCGCCTCGTCCTTCAGGATCTCCGCGATGGACATCATCTCCCCATATATCGCTTCAGCTTGTTAAGGGTGTTGTCAAGGTCCGCGAGCGCCCCCTCGCGGCTCCCCCCTGTCCCGAAGACGCTCACCACCGCCTGCCCCTCCTCGAACTCCGTGCCCGGCCAGGGGATGTCGGCGATCCCCGGGCCGAACCGCGAAAGGTCGTCGGTGAGCGCCAGGTCCCGTTCGGCAAAGAGGATCCGCCTCGCCGCGTAGCGTCGCGGTTGTGGCGGTGTCGGCGGGAGAATTCCCCTGCAGGCGTCCATGTGGAGGGAGAAGAGGTTCACCCCGAGGGATGCCTCGACGGTATCGACCGTGGCCTGGAACCGCGGGTTCACCTCGATGGCCCAGGGCCGGTCGCCGAGGACGAAGTCGACCCCGACCGATCCCAGGCAGCCCGCCGAGGCGACCGCACGGACGGCGAGGTCCTTCACCTGCGAGGCGAGGGGGTGGTCGAGGGGGGTGATGGACCCGATGAAGCCGTAGGGGGATGCCTCGCCGCCCCGCAGCACCTGTTCGTTCGCCGTGAGGGCGACCGCCTCCCTCCCGCTGGCGAGGCAGGTGACGCTCGCCGGTAAACCGGCGACCTGTTCCTGGAACACGGGCTCGATCCCCTCGCTCTCCCGCCGCCATTTCTCAAGGTCCTCCCCGGACCGCACGACGGCGTTTCGCCAGCCCCCCGCCCCCGTGCGGGGTTTCACGACATAGGGGAAGTCGTCCTCGCGGGCGAGCGGGGGGACGGGGATGCCCTGTCCCTCGAAGAAGCGCTGGACCTCCAGCTTGTCGAGGAGCCGTGCCGAGGTGCGGGTGTCGGTGCCCGCGAGCGGGACCGGTGGGCCGAGGATCTCCGCACCCGAGGTCGGGACAAAGAAATCCGCGGCATGCCTTCCCGCCATCTCGGCGATGCGGTCGGGGAGCTCCTCCAGCTCCTCGAACTTCAGCCGGTCCTCCGTGTACCAGGAGAGGTCCTGGTCGCAGAAGTGGTCGACCGCGTACACGGTCCACCCCGCCTTCCAGGCCGACTGCGCGACGTGCCGCGTGGCGAACCCCGCGACGAGGACCCTGCCCGTCACGGCACCGTCCTCTTCCCGTCGCGGCTCGGGACGATCGCGAGCTCCGCGCCCGGGTACGTCCGGTCGAGTTCCGCCCCCTCGAAGAGGTGGTCGAGGAAGACCGCGACCCCCGAGACCTCGGAGTGCGGCTGGCTGGTGACCGAGACGTTGTAGTCCGCGAGGCCGTAGACCTCGCCCGGGACCTTCTCGGCGCCCACGACGACGAGCAGCTCCTCCCTCGCCCGGATCTCGCCGATCACCTCCTTCATCGGGAGCCCGTACATGGTGAGGTGGACCACGCAGCCGCCCCGCTCCTTCCACTCCCGCACGCACCTCTTCCAGGAGACCCCGTCCTCGACGAAGAAGTCACCCCCCCAGCGGGCGGCGACGTCCCGGATGCTCCCCGCTATCCCCGGGTCGTCGGCCGCGAGGTACATGCCGTCGGCCCCGAAGGCCCGGGAGGCGAGGCCGACATGGGTGGTGACCCGCTTGTCCCTGAAGGGCCGGTGGCCGAGCCGGAGAACGCAGACCCGCTTCATCTACTCCTTCCGCTCCCCGTCCTTCCTGACCCGGATGACGCCGTTCTCGAAGCAGAGGGGGTTGCCGCTCTCGTTCTTTATCTGGCAGAGGAGGACCGCCTCCTGGAA
>DATIYO010000140.1:0-6160 GCA_035517575.1 Methanomicrobiales archaeon
CTCACCGGGAACTACCCCCTCTTCATCGAGGGGGAGTCCTGCCTCTCGCGGAACATCGACTTCGTCGTGGGGAGCTACCAGACGAAGCTCGGCTCGTTCCCGCCCGACACCACGGCGGCCGAGCCGCAGAAGAACTGAAAAGACTGAAAATCCGATAGCGAGGGATGGATTTGAACCATCGATCTACGGGTTATGAGCCCGTCGGGATATCCTGACTACCCCACCTCGCTTCCGAAGGCACCATACTATTCTTGATGATGTGTGATATACTTTGCTCCCGTCCACGTTCGGGGCGGGGAGCCCGTTTCCGCCATCGCCCGCCACTGATTAATACGGTTGAGAACCAAGCTCCTTCCCATGGATGACGAGCTCCAGCGGATCCGGGAGAAGAAGCTCGAGGAGCTGAAGAAGGGGCTCGGCGGGAAGCCCCCCGCAGCCGGGAAGCCCGCGGGGCAGGTCATGGTCCTCGACGAGCGGCAGTTCCCGATGGCGGTCCGGGACCACCCCTTCCTCGTGGTCGACATGTGGGCCCCCTGGTGCGGCCCCTGCCGGATGGTCGCGCCGGTGATCCAGGAACTCGCGGCCGAGTTCGCGGGGAGGATCAGCTTCGCGAAGGTGAACACCGACGAGAACCAGCAGGTCGCCCGGAGTTACGGGATCACGGCCATCCCGACCATCCTCCTCTTTGCCCGGGGAAAGCTCGTGGAGAAGGTCGTGGGCGCCTACCCGAAGCCCATGCTCCGGGACAGGATCCTGAAGGCGTTCGGGATCTCCGGTTGACCGGGGTTCATGCGTCGCCGGTTATTCCGGCCGCATCTTCCACTTCTCAGTGACCTTCGCCGCGAGGATGAAGTCGTTCCGGGTGAGCCCGCCGCTCGCATGGGTGTAGAGCGAGACCGTGACATTGCGCTGGCCGGTGATGCACATCTCGGGGTAGTGCATCTCCCCGGCGGCGATGACCGAGACGTTGTTCAGGAACTTCACGGCCTCGATGAAGTTCCGGCAGGCGAACGTCTGGACGAGGCGGGAGCCCTCGAGCTTCCAGTCCGCGACCTTCTTCGAGAGGGAGAGGAGCTCCCGCCGGGTGAGGGGGGGCGTCCCGGGCTCGATGGGGACGCACTTTTCCTCAGCCAGATCCATGTATACTGATACCCCCGGGGGAGAGAAAAAGGTTCTTTACCGTTCTGATAGGAACGGGGCATCGCCGAAGGTGATACCGAGGCCGTCAGGCCGAGTCTCGCCGTCAGGTGAGACGCTGGCCATCAGCAGGGCCCTCGCCGTCAGGTGAGGGCATCCCGTCAGGAACGAGCATCGCCGCAGGAGATATCGCGTCAGGGCGCCGCATCCCTGTCCCGCCCCTTCTCCCGCTCCCTCGCGATCCGCTCCTCCGCGATCGAGATGTATTCCGGGTCGATCTCGAACCCGGTGAAGGGGACGCCGAGCCGGATGCAGGCCACGGCGGTCGCCCCGATCCCCATGAAGGGGTCGAGGACGAGGCGGGTCCTTTCCAGCCCATGGTCCCTGATGCACATCTCCGGGAGGCCGACCGGGAAGGTGCTCGGGTGGGGCCGCGCCACCCGGATGGTCTCGTAGGGGATGAACCAGGTGTTGCCCCGGTCCCGGATATCCCCCCGCGCCCCCTTCCACCGGGTGACGTTCGACTTGTCCTGGTAGGGGACGCCGGTGGCGAGCTTGTCGAGCTCCACGTCGCCGTGCTTCGTGAAGTGGAAGATGAACTCGTGGCAGTCGTGGTGGAACCGCCGGCTGTTGATCGGCTTGTAGTGCCCGACGGCGATGTCCCCCTGGACATGGGGGTAGTTGCCCATGGACTCCCTCGGGATGGCGATGGACTTCACCCAGTGGATCATGTTCTGGAGGACGAGGTGCTCCCTGAAGGCCGCCGCGACATCGAGGGGGATCCAGGGATCGGTCACCGTGCCGCCGACGTTCAGGAAGAACGAACCCTGCTCGCTCATCACGCCGCGGGCGAGCCGTGCGACCTCGCCCATCCAGGCGAGGTACTCCTCCCTGCTCCGGCGGTCATGGTACGACCGGTACCGGATCCCGATGTTGTAGGGGGGCGAGGTGACGACGACGTCCACGGCCCCCTCTCCGAGGGCCTTCAGCCCCTCCATGCAGTCGATCCGGTGGATGCGGTTTACCTCGAGGCCCGGCTCCTTCTCCGGTTTGCGTCGTTGTTTTCTTATGCTCTCACCCCTCGATTCCTCAAGGCACGAGCCCTGCCTCTCACAGCTCCACGAGCCGGTACTTCCGCTCCCCGAGCCCGCACTCCTCGGCATAGGAGAGCTGGAGGGCCCCGTTCGTGTGCTCCCAGACGCCGCCGAACTTGTCCTCGCCCGGCCGGTGATGGGCCTGGAGGAGCGTCCCCGCGAGGCCCGCCTGCCGGTCCACGAGGTCCCGGCTCGCCGCGTCGATGGCCACGGGGTCCTGCGACGCGAGGATGCCGATGTCGGGGACGATGGGGGCGTCCGACCAGGGGACGCAGTCGCAGTCGGGGGTGATGGAGAAGAGGAAGTTGAAGAACCCCGCCCGCCCGCGCTTCCCCTCCATCGCCCCGCAGGCGTACTCCACCATCCGCTCGACGAAGGCGGGGATGTCCACCGTCCAGTCGAACTCGATGGCCGCCTGGAGGCAGACGGTCATGCACTCGCCGCAGCCGAGGCACCTCTCCCTGTCGAGGCTGACCTTCTCCCCCGCGAGCTCGAGGGCCCCCGCGGGGCAGACGTCGACGCAGTTCCCGCACCCGCGGCAGCGCCCGGGGACGAGCATCGTGTGGGCCCGGTGCATCTCGCGCTTGCCCCTCGCCGGGGCGCACCCCATCGCGAGGTTCTTGATGGCCCCGCCGAAGCCGGCGAGCATGTGCCCCTTGAAATGGGAGACGACCATCATGCTGTCGGCCCGGGCGATGTCCCCGGCGATGAAGACCCGGTCGAAGTGCTTCCGTTCGGCCTTCAGTTCCACGACGTGCCCGCCCCGGAGCCCGTCGGCGATGATGATCGGGGCGCCCACGACCGCGTAGTCGAACCCGTGTGCTATCGCGGTCGCGATGTGGTCCACCGCGTTCGAACGGCTCCCCGAGTAGAGGGTCGCCGTGTCGGTGAGGAACGGCCGGCCCCCCGCCTCCCGCACCAGGTCGACCACCTGGCGGACGTGCACCGGGCTCACGTGGGTGTCGCAGCCCCGTTCCCCGAAGTGGAGCTTGATGGCGCAGAGGTCCCGCTCCCTGATGGTCCCGTCGAGCCCCGCGGCCGAGAAGAGCCGCCGTATCTTCGCGATCCTGCTCTCCTTATCCCCGCGTGCCCTGATCCCGGCAAAGAATACCTCGGCCGTCAACCGCCTCCCTCCCGCAGTAAACCGGTGCCCTGCCCGACCATAAATCCTCGTCCCACGCGAAAAGCCCCGCTGGAGGACGGGCGGATCTCCGGCGGGGGAAAATCCCGAGGATCGGCCAGATCAACGAAAACCGGGCAAGCATGCCCACGGAATTCCACAGGAAACAAGGGGGTATGGCGGGAGAGGCCCGTACCCCCGGGCCTCACCGGGCTGCGTCGTGGTTTATGAGCACCTCCCGGCCCGTTTCCCTGCCCGGCCCTGCTCTTCCTCTGGAGCAGGGACCCCAATCCGGATTGGAAGATCAGTATTTCCGGAGTCTCCGGAAGATCCCGGAACCTTGACCTCCCGTGGACCCGGGTAATCCAGAAAAATAATCCCGGATGCGGGAACCGGTGCTTCCCGAAGGTCCAATGGAAACAAGGGGGTTATTCCGCGAATGTTTCGTTGTAAAATATATACTTTCCCCTTCCTTTGGATCCGTTATCGGGTCGTTCCAGCTTTTTTATGCCCTGATTCCGGCGGATTCGGGGAAAGGATCCCCATGATCTGCCCCCGGATACCGGATCCGGTGGTTCCATGTGCTCCAATGGAAACAAAGGGGTAGCCCTGCCGATGGTTTCAAGTTATTCCATATATACTTTGTTCTTCTTTCAAAATTTGAAACATCCGATTCGGATATTTTATACCCGTTATTCTGCCTGTTCCGTCTTCCTGAAGGGGATTGGGGAGCCCCCGGATACCGGATCCGGTGATTCCAGATGCTCCAATGGAAATAAGGGGGTCGGAGTTCCAGCGGATCCCGCCCGGTCACGCGGAACGGAGGCCGGCGATGAACTCCTCCATGCGCCTGAGCGCGGTCCCCAGGTCCTCACGCGAGACCGCGTAGGCGCAGCGGAGGTGGTCCCTCCCGCTCTCCCCGAAGACCGACCCGGGGACCACGGCCACCTGCCGCTCGGTGAGGAGCCGCTCGGCGAACTCCTGGTCGGTGAGGCCGGTGGAGGCGATGGAGGGGAAGGCATAGAACGCCCCCCGCGGGACGTGGCAGGCGAGGCCGATCCGGTTCAGCCCCTCCACGAAGAAGTTCCGGCGCTGGCGGTACTCCCTCACCATGGCGTTCTTCTCCTCCTCGCCGTTCCGAAGGGCCTCCACTGCGGCCATCTGGCCCATGATCGGGGCGCAGAGCATCACGTACTGGTGGATCTTGAGGGCGAGCTCGGCGATGGGCTTCGGGGCGCAGAGGTAGCCGATCCTCCAGCCGGTCATGGAGTAGGCCTTGGAGAAGCCGTTCATCGTGACGGTCCGGTCCCGGAGCTCGGGGTGGGACGCGACCGCGACATGCCTCCCCTCGTAGGTGAGCTCCGAGTATACCTCGTCGGAGATGACGACCAGGTCATGGTCCACGGCGACCTCGGCGATGGCATCGATGTCCTCCCTCCCCATCACGCCCCCCGTCGGGTTGTTCGGGAAGTTCATGACGAGGACCCGGCTCTTCCTCGTGACCTTCTCCGCGAGGTTCCCGGCCGTGAGCCGGAACTCGTCCTTCTCCGGGCAGGGCACGGGGACCGGCCTCCCGCCCGCGAGGGTCACGCAGGGGGAGTAGGAGACATAGGACGGCTCGGCGACGAGGACCTCGTCGCCCGGGTCCACGAGCGCCCGGATCGCGATGTCCGCCGCCTCGGAGACCCCGCTCGTGATGATGACCTCGTCCTCGGGGTCGTACGAGATCCCGTACCTCGCGGCGAGGTCCCCCGCCACGGCCTGGCGCAGGGGGAGGAGGCCCTTGTTCGAGGTGTAGGAGGTGTGCCCCTGCTCGATGGCCCAGATCCCCGCCTCCGCGACGTTCCAGGGCGTCTCGAAGTCCGGCTCCCCCACGCCGAGGGAGATGACGTCCTCCATGGTGAGGAGGAGGTCGAAGAACCGGCGTATGCCCGACGGCGGGATGGCACGCGCCCGGGCCGAACCGCGTTCCCTCATGGTCCCACGCTAGAACGAGAGGGGGAGCCGCTCCCCGCCCTCCTTCTCGAAGAACGGGATCCCGTTCTCCTTGTAGATCTTCATGATGATGTGGGTCGCCGTCTCCCGGATGTGGTCCATGGGCGCGATCTGCTCGGAGACGAACCGCGAGACCTCGTTCATGTCCTTTCCCGTGACGAGGATCTGGAGGTCGTAGACGCCCGAGACGAGGAAGAGGGCCTTCACCTGCCGGAACCGTGCGATCCGCTCGGCGATCTTGTCGTACCCGAAGTCCCGCTCGGGCGCGATCTTGAGGTCGATGATGGCCGAGACCCGGGAGTTCCCTGCCCGTTCCCAGTCGATGACGGTGGTGAACTTCCGGAGGACCCGGGACTCCTCCATCGCCCGGATCCGTTCCCCGACCTCGTCCTCGGAGAGGCCGAGGCCCTGGGCAAGCTCGCCGGTTGGGAACCTGCCGTTCTCCTCGAGGAGGTGGAGGATCTCCTGATCCTTCTCGTCCATGGGATCACCTGAATGATGCCTTCAACCGGTTGGTATCCAATTGGATAAGGGTATCCCGGGAGAGCCGCTGGTCCTTGGAGAGGACTTCCCAGATCCGGTCCGAGGTCATGTCGAACCACATCTCCTTGGTCCGGCCGTACCGGCCCTTGGAGACGACCCGGGTGTTGATGACCCCGAGCATCGAGAGCTCGGAGACGAGGTCGGTGATCCGCCGGTTCGTGAGCACGTCCACGTCGAGGGTGCCCGCGACCTCGCGGTAGACCTGGAGGACCTCGCCCGAGGTGAAGATCTTCTTCCCGATGTACTCGAGGAGGAGCATCGAGTAGAGGAC
>DATIYO010000141.1:0-9170 GCA_035517575.1 Methanomicrobiales archaeon
CCGAACGCCTTCGGGTACAGCGAGCTCGCCGGGCTCATGTTCGACGTGGAGCTCGTCACCCGCCTGGGCAGGGCGAGGTGCACCGCGACGCTCAGCCGCTCGGAAGACTACCCCCTGATGAGCCTGGTGGCCTGTGACGAAGCCGCTCCCGACCCCCGTCACTGACGACCACATCCACATCGACCCGTCGAACGGGCGGGGCGTCGAGGCCGCGAAAGAGTTCCAGCGGGCCGGCGGGACGCACCTCTTCCTCGTCTCGAAGCCCTCCTGGTCCTTCGGGATCACTCCCACGAAGGGGGATGATTTCGCGCCCGTTTTCGAGGGCACCCTTTCAGTCGCCCGCCAGGTACGGGAGCTCGGGATCGTGGTGTTCCCGATCCTCGGAGTCCACCCCGCCGAGATCACGAGGCTCGCCGAACCGCTGGGGCTCGCCCGGGCCGGGCAGGTCATGGAGGAAGGCCTCGATCTCGCGGCGGGTTACGTCGGACGCGGGGAGGCCGTGGCCCTGAAGAGCGGTCGGCCCCACTACGAGGTGCCCGCCGAGGTCCTCGCGGCATCGAACCGGGTCCTCTCCCACGCACTCGTCCTCGGCGGGGAGCACGACTGCGCCGTCCAGATCCATGCCGAGGGCGGCCCGTGCGCCGATGTCCCCGCGATGGCAGGTGAGGCAGGCATCCCCGTCGGGCGGGTGGTGAAGCACTTCGCGACCCCCGAGACCCCGCTCGTCCCGTCCCTCATCGCCCGCCACGAGGCGATCCCCTCCCTCGCCGCGTCGGGGCGGGCGTTCATGATGGAGAGCGACTACATGGACGAGAACAGCCGGCCGGGGTCGGTCATCGGCCCGAAATCGGTGCCGCGGTTCACCCGCCGGCTCCTGGAGACGGGCGGGCTCTCCGAGGAAGCGGCACACCGGATCCACGGGGAGGTCCCCTCGCGGACCTACGGCGTGGAGATCACTTTCCCGTAGGGCCCGGGGCACCTTTTTTACCTGCGGGGCAGAAGGGTACGTGATGTTCCTGAAGGTCCACCGGACTCCTGACGGCGATATCGTGGCGGTCTGCGACCGGGAGCTCCTGAACCGGACCCTCCGCCACCGCGACGCGGAGGTCCGCATCTCCGATACCTTCTACGGGAACACCCCTGCCGACGAAGAACAGGTGAGGGGCGCCCTCGCGACCGCGACCTCCGCGAACCTCTTCGGCCACCGCACCATCGCCATCGCCATCGGCTGCGGGGCGGTGGACCGCGGGTGCGTGGTCCTCATCGACGGTGTCCCCCATGCCCAGGTCTTCAGGTTCTAGAAGATGAGCATCAGGGAGTCCTTCTGCCCCCTCTGCGGGGAGCCCTCGGAGGGGGGTATCTGCGGCAGGTGCCGGGCGGGGAAGACGCGGTGGATGAACGCCCCCGCACGGGTCGAGGCCGTCACCTGCCCGTCCTGCGAGAGCAGGAAGACGGGGGCGGTCTGGCAGGACTCGCCGGTCCCCCGCGAGGAGCTCGCGAGGGAGCTCGTCGTCCAGGCGGTCAGGCTCGCCCCCGAGGTGCGGGACGCGAAGTTCGGCGTGACCCTGAGGGAGCGGAGCCCGAACCGCACCATCGCGACCGTCAGGGTGAAGGGGACCCTCTTCGGCGTGCCGGTCGAGGACGAGGCCGCCATCGAGATCGTCTGGCGGGCGGAGACCTGCGACCGGTGCAGCCGTATCTCGGGGGGCTACTTCGAGGGCGTGGTCCAGGTCCGGGCGGCGGGGAGGCCCCTCTCGCCCCGCGAGCAGGAGGTGGCGGCCCGGATCGCGGGCGAGGTCGAGGAGCGGCGACAGGAGGAGGGGTCGCGCCTCTCCTTCATCTCCCGGATGACCGAGGAGGAGGGGCTCGATATCGTCGTGGGGGAGAACGCCATGGGGGAGCGGATCGCCCAGGAGATCACGGGGGCCCTCGGCGGGAGGTACACGGTCCACCCGAAGCTCGCCGGCGAGAAGGACGGGAGGAGGCTCTACCGCATCACCTACTCGGTACGGCTCCCCCGGCTCCAGAAGGGAGACGTCGTCGAGGCGGACGGCGAGTACCTGGAGGTGCGGGAGGAGGGGAAGCGGCAGGTCAGGGCCTTCCACCTCGGAACCGGGACCATGACCGTCCTCCCCCAGGGCACCCCGCACCGGCTCGTCGGGAACGTGCGGGACGCGGTGCCGGCCCTCGTGGCCTACCTCGAGGGAGGGACGGCGGGGATCCTCGACCCCGAGACCTTCGCGACCCGCGAGGTGCGGATGCCCGGGTGGGTGAAGACCGCGGCCGGGTCCCATATACGGGTGCTCCCCGACCGGCCGGGGGACCGGCTCGTCGTCGTGGGCTGATCATGAGGGCGAGGAAGGTACGCCTGTCAGGCCTCGCGGAAGCGACCCGCGAGGGCTGGGCCGATCCGGGGAGGAGGGCGATGGTCGAGGACGGCGTCGCGTACGTCCCCGTGAAGGACGGCGAGCCCTGCGACACGGTCGTCCCCGAGCGGAGGCCGTACCGTGGCCGGGGGTACCAGCGCCTCGGGGACCTGGTCCTCGTCCACGGGCACCGCCCCACCCCCGAGGAGATCGGGGAGATCCGCGCCTGGGTGAACCCGCGGGGGGTCCTCTGGATACGGGGCATCGACGGGAGAGAGCGGTCGCCAGCGGCCGAGCTCGTCTGGGGGAGCGCGGGCGAGGTGCGGCACCGGGAGCATGGCTGCACCTTCGTCCTCGACCCCGCACGGGTGATGTACGCCATGGGGAACCTCACCGAGCGGCACCGGATCGTCCGGCTGGCCCGCGGTTCGGGGAGAATTGAGAGGGTCGCGGACCTCTTCGCAGGCATCGGGTACTTCACCATCCCGCTGGCAAAGGCGGGGTTCCAGGTCCATGCCATGGAGATCTCGCCCGTCGCCTTCGGGTACCTGGCAGGGAACATCCGCGAAAATGCCCTCGCGGACCGGGTCAGGGCAGAGTGCGGGGACTGCAGGGACCTCCTCGACGGCGTGTATGACCGGCTCGTCCTCGGCCACTTCGACGCTCCCGGCTTCCTCCCCGACGCCCTCGCCCACGCGGGGAGCGGGTCCGTCCTCCACGTCCACACCCTCCGCGATGAGACCGGGCGGATCGCCTCCCTGGCCCGCGAGGCGGGATTCGCGGCCGCCATCACCACGCGAAGGGTAAAGAGTTATGCACCCCATACATGGCATAGGGTGCAGGACGTGGCGCTCTCGTGACGAGGAAGACCCTCGAGGGGAAGGTCATCGTTCTCGGCGTGACCGGGTCCATCGCGGCGACCGAGGTCGTGCGGCTCTCCCACGAGCTCAGGCGGCGGGGGGCGGTGGTCCAGGCCGTGATGAGCGAGGCCGCGGCCCGGATCGTCCACCCTGACGCGGTCACCTATGCCACCGGCCGGCCGGCCCTCACCGCCATCTCGGGGATGGTGGAGCATGTCCTCTACTGCGGGGAAGAGGGGCGGGCCGACCTCCTCCTCGTCGCGCCGTGCACCGCGAACACCCTCGCGAAGGTCGCCCTCGGCATCGACGACACGCCGGTGACCACCTTCGCCACCACCGCCATCGGGAGGGGGATGCCGGTCCTCGTCGCGCCGGCCATGCACGGCTCCATGTACCGGCACCCGGCCATCGCGGGCCACTTAAAGACGCTCGGGGAGTGGGGGATCGGGGTCGTCGCGCCCCGCATCGAGGAGGGCAGGGCGAAGCTCGCGACGACCGAGGCGATCGTCCTCGAGGCAGAGCGGGCGCTGACGGGGAGGCCGCTCGGCGGGAAACGGGTGCTCGTCACGAGCGGGCCCTGCGCCGAGCCCGTGGACGACGTGCGGGTCCTCACCACCCGGTCGACGGGCCGGATGGGAAGGGAGATGGCCCTCGAGGCGTACCGGCTCGGGGCCGAAGTGACCGTGGTCCACAGCGCGAGCCTCCCCTGCGTGAAGAACGTCCCCGCGACGAGCGCTGGGGAGATGCGGGAGGCGGTCCACCGGATCATGAAGGCAGAAGGGGCGGACATCTATGTCTCGGCCGCGGCCATCTCCGACTTCGCCCCGAAGCGGGTGAAGGGGAAGATCCGGAGCGGAAAGCCCGTCTCCCTCGCCCTCGACCCGCTCCCGAAGCTCCTCGACGAGGTGCTGGAGAGATACCGGCCCGAGACCATCGCCTTCAAGCTCGGCCGGGACGAGGCCGCGGCGGCGCGGGCACTCCTGAAGCGGGGGGTCCGGGTCGTCGTCGTGAACGCCCCCGAGGCCATGGGCGCCGAAGAGACCGAGGTCACCCTTCTCTCGCGGGACGGGGAGAGGGCCGCCCGGGGTACGAAGGAGGAGGTCGCGGCGGCCATATGGGACGCGCTGCGGTAGCCCGCTCGCCCGGGCACCTGTCGGGCTATTTCCGGCGGATCCAGGGCGGGACGGCCCGGGACACCGGATCGGCGGGGGCGGGCATCGTCATCGAGGAGGGGGTCGTCGTGGAGGCGGTGCCTGCCCCTTCGCCGGAGGTGAAGATCCTCTCGCTCGAAAACCGGCCGGTGACGGGCGGGCCGCCCCTCATCGAGTCGGCCATGGAACGGCTCGGCGTCTCGGCGAGGGTGACCGCGGAGAGCCCGCTCCCGGCCGGTGCGGGCTTCGGCCTCTCGGCGGCGGGCCTCCTCGCCTCCATCTCGGCCCTCTCGGCGCTCTTCGGGCTCGGCCTTTCCGATCGGGAGATCGCGGCGCTTGCCCACGAGATCGAGGTGGTCAACCGCACGGGCCTCGGCGACGTTGCCGCATGCCAGGGAGGCGGGATCGAGTGCCGGGCGGGGCCGGGGGTCGGGGCCGACATCGTGCGCATCGCCGACCCGGGCAGGGTCCTCCATGCGATCAGCCTCGGTCCCATCCCGACGCCGCTCGTCCTCGGCGATCCCGGCCGGATGGAGAGGATCGCCAGGGCATTTCCGGGCCGCTGCCCGCGGGACCTCAGGGACTTCCTCGGGCTCTCCCGGTCCTTTGCCGAGGGGAGCGGCCTCGTCACCCCCCGGGTCAGGGAGGTCCTCCTCGCCTGCGACCGGGCGGGGGTCGGGGCGAGCATGACCATGCTCGGCGAAGGGGTGTTCGCCGTCGGCGAGGAGGCGGAGGCCGTGCTCTCCCCCTTCGGGAAGGTTTTCCGGCTCCACATCGCCCGGGAGGGGTTCGGCAGGGGCGAGGTGATCGGGTGATACCCGAGGACCATCCCCGGTACCGGTCCCTCCTCGCCCGCGAGCGCCTGGCCCGGTACGCCCGCGAGGGGATCGTCACCATGGAGGGGCTCACCGCCCACGGCCGGGGGGAGGCCTTCGATTACCTGATCGGCGAGCGGACGACCGGGAGCGCGGCCCAGGCGGAGCGGGTCGCCGCGGCGATGCTCCTCGCGGCGAGGTCCCCCGTCATCTCGGTGAACGGCAACACCGCGGCCCTCGCGGCGGAGCTGATCGCCGGCCTTCAGCAGGCGTCCGGTGCGAGGGTCGAGGTGAACCTCTTCCACCGGACCGACGAGCGGGTTGACAGGATCACGAGGCTCCTCGAGGCGGCGGGCGTGGAGGTCCTCAAGGGGAGGGCCGAGCCGCTCCTCCCCCTCTCCCATCCCCGGGCCCTCTGCCTCCGCGAGGGGATCTACGCGGCCGACACCGTCCTCGTCCCCCTCGAGGACGGGGACCGGTGCGCCGCCCTCGTCGGCATGGGGAAGAAGGTCATCGCCATCGACCTGAACCCCCTGTCCCGGACCGCCCGGACGGCCACCCTCACCATCGTGGACGAGCTCACGAGGGCCGTCCCCGCCATCACCCGGGCCTGTGCCGACATGGGCCCGGACGAGGGTGAAAGGCTCATGAGCTGCCCGGACAACCGGTACTTCCTGAGAGCAGCCATGGAGGCCATCAGGGGGAACCTCGAGCATGCTCTGGATTGAGAAGTACCGCCCGAGGGAGCTGGGGGAGGTCGCGGGGCAGGGGCAGGTGGTGCGCCACCTCGCGCGGTTCGCGGCAGAGCAGAGCGTGCCCCACCTCCTCGTCACCGGCCCCCACGGGACGGGGAAGAGCGCGGCCGTCGGGTGCCTGGCAAGGGCCCTCTACGGGGACGCGTGGGAGGGGAATACCACCGTGCTCGACGCGACCACCCTCTTTTCCCAGGGGAAGAGCTCCCTCGCCGCCGACGAGCGCTTCGCCCACCTCTTCCGGAAGGACGAGAGCCTCGCCACGAACTTCAAGCGGATCGTGAGGGAGTACGCCTCGATGCGCCCCCTCGGGGCGGAGTTCAAGCTCATGGTCATCGAGGGGGCGCACTCCCTCCCCCGGGAGATCCAGCAGGCGCTCCGCCGGACCCTGGAGCGGTACTCCGCCACCTGCCGGTTCATCCTCGTCACGACGAACCAGAGCGCTATCATCCCTGCCATCGGGTCCCGGTGCCTCCCCCTCGCCTTCTCCCCGGTCGACGGGGCCGTCGTGCTCGCGACCCTGGAGAAGATCCTCGACGCGGAGGCCCCCGGGAGGCGGAAGGAGCTCCGCGAGGAGCTGGAGATGATCGTCCATGCCTCGGCGGGCGACCTGCGGCGGGCGACGATGCTCCTCCAGATCCTCGTCGAGTCCGGGAAGGGGGCGGGGGACGCGGGGGTCGCCGGCTCCGAGACAGGCGCGGTCGCCCTCCAGCTCGTGCGGTCGATGCGGGCCGGCGACTTCGGGCATGCGCAGCAGGCCGGCGAGTCCCTCCTGATCGACTACGGCCTCTCGGGGAGGGAAGCCATCCGGGAGATCGGCAAAGCCGTGAAGCAGGAGTACAACGACCCGAGGATCGCCGCGATCCTCGGCGAGGCCGACTCCGCCCTCGACCGGGCGGGGAACGAGTTCGTCCAGGTGAACGCCCTGATAGCAAGGGTCATCGAGGAGGTCTTCTCCTGAAGCTCCTCCCGAAGAAAGTCGCGGACCACTACAACCGGGTCGCCCGGGTCTACGACCTCCGGTACGACACCTCGTGCGGGAGGGAGTACCACCGGCACATCTGCGCCCACATGCTCGACTGGCTGCCTCCCGGCGGGCTCCTCCTCGACCTCGGCTGCGGCACGGGACTCTTCATGCGCCGGTACGGGGAGCTCGGGGGGACCGCGGTGGGGCTCGACATCAGCCGGGGAATGGTCGAGGCCGCACGGGAGCAGGGGAGCTGGTTCGAGTACCTCGAGGGGACGGCCGAGGTGCTCCCCTTCCGGGACAGGAGTTTCGACGCGGTGTCGTGCATGCTCGCCTTCTCGTACCTCGAGCACCCCGACCGGATGCTCAGGGAGGCCTACCGGGTGCTCAGGCCGGGCGGGTGCCTCGCGGTGAGCACCCTCTCCCGGAACGTCATCACCTCCCTCGTCCCCGCCATCTACCGGATCGGGGAGAGGATGGAGCTCGGGAGGATCGGCGTCGGGGACTTCGGGGAACGGTACTACACCGAGGAGGAGCTCGCCGGCATCTTCGCGGAGGCGGGGTTCGTGGAGGTGAGGGCGAAGCGGTGCTCCTTCGCCCACCACTCCCTGAAGGAGCCGATCTTCGACATCGCCCGCAGGGTCGAGCCCTTCATCGAAAAGCGGGTGCCCGGCCTCGCCTACAACCTGGTTGTCTCCGGCCGGGTCCCCGCAGGTTAGGACCCGTCGGGGGCTCTCAGCCTCGCGAGGACCCGCTTCTTCTTCTCGAGGGCGGCCTCCGCGGCCCGGTCCACCCCCGCCTTCATGGCCTCGAAGTCCTTCACCCGCCGGTCCACGACCTTCTTGACCGGCGTGTACGCGGACTCGCGGAACCGGGGCGAGAAGTCCCGTTCTTCCCCGTCGACCACGAGCACCGACCCGGCCGCCCCCTCCTCGACCCGCCCGACCTCCTCCATCGCGACGCCACACCCCCGCACCACCCGGAGGATGCCGGCCGCCGCTTCGGGCGGCGCGACGACGAGGAGGGCGTCGAGGGAGACGCCGAGATAGTCGATCCCGAGCCGGTCCAGGAGGGAGAGGACCTCGGGATCCACGAGCCGCCGGAGGTGGGCGTCCTCGATGACGACCCGTGCGCCCGCGGTCTCCGCGAGCTCGTGGGCATCGCCCCGGAGGCCGCCGTTCGTCACGTCGGTCATGGCATGGATGGTGGGGAGCGCGGGGCTCGCGAGGAGCGCCTCGCACGCCCTGAGGAAGTGGAGGTTGATGGTCCGGTCGACCACCCCGGGATGGCCGGAGTAGATGGCCGCGGTGGCGATGGTCCCGCCGCCGGCCCCCTCGGTCATGAGGACGACGTCGCCCGCCGCGGCCGCCCTCCGCGGGGTGAGGTGCTGCGCGACGCCCACCGCGCCCACGCAGCCGGTCATGCGGTCGCCGATGACCATGTCGCCCCCGATGCGGAGGGTGGAGCCGGCGACCAGGGGGACCCCCGTCGCCTCCCCGACCGTCGTCACCCCCGCGGTGTAGTCGAAGATCTTCCCCACGTCGCCGTCGTCTGCCACGTGGATGTCCGAGAAGAGGGCCACGGGCCGGGCCCCCATGACGTACACGTCCCGGAGCGTGGCACGGGTGGCGTGGAACCCCGCGAGGAAGGGGTAGTCCGAGAGCCGGGAGTGCATCCCGTCCACGGTGCAGGCGACGAGCATTCCCCCCGCCGCGACGACCCCCGCGTCGTCCATCTCGTCCACCCCGACGGCGGCGCCCGTCCTCCCGATGATCCGGGCGATCCGCCGGTGGGCATAGAAGTCCCCCTTTCCCCGGGACCCGACCCCGAAGTCCCCCATCCCGACCCCGGCCGGGGCGAACTCGAAGAGCTCGCCCCGGGCCGACCGGCTCAGGCCCACCTCCTCGACCACGGCGGCGGCGAGCTCCCGGGCGTCCCCGGCCGGCCCGCCCTTGATCCGGAGGATGGCGTCGGCAAGATCGCGGATCACGGCGTCCTCCGTCTCCCCCTTTGCCAGGCTGCGGCGGGTGAAGCCTTCGAGATCCATAGCACCTCCTATCTCCACCCTCAAAGCCAATAAGCTGACCGGACCGGTCCGATTGGGGGGGGCTGTCTTCCGGCCGGGCACCCCCGTGGAGAGGGGGCCGGCACCTGGAAGGATTCCTGCCTTATCCGGCCTCCGTTTCAGGAAAACAAGGCAGGGAACGGTCCTGGCTCCCCTCGGCAAAAGGGGCCCGTGGGCGGCCCTGGGCCGGATCC
>DATIYO010000142.1:0-14261 GCA_035517575.1 Methanomicrobiales archaeon
GCGTCGTTCAGCCCGAGGACGATGGATCCGGTGTACCGCAGGCGCTGCTCGTCGATGAGGGCCACGAGGGCCTTCTCGTGACCCTCCTCGTCCCGGATCACGTCAGCGAGCCCGGGGACGGTCGGCGCGAGGTCCCGGTACAGCCGCTGGGCCTTCTCCTCTCCCCGCTCCATGAACCGGATCGCGAAGGTGATCCCGAAGAGGTGGTACACGAGGAGGTAGAAGGCGATCCGGACCCGGCTGGGCGGAAGGTCGACCCCGGTAAGGGCCCTGAAGAACCGGTAGTGGGCGAGCTCAACCGTCCCGATGTCTCCGAGGACCTTCCGGTTCGCCGACTCTGCGGCCTTCCCCGCGAGGGCGAGGTAGATGTGGTGCTCGGTGATCTCGCCCTGCTGGAAGGAGAGAAGGGTCTCCCTCACCTTCCCCGATACCGCACCCTCGCCGGCCGTCACGCCCGCCCTCCCTCGCCCGGGGCTGCCTCCGCCTTCCAGGCCCGGTAGCGCTTCACCGAGAGCTCCAGGTACTTCTTCTCCCGGTCCACGCCGATGAACCGGCGGCCGGTCTCCAGGCAGGCGAGGCCCGTGGTGGAGCTCCCTGTGAACGGGTCGAGGACCAGGTCACCTTCCCGCGAGCTCGCGAGGATGATCCGGACGAGGAGGTCGAGGGGCTTCTGCGTCGGGTGCCTCCCGAACCGCTTCTCGCCCGGCCTCGGGGCGGGGATGGACCAGACCGACCGCATCTGCCGGTTCTGCCGCTTCAGGGCGTCCCCGTCCCAGTCGCCGTTCTTCATCAGGTCGTAGTTGAAGGTGTGCCGGCACTCGGGGCCCTTCGCCGCCCAGAGGAGGGTCTCGTGGCTCGCGGTGAAGTACCTCCCCGAGAGGTTCGGCGGGGCGTTCGGCTTGTACCAGCAGATGTCGTTCAGGAGGTGGTAGCCGGCGAGCTGGAGGGCATAGCCGCAGGCATAGATCGAGTGGTAGGTCCCGCTGATCCAGATGCTCCCCGACGGGGCGAGGACCCGCTGGCAGGCCCGGATCCAGGCGAGGTGGCCGGCGAAGTCCCCCTCGGCGCCCCGGCTCTCGTCCCAGGCCCCCTTGTGGACGGGCGCCCGCCGGCCCGAGCGGCAGGTGAAGCCGCCGTTCGAGAGCTTGTAGGGCGGGTCGGCGAAGATCAGGTCCACGGACTCCCCGTCGAGACCTTCCAGGAACTCGACCGAGTCCGCATGGTAGAGCTCGAACCCGTCGGCGGCATAGTAGGGCTTCACCTGCCTCTCCCCCCCGAGCCTTGACAGGGAAGTATTGGGTGGCGCACTATTTGAGCATCACCCTGAAGGCGGACGGAACCACGGCTGACCC
Source organism: Methanomicrobiales archaeon (assembly GCA_035517575.1). GTDB lineage: Archaea > Halobacteriota > Methanomicrobia > Methanomicrobiales > JACTUA01 > JACTUA01. The sequence goes on from DATIYO010000142.1 coordinate 1,353, forward strand.
GGGATGGGTCGGGGGAGAGGAACGGCGGGTCGCCCCGACCCCCCCGGATCCCTTTCCCGCTCCTCCCCGCCGGTGGTCCGCGGGAGCCCGACGGGGGAAGATTATCTCGAAATTATACATGAGAGAATATTTCTTGAGCCCGATTGTGTCAGCAAATATATATATTTCCACATAAAATAATCCCGTACCAGTCCTGGGTGGCGGTCACCCGCCTACCCCTGACGATCCATGCAGACCGAAACACGGAACGGGGGGCCTGCGGCTCCGGCCCCGGGGATCGCGGTCCTCTACGTCGACGACGAGCCCGCCCTCCTCGAGCTCACCACCATCTTCCTCGGCCGGGACGGGGACCTCGAGATCGACACCGCCCTCTCGGCACGGATCGCCCTCGGGATGATGGAGAAGCGCTCCTACGACGTGATCGTCGCAGACTACCTGATGCCCGAGATGGACGGGATCGAGTTCCTGAAGGGCCTGCGGGGGAGCGGGTGCACCATCCCCTTCATCATCTTCACGGGTAAGGGGAGGGAGGACGTCGCCATCGAGGCCCTCAACTCGGGCGCCGACTTCTACCTCCAGAAGGGGGGCGACCCCCGTTCCCAGTTCGCCGAGCTCGCGAACATGATCCGGCAGGCCGCCCGCAAGCGCCGTGCCGAGGGGGCGCTCCGCGAGAGCGAGCAGCGGCTCCACGCCATCCTCAAGGGCTCCCCCATCCCCCAGTTCGTCATCGACCGGAACCACCGCGTTGTCTACTGGAACCGGGCCCTCGAGCAGCACACCGGGGTCCCGGCCGGCGAGGTGATCGGGACGACCGCCCCGTGGAAGGCCTTCTACCCTGCCGAGCGGCCGGTCCTCTCCGATCTCCTGGTGGACGGGAAGACGGAGGAGCTCGCACGGTGGTACGGGGAGAAGGTCGCCGTGTCCGGGCACGTCGAGGGGGCGTACGAGGTGAAGGACTTCTTCCCCCGGCTCGGCAGGCACGGGAGCTGGCTCTGCTTCACGGCGGTCCCGATCCCCGACGAGACCGGCAAGGTCATCGGGGCCCTCGAGACCCTGGAGGACATCACCGAACAGGTGACCGCCGAGGAGAGCCTCCGGGAGCGGGCGACCGAGGTCGAGGAGGCCCATGCCCAGCTCGAGGCCATCTTCCAGGCCTTCCCCGATGCCTACCTGAGGCTCGACCCGGACGGGGCCATCCTCGACCTGCGCACCCGGGACCCCTCCCCGCTCTTCCTCCCGTACGAGCGCCTCCGCACCCGGCTGATGAAGGACCTCCTCTCCCCCGCCGAGGGAGCCCCCGTGGAGGAGGCGATCCGCGGGGCGCATGCCCGGGGGGAGATGCAGATCCTCGAGTTCAACCACGAGGTGGAGGGCTCGCGGCACACCTACGAGGGCCGGTTCATCCCCGTCCTCGGGTCCCAGGTCATCGGGATCATCCGGGACATCACCGGCTGGAAGGCGGACGAGGCGGCCCTGCGCCAGGCGAACGCGAAGCTCCAGCTCCTCTCGGGCATCACCCGGCACGACATCCTGAACCTCCTCACCGCCCTCTCGGCGTACCAGCAGCTCGCCATCGAGGCCTCGAGCGACCCCACGGTCCTCGGGTACCTCGAGAAGCAGTACGGGCTGACCCGCCAGATCCAGAGCCTCATCGAGTTCACCCGGTTCTACCAGAAGATCGGCGTCGGGGCACCGGTCTGGCAGGACCTCTACGGGATCCTGACGCGGGTCGTGCAGCACCTCGATACCCGGGGGATCCGGGTCAGCTACGACCTCGAGGGGGTGGAGATCTACGCCGACCCCCTCCTGGAACGGGTCTTCTCGAACCTCATCGAGAACGCGGTGTACCACGGCGAGGGGGTCACCTCCATCCGGTTCGGGTACCTGGAGGGCCCGCCGGGGCTCATGGTGACCTGCGAGGACGACGGGAAGGGCATCCCCGCCGACGAGAAGGAGCAGGTCTTCGCGAAGGGGTACGGGCAGCACTCCGGCCTCGGCCTCTTCCTCGTGCGGGAGATCCTCTCCATCACCGGCCTCACGATCCGCGAGACGGGGGAGCCCGGCCAGGGGGCGCGGTTCGAGATCACGGTCCCGCCCGGGAACTACCGGATCCTGGACGTCCCGGGGAGGGCCCTCCACGAGCCGTCGACGGAGGCGAGGCACCTCCCAGCCCAGCCTTCCGAACGCTGATCCTCTCCTCTCCTCCCTCCACCCGGTTCATGGCGCGGGGCACCCCCCGCGAAAGGCGCCGGCCGTACACGACCTCTCGTTTATTTTCCACGGGAACCGGGCGGATAGTTCAAGGGATTGGATTATTCGCCCATCCTGATTTATATTTCTTTTCTTCTGAACAAACCCCGTAAAACCGTTATCTCATTAAAATTATAACTCTAATAAAATTCAAAAGATTGAAATAATAATATAGGAGATCGAACCCAAGAGCTGTGAGGGGAGTCCCCGCTCCCCGCCCGCGTGATCGAGCGTCCCATGGCAGCACCCCCCGGCCCCACCAACTTCGGCGATTACATGAAGAGGGTATCCCATGTCATCGCCCTCCAGGGGATCTTCGGGGCCATCCTCCTCTTCACCCGGTACCTCCCCGACCAGTCCATGGCGATCGTGGTCCTGGGCGAGCCCATCACCCTCCTCGACATCAACTCCCTCGCGGTCTTCGGGCTCTTCCTCGTCCTCACCATCGCGGTCTTCCGGCAGGAGACCGAGGGGGCCCTCGGGAAGGAGGACCCCTTCCTCCGGGTCCTCGAGGGGTACGGGAGCCCCTCGGGCTCGACCACCCTCTTCCGGATCGTCCACGCCGTCTTCTCGGTGGTGACCATCCTCGTCTACCTCACCGCGACCCCGAACCCCCTCGTCCCCTCCCTCCGCCAGGAGGCGGGGATCGTGCTCCTCTTCATCATGGTGATCTTCTCCTCGCCGGGCGTCTCGTCGGCGAGCTCACGGCTCTTCAGCCGCACCGCGGGGGGGTTCCAGCGGGTCTTCGCCTGCCTCGTGTACCTGGCCGGCCTCGGGCTCATCTTCGGGGGGGCGGTCACGGGCATCCAGAACCTCCTCATCGCCGGCATGGCGGTCATCTCCTTCGAGATCCTCTACGTCGTGATCCGCGAGGACCGGCGGGTGCGGTCCGGGGACTCGGCCAACGACGGCTGATCGGGCGGCGGGGAGGGCCGGATCGGTGCCCCCGACGCGGGAACCGGGTTTTCCAGCCATCGCATGAATATCCTCAAGTAGTCCGAAGGAGCACGCTCATAGCAGGAGGAACATGGAGGAACACCCGGTCCAGGACATGATGCGGCTCATGGCCTCGAGGGTGAGGTCGATCGCGAACGGGATCTCCGACGGCGAGGTGGACGCCCTCATCCGGGAGATCCTCGCGGCGAAGCGGGTCTATGTCATGGGGGCCGGCCGGTCCGGGCTCGTGGCCCGGGCCTTTGCCATGCGGCTCATGCACCTCGGCCTCACCTCGTACGTCGTGGGGGAGACCGTGACCCCCGCGGTGAACCCCGACGACCTCGTGGTCGTCTTCTCGGGCTCGGGGGAGACGAAGACCGTCGCGGACATCGCCGAGTCGGCGAAGCAGGTCGGCTCCCGGCTCTGCCTGATCACCTCGAAAAGGGAGTCCCGGATCGGCCGGATCGCCGACTGCTGCGTGGTCATCGAGAGCCGCCGCGACGACACCGGCGACGAGGCCGCCGAGTTCGAGATCCGGCAGATGATGGGGAAGCACAAGTCCTTCGCCCCCCTCGGGACCCTCTTCGAGACGGCGTCCGTGATCTTCGCCGACGCGGTCATCTCCCGGCTCATGGAGATCCGGGGGGTCAACGTCGAGATGCTCAAGGGGAGGCACGTGAACCTGGAGTGACGGAGGATGGAGGAGCAGGACGGAAAGCGGATGAGAAGGGGATGAGAGGATGAGGTTTTCAGAGAAGGTACAGGCAATCGAGATCTCGGGAATCCGGCGGATCTTCGAGGGGGCGGGCCCCGGGTCCATCAACCTGGGCCTCGGCCAGCCGGACTTCGACACCCCCCGGCACATCAAGGACGCCGCGATAAAGGCGATAAAGGAGGGGAAGACCGGCTACACCGTGAACGCCGGCATCCCCGAGCTCCGCGCCGCCATCTGCGAGAAGTTCCGGAGGGAGAACGCCCTCACGTACCGGCCGGAGCAGGTCATCGTCACCGCGGGGGCGAGCGAGGCGCTCCACATCGCGATCCAGTCCCTCGTGAACCCGGGCGACCGGGTCCTCGTCCCCGACCCCGGGTTCGTCTCGTACGCGGCCCTCTCGGCCATCGCCGGCGCGAGGGTCGAGGGGGTGCCGCTCACGTCGAGCCTCCACATCGACGTCGATGCCGCGCAGGAGATGATGGAGGGGGCCCGGCTCCTCTTCCTGAACAGCCCGGGGAACCCCACGGGGGCGGTGGAGAGCCCCGAGTCGATCTGCGCCCTCGTCGAGGCCGCGGAGGACCTCGGGGTGACCGTCATCTCCGACGAGGTGTACGAGCACTTCACCTACGGGAAGCCGCACGTGAGTGCCGCCTGCTACGGCGGGAACGTCATCACGGTGAACGCGGTGAGTAAGACCTATGCCATGACCGGCTGGCGGATCGGCTACCTCGCCGCCGCAGAGGAGGTCATCGGGCAGTGCATGAAGGTCCACCAGTACTGCCAGGCCTGCGCGACCTCCATCGCCCAGTACGCGGCCCTCGCGGCCTACACCGGCGACCAGTCCTCGGTGAGGGCGATGAAGCGGGAGTACCAGGCGCGGCGGGACCTGATCTACGAGGGCCTGGACCGGCTCGGGTTCCAGTTCCCGGTCCCCGAGGGCGCCTTCTACACCTTCGTCCCCATGGGGAGGGAGCTCATGGAGAAGGTCATCAAAAAGGGCGTGATCATCGTCCCGGGCGACTCCTTCGGGAGGAACGCGAGGGAGTATGCCCGGCTGACCTATGCCACCTCGCGGGAGAACATCGGCGAGGCCCTGAAACGGATCGCGGCGGCGGTGGGCGAGTGACCCTGCGGGAGACCCTCGGGCGGCTCTCCAACGCCCACGGCGTCTCGGGGAGCGAGGGGAGCGTCCACGATATCCTGCGGTCCGAGCTCGCGGGCTCGGTCGACGGGATCCGGACGGACGCCCTCGGGAACCTCATCGCCGTGAAGAAGGGCGGGAGGTTCTCGGTCATGATCGCCTCCCACATGGACGAGATCGGCCTCATGGTGAACTACATCGACGACAGGGGGTTCATCCGGTTCGTCACCTTCGGCGGATGGTACGCCCCCACCCTCTACAACCAGCGGGTCGTCCTCCATGGCACGAAGGGGCCGGTCACCGGCGTCGTCGGCGGGAAGCCGCCCCATGTCATGGACGAGGAGGAGCGGAAGAAGGGGGTCAAGGCCGAGAACATGTTCATCGACGCGGGTGCGTCCTCGGCGAAGGAGGTGGCCGGGCTCGGGATCGAGATCGGCACCCCCGTCACCGTCGACCGCGAGCTCGCCGGCCTCGCGGGGAAGCGGGTCACGGGGAAGGCCTTCGACAACCGCGCCGGCTGCGCCGTCCTCGTCGAGGTCCTGAAGAAGCTCAAATCGCCCCACACCGTCTACGGGGTCTTCACCGTCCAGGAGGAGGTGGGGACCAAGGGGGCGAAGACGAGCTCCTTCGCCCTCGACCCCGACTGCGCCATCGCCCTCGACTCCACCTTCCCGGGCGACCATCCCGACATCGACAAAAAGGACTCGTGCCTCGAGATGGGGAAGGGGCCGGCCATCACCGTCTCGGACGCGAACGGGCGGGGGCTCATCGCCGACCGGCGGATGGTCGCCTGGCTCCGGAAGGTCGCGGACGCAAAGAAGATCCCGTACCAGCTCGAAGTGGGCCACGGCGGGACCACCGACGCCTCCTCCATCCACCTGTCGCGGGCGGGGATCCCCTCGACGGTCGTCAGCGTGCCCGTGCGGTACATCCACTCCCCCGTCGAGGTCGCGGACCTGCGCGACATGGAGGCCTCGGCGAAGCTCCTCCTCGAGGCCCTGAAAGGGAACCCGAAGGGCATCAGCCCGAGGGAGAACCGACGGGGCGAAGCCTCGGTGGAGAAACCGGCGCTATAACCCTTTTTTTCAGGAAAAAAGATTTGGCGGAGCCGGTGGAGTTCAGGGGGAGAGGACTACCGCCTTCAGGATCTTCACTGTCGTGATCGGCCGGTCGTTCGAGTCGGTCCTCACCTTCCCGATCCTGTCCACGACGTCCATGCCCGCGACGACCTTCCCGAAGACCGGGTGCTTCGCGTCGAGGAAGGTGTTGTCGACCAGGTTGATGAAGAACTGGCTCCCGCCGGTGTTCGGGCCGGCGTTCGCCATCGCGATGGTGCCCCTCAGGTTGTGGTTGTCCCTCGTGAACTCGTCGGGGATGGCGTAGCCGGGCCCGCCCCGGCCGGTTCCCGTGGGGTCCCCGCCCTGGATCATGAACCCGTCGATGACCCGGTGGAAGATGGTGCCGTCGTAGTAGCCCTGGCCGGCGAGCTTCAGGAAGTTGCCGGCGGTGACGGGCATATCAGGCCGGAGTTCGAGGGTGATGTTCCCCATCGTGGTCTCGAGCCGCACCTGCTGTGCCTGGGTTGCCGTGGATGGTGTCGTCATGGAGGGTGCCCCGTCCTGCGCCTGGCCGCAGCCCGCGGCGAACACCAGCATCCCGGCGAGGAGGAGGAGTGCGGGCAGCATCCCGGACTGCATGGAGAAGAGTTTCCGCCGCGCACGGGTTATAGGTTTGGATCGGGCGGGAAAATGACGGGGGAGGCCATTCAGTCCCCGTAGATACGGATCACGTCGTACGCCGATTCGAAGATGTACTCCCTCCCGACCATCTCCACGATCCCGTCCCGCTCGAGCCTCGCGAGGACCGGCTCCTTCACGTCGGAGAGGACGATCACGATCCCCCGCTTCCTGAACTCCTCGAAGAGCCGCTTCAGGGTCTCCGCCCCCGAGTAGTCCACGTCCCCGATGTTCGCCGCCATGAGGCAGAGCCACCGGAGCGGGGGGTCCGCGTTCGATGCGAGGGAGAGGACCTCCCCGAGGAACTGCTTCTCGTTCGCGAAGTAGAGGTCTGCCCCGAACCGGTAGATGGCCAGCCCCTCGAGGGCCTGGGTCCCGTCCGCGATCGGGACGGGCCTGAGGACCCCCTCGGGGGTGGGCACCAGGAGCTCGTCCAGGGGCCGGTAGCTGTGCCGCAGGTGGGCGATGATCGAGGCCGCGACCGCGATCGCGATCCCCTGCCCGACGCCGATGAAGATCACCGTCCCCGCCGTGACGAGGGCGACCGCGAACTCCACCGGCCGCCTGGCCCGGAGGGAGGCCATCCCGTCCAGGTCGACCAGCCGGAGGCCGATCAGGAAGACCACCGAGGAGAGCACCGCCGCGGGCAGGTACGACAGGGGACCCGTCAGGAACAAGAGGACCGCGAGGACGACCGCGGCGCAGGTGAGCTGGGCGAGCTGGGTCCTCCCCCCCGCGCCGAAGACCATCTCGGTCTTTGTCGGGCTCCCGTTCACGACGAAGGTGCCCGAGAGCCCCGCGGCGACGTTCGCGAGGCCGAGGCCGACGAGGTCGGCGTTCTCGTCGAACCGGTCAGAGTCCCGCCAGGCATAGGCCCGCGAGGTCGTCGAGCTCTGGGCGAGGATGATGACGAAGCAGGCCGCCGCGAGGTAGACGAGCGGGGTGACCTCGGAGAGGGGGACCGAGGGGAAGACGATCGCGGGGAGCCCCCCGGGAACCGAGCCCAGGACCGCGATGCCATGCGAGGGGAGGCCGAAAGCCCAGCTGATGAGGATCGCCCAGACGACCGCGATGAGCGGCCCGGGGACCCGGCTGCCCACCCTTCTCGCGAGGAGCATCATGCCGATGACCGTGAGGGTGATGGCGAGGGTGGGGAGGCTCGCGAGGGGGAGGCTCCCGAGGAGGCTCACCAGCTGGAGGAGGGGCCCGCCGCCGGCCGGCCCGACCCCGAGCATGCCGGCGAGCTGCCCGATGGCGATCTGGATCCCCACGCCGGTCAGGAACCCGATGATGACCGGCCGGGAGAGGAAGTCCGAGACGAACCCGAGCTTCAGGAGGCCCGCGAGGACGAGGAAGGCCGCGGCGAGGAGGGCGACCATCCCCGCGTACGCGACGTAGACCGGCGACCCGGGGACCGCCATCGCGGCGAGCCCGCTCGCGAGGACCACGGCCGTGGCCGAGTCCGCCCCGACGACCAGGTGCCGGGACGACCCGGCGAAGGCGAACACCACGAGGGGGATCAGGAGGGTGTACAGGCCGGTGACGACGGGCATGCCGGCGATGTTCGCATAGCCGAGCACCGAGGGGATGGCGAGGGCGGCGAAGGTGACTCCCGCGAGGATCTCGGCGGGCACCTGCGCCGTGTCGAAGGGGAGGATGCCCTCGAGGAGGTGGTGCCGGCGGATGAACTCCGGTGGCCGGATCGCGACCATGCCTTCAGATCCCCGGAGCCTGTCCCGGCCGGTGCCCTGTCCTGACCGGTCCTTCGGCCCCGCTCATGCCAGATGGTCTACCCGAGGATTCATAAGCCTGCGGGCGGCGGGGGGGAGGCCGGTTTCCCTGCCGCCGCTGCCGCTGCGGTCGCGGTTCATCCGTTCCTGAACCTCTTCGCCCCGAGGAGCCCTATCCCCGCCGCCACGAGCCCGACGACCGCGGGGACCGGCATCCCCTGCGGCGGGGTGGTCTCGGCGGGGGTCGTCGTCGGGAAGGGGCTGATGGTGGGCGCCGTGGTCGGGAGGGTCGTGGCGGGAACCGTGGTCGTGGGGACCGTCGTTTCGGGGACGGTCGTCGGAGACGGGATGAGCGGGACCCTCACGGTGGTCGGCATGGGCAGCGGCATGACCGTCGCGGGGGGCGGGGTCGCGGCCCCGAGGACGACCCCGACGTCCTCGCCCGGGTTCGCCGGGTTCTCGGCCTCGATGTGGAACTGCCGCCCCGTCGCGGTGGCCGCTGAGGTCATGAACAGGACGACCGCGTACCCGCTCGCGTCGGTCGTCACCTCGGCGTAGTAGGCCGTGGCCGACGTCGTGGACGAGTCGGGCGGGACGTCGCCGCGGATGGTGCCCCCGCCTTTGATCGGGTGGTCGCCGATGGGGTACGGGCCGCCCGGCGGGTCCTGGACGACGCCGACCTGGCCCGGGACGATGATCGGCGGCTGGTCCCCGGGTTCCCCGCTCAGGGACGAGGTCCCCTTCGGCCAGATGTCGTAGGCGGTGATGGGGTTCCCGCTCACGGTGACCGCGAAGGTGGTGCCCCGGGTGACCGTCCCGCTCTCCTGGGCCGCGGCGAGCCCGACCAGCAGTACCAGCACGAGGAGGGAACCCGCGCAGAGGTGACTTTTCTTCATGCAGACGCCCCTTTACGGCAAGAATACCACTCGCGGGGGATAAAAGGCTTGCCCGAGCCACGGGGTCCCGGGTCCGTTGGGGCGGCCCGGGCCGGCGCCCGGGGGGCTCCCCCGGCATGCTTATCGTGCTCCCCGCCGAAGCTCTTCCGGGAATGCTTTCTCGCATCCGCGGCGGGCTCGACCGGTTCTTCGGGATCGGTGCCCGGTCCTCGTCGGTCCGGACCGAGGTCACGGCAGGGGCCACGACCTACCTCTCCCTGATGTACATCATCGTCGTGAACCCCGCGATCCTCGCGGCGGCGGGGGTCCCTCCCGCGGCCGCCGTCATCGCGACCATCGCGTCGGCCTGCTTCGGGACCCTGCTCATGGGCCTCTACGCGAACCGGCCCTTCGCGGTCGCGCCCTTCATGGGGCAGAACGCCCTCGCCGTCTATATCCTCGCCGGGACCCTCCACTACCCCTGGCCCGCGGTGATGGGCGCGACCCTCGTCTCGGGCCTCGTCTTCACCGTCTTCGTGCTCTCGGGGGCGTGGAAGCCCTACGTGCTCGCGATCCCCGAGAGCATCATGCGGGCATGCGCCCGGGGGCTCGGCCTCTTCATCGCCTTCATCGGCTACACCCAGTCGGGGGTGGTGATCCGCACCGCCGTCGCCGGGAGCGCCCAGGGGGTGACCGTCGTCAACCCCGTGAACCTCCTGATCCTTGTCGCGAGCTTCGCGGTCATCGGCGCGATGATGATCCGGAAGATCCCCGGCGGGATCATCGCCGGGATCATCGCCGCGACGGTGCTCGCCTTCGTCCTCGGCGCCGCACCCCTCCCCGCCGGGATCGTCGCGACGCCCCCGTCCTCCGCCGTCCTGCCCCCCGTCCCCGACCTCGCGGGAGCACTCGCGCCCGCGATGCTCCCCGTCGTGCTCATGCTCTTCCTCCTCACCCTCTTCGATTCGTCGGCGACGATCCTCGGCCTCTCCATCTCGGCGGGGCTCGCCGATCCCGTCCGGGAACCCGGGGAGGTGAAGAGGCCGTTCCTCTGCAACGCCCTCTCCATGGCCTTCTCCCCGATCGCGGGCACGTCGACGGCGGGGATGTACCTCGAGTCCGCCGCCGGCCTCTCGGAGGGCGGGAGGACGGGCCTCACCGCCGTCGTGGTCGCGGCCCTGGTGGCCGCCTCCCTCCTCTTCCTCCCCCTCGTGAACGCCATCCCCACGGCCGCCACCTCCTCGGCCCTGATCGTGATCGGCCTCCTGATGCTCCTCCCCCTCAGGCAGAGGCAGGGGGCGTCCCTCGGCGAGTTCCTCACCGCCTTCGTGATCATGGTGACCATGTCCCTCACCCACGACGTCGGGCTCGGGCTCTGCACCGGCTTCATCATCTACCCGGTCTTCATGGCGGCCGCGGGGAAGGTACGGGAGATCCCCCCGGGGACCTGGTTGCTCACGGCGATCTCGCTCGTGTTCCTGGCAGTGAGGCCGTACTGAGGCTGTTCCGGAGGAGCTTCTCCGGCCCCTACCTACTTTGCCGGGCCGCGGACCCCCGACCTCGTCGATGTGCTGAGAGCGGTGTGAGGGGACGGGGGACATCCCAGGTCGCGGGCGGCACAATTGTTACATAAACCCGATAAATGCGAAGGTTTATATTACAAAATGTAATATAAACTGTACAATCGGCACCAGGTGCCGTCCATCCAGTGACAAGATCCAAGGGGAATACCCGAATGAACGTTCCGAAGAACCTCACGAGCATCCTGTCGGTGCTCTCTCTCGCCTTCGCGGTCCTCGGGCTCGCGTTCAGCCCGGCGGCCGCGGCGAGCTTCGCCCCGCCGGCCGATGGCGGGCAGGGCACGGCCCTCCACGGCTTCGGCAGCCACGGGCCTGTCAACGCGACGATGGTGGCCGGGCGGGTCCAGGCCGAACTCACCCGGCTCGGCGGGAAGGGCGTCGATGTGAGCCAGGCGCAGGCCGAACTCAACAACGGGAATGTCACGGCAGCGGTCCAGTGGCTCCGCGAGTACCTGAAGGCCAACCCGCCTGCCGGTGTGACAGGAACCCTGCCGGCTGCGTGGAACAGCACCGCGATGACCGAGCGGCTGCAGAACGGCCTCTCCCAGCTCAGCGCGAAGGGAGTGGACGTCAGCCAGGCGCAGGCGGATATCACCGATGGAAATCTCACGGCGTCCGGCCAGTGGCTCCGCGGGTACATGAAAGCGAACCCGGACAACATGATCGCGGGGAACCGGCCGGCTGCGTGGAACAGCACCGCCATGACCGACCGGCTGCAGAACGAGCTCTCCCAGCTCAGTGCGAAGGGAGTGGACGTCAGCCAGGCGCAGGCGGATATCACCGCCGGTAACCTGACCGCCGCCACCCAGTGGCTCCGCGAGTACGCGAAAGCCAACCCGGGCGCTCTTCCGATGGGTACCGCCCCGATGGGACCCAGGCAGGAGGGCTGGAACAGCACCGCCATGACCGAGCGGCTGCAGAACGACCTCTCCCAGCTCAGCGCGAAGGGAGTGGACGTAAGCCAGGCGCAGGCAGACATCACCGCCGGTAACCTGACCGCCGCCTCTCAGTGGCTGCACCAGTACCTGAAGACGAACCCAGGTACGCTGGGGAACGTGACCGGTAGCAGGGCCAACGGAAACACCGCATGGAAGGGTGTCCCGTTCGAGGGACACCAGTCCAATGCAGGGAGCCAGACCGGAAATCACACGCAGTGGGGATCGCATCACCCCCGTTCGACGAATAAATCGGCGTGAAGAAAACTAATTTTCCCTTTTTTCCTATCCTGAAATGGTTCAGGCTGATCGGTAACCGGGTCACGACCTTATTAATCCTGAAAAACGGAAACGCCCCGGCCGGGACGGCCTTTCCGTGGTCAGAAGCCCGATTCATCCAACCATTGGTCATGAAATCGGACCTCCTTTATGTTCCGGAGAGTATTCGCCGTTCCGGGGACATATATGTTCTGGAATTTTATTGAATCACGTTATTTGTGGAGTATAGGATCCATTATATTCCTCCTCTTCATCTGACCTAAATACGTAAAGTGCCATTGTGACCTTGTTCATATCACCAAGCGTCATTTGCAGCTACGATCCTTGGTTGAGAATGGGGAAGGCTTGCTTTAGCCCGATGATGACAAACTGAACTGCAATGGCAATGAGGAGCATGCCCATCAGTCTGTTGATAACCCGGACCTCCCGTTGACCTATCCTCTGAAAAATGAAGTCCGCATTCCGGAGCATCAGCCAGGTGATTCCGATGGCCGTAAAGATTGCAGCGATAACAATGCCGAACTTCACCAGACTCCCTGCAGTCTCGTTCATGAGCACGATGACCGTGGTAATGGCGCCGGGGCCTGAAATCATGGGGGTCGCAAGAGGCATGATCGAGATATCGTCGGTCTCCAACCCTTCTGACTGCTCAGTTGCCGTTATCTTTGTGCGGGAGGTCTTTGCATAAACCATTTCTATACCGATGCTGAAGAGGAGGATTCCACCGGCAAT
>DATIYO010000143.1:0-19081 GCA_035517575.1 Methanomicrobiales archaeon
GTCAGGATCTTCGGCCCCCAGCGGATCGCCCAGCTCTCCTCCATCAGCACCACGACGGTGAACTTCATCGGGCCCCTCGGGGTCTCCCTGCTCCTCTCGGCCTACCTCCTCACCCTGGTCACGTACCTGGTGCTCATTTAACCGATCCGAGGTGAGGAGGGCGGACGGGCCCGGTTCTCAGGGGGCAAAACCCTTTTTTACGGCCCGGACAAACGCTCCCGTGCGAGGGTAACCAAGCCAGGCCAACGGTGATGGACTTAAGATCCATTCTCTCAGGAGTTCGTGGGTTCGAATCCCTCCCCTCGCATCCGCGGTGACCGGAACGGGAACGCTTACAGGGCGGTGGTTCATGCCCGAGGACGGGCTGGAAAGGTGGCGCCGGTGGGCGTATGGTATCCTCGCGGCCCTGTTCGGGTACGACATCCTCTTCACGAGCAGAGGCCAACCGCGCGTGACTTAAGATCACGTCTCGTTGGAGTTCGTGGCCATCGAAAACCGAATCTATCCGGTTGGAGAAATAATCCCGATTATTCGCGATAAATTATTTTATCCTATAAATCAAGGTATCTCAAGGGGGGTAATTCACTGTCATCAATTCAGAAGTCCATTGTTTTAGCAATAGTCTTCCTTGCTGTCCTATATTTTATCTTCGATGGTCCTTTTGCCTTAAAGGGCCCCATAGATGCATCAATTTATAAGATGGCCAAGCCGTTGTTCCTGTTATCGATACTTCTCATTCTGGGACTCTATTTCGTCTATCTTGGCCTCACACGGTATTTGTTCCTGAGAAAGATAGAAGATACGCCGACATCCAAGGCCGGTTCAGCCCCCGTGGGGCTTGTCGAACTCTCCGGCACGGCCAAACCTTATGAACCAAAGAAAAGCCCGGTCAATGATGCGCTCTGTGTATTCTGGCGCATTACGGGAGAGTATTTCAAGGAAGGGAAAAATGGAGGCTGGAGAAACATCTACTCGGCCGACTCGAAAACCCCGTTTTATGTCGCGGACGAGACCGGCAGGCTGCTCGTCATGCCGGAGGGCGCGGAGATTGAAATCCCGTCGCACTCTTCCCACAAGGGCTATATCATGGATACGAAGGGATGGTTCGAGTTCGAATCCCACCAGGCGAACATGGACGAATGTGCCCTGAAATTCATCCTGTCGCTGGACAACGATTCGAGGCAGAAATTCCTCGCCCATAAACAGGAGGAGATCCGGGTGAACGAGTACATCATCCGGGAACATGATCCCCTCTACGTGCTTGGCACTGCCACTCCCGTGGAGGATCCATCGGGCCCGGGAGGCAGGGATGCCCTCGCCGTCCGGAAAGGTACCACCGACAAGACCCTGTTCATCAGCAACACCGGCGAAGGGTACGTGATCGACGAGTTCTCCTCCTCACTGTACCTGATGATCTTCGGCGGGCTCGCGGAAGCGGTTGTCTGTCTGGGCCTGATACTGGTGCTCCTCGGGGTATAACCATGGCCGCCCTCGAGCTGACCGGCGGATTTCTCCTCGGCGGACTCCTCGTCCTCGCCGCATTCTTCTTTGTGGTCATCTTCAACGGGCTGATCGCCATGCGCAACAACGTCGACAAGGCATGGGCGAACATCGATGTCCTCCTCAAGAAGCGCCTGGATCTCATCCCGGCTCTCGTGGAGGTCGTCCAGGGGTACACCACCTATGAACGCGGGGTGCTGGAGGACATCACGAGGATCCGGGTATCGGCTCTCCAGGCGGCGGGAGTCCCCGAGAAAGCTCAGGGAAACGAGGCCATCAGTGCATCACTGAAAACCATCTTCCTCCTTGCGGAGAATTACCCGGACCTGAAGGCGAGCGGGAATTTCCTGAACCTCCAGGAGGAGCTCTCGTCCATCGAGGGCCAGATCGCCCGGCGCAGGGAATTCTACAACGACTCGGTGCTGCTATACAACACGAGGATAAAGACCATACCGGGCGTGTTTGTGGCAGATCTGATCCGTTGTAAACCCAGAGAATATTTCAAGGTCGGGGAGGAGGCAGAAAAGCCCATCGAGGTCGCCATCGGGAACCGTTGAAGGCTTCGCTCCCTTCATCCCACCCGCTCGAAGTCGATCCACGCGTTGTACGGGTCGGCCTCGAGGAGCTTCACCCGGATCAACTGCCCTACCGCGAGGCCCTTCTCGTTCGCGACGACCTTCCCCTCGGCGGGCGGGATGAAGAGCCGGGCATAGGTCCCGTGGTCGGTCGCGCCGGTCACGATGGCCTCGAAGACCTTCCCGATGCTGTCCCTGAGGAGGACCGCCGCCTCGGCCTTGCGCATGAACCGCTCGACCTTGTTCGCCTCGTGCTCCCGGTCGGTGAGCCAGGCGGAGAGCTCCCCGAGTTCATCCGTCGTGTACGGGATCCCCTTCCCTGTCAGGACCGACTTCACGAGCCGCTGGATCACGAGGTCCACGTACCGCCGGTTCGGGGCCGTGGAATGGGTGTAGTGGGTGACGGCGAGGCCGAAGTGGCCGTACGGCGCCTGCCCGGGCACGAGGGTGAGGTACTCCCCGCGGCCCAGAAGCTTCACGATGGTCAGGGAGAGGTCGGGGAACCGGAGGGGGTCGGCCTTCTTCTGCCTGACGAGGAAGTCCGAGAGGGCCTTCGCATCCGGTTCCGCGGGGAGGCGCTCGCCGTACTTCGCGGCCGTCTCGACGATCCCGTCCCAGTGCTTCGGCACCCGGACGACCCGCTGGACCATCGGGACGCCGGCCTTCTCGAGCCGGGCGACCATGGTGCCGTTCGCCGCGATCATGAAGTCCTCTATCAGGTGGCCGGCGAGGTTCTTCTTCGGGATGACGAGCCGGCAGATTTTCCCCTCGTCGACGATGGTCCGGGGCTCGAGGGTGTCGAGCTCGAGCGCCCCCTGCTCCATCCGGTACCGCTTGAGGAGCATCGAGGCCCCGAGCTGCAGCCGGAGCTGGGCCTCGAGGCCGGCGACCTCACGGACCGACGGCGGGACGGGGGTGGTCCCCTCGAACCAGTCCCCGATCTCCTCGTACACGAGCTTCGCCTTGTTGTTCACGAGCGCCCGGTACACCTCGCCCGGCCGGAAGTCACCGTCGGGGAGCACCGCGTACTCGATGACGACCGCCATCCGGTCCCTGCCCGGGAGGAGGGAGGTGATCCCCCGCGAGAGCCGGTCGGGGAAGAGAGGGAAGGTCTCCACCCCCGCGTAGACCGAGGTCCCGTTCCGGGCCGCGTGCCGGTCGGTGGGCGACTCCTTCTTCACGTACAGGTCGACGTCGGCCACGGCCACCCGGACCAGGATCTCCCCGTTCTCCCGCTGCTCGCAGTACTCGATCTGGTCGAGGTCCATCGAGTCCTCGTTGTCGATGGAGGACCAGAGGAGGGCGCGGAGGTCGGGGAGGTCGCCAGGTTCGTCGGGGAACCGGATCTCTGCGAGGGCGCCGACCTCCCGCTGGACGGCCCCGGGGAAGCCCGGCTCAAAGCCGTACTTCTCCATCGCGTGCCTCGCGACGGCCGCGAGGTCGACGCCCCTCCCCTCTCTCATGCCCCTCCGGATGGTAATCCCTGTGCTGGAAGTACGATCCCGAGGCATATATCCCTGCAGGTTCCCCCTCTCTGCCCTCCCTTCCTCCCCGGCCGGAAAACCCATTTAAACCACCCCGCCGAACCGTATCCCATGGACACCTCCATCGGAGAGGAGATCCGGCGGCGGTGCAGGGAGCTCGACGTACCCCTCGTCGGGTTCGCGCCCGCGGACGCCTGGGACACCCCCCGCTTCGAGCCCTGGGTCCCGCCCGCGTTCCGCCCGGCGTCCATCTACCCCGAGGCCCGGTCGGTCGTCGTCATCGGGTTGCCAATCTTCCTCCCCGTGCTCGAGACCTCCCCGTCCATCGCCTATTTCGAGCTGTACCGGACGGTGAACACCCTGCTCGACTCGAATGCCTACCTGATAGCGCTCCTCCTCAACCGCGGGGGGTTCCCGTCCATCCCCGTCCCGAGGGACGGGTACGGGTCGATCCAGGTGCTCAGGGAGAAGCCCCTCGCCTTCTTCTCGCACCGGCACGCGGCGTACCTCGCGGGCCTCGGGAACTTCGGGGTGAGCAACATGCTCCTCACCCCCGAGTACGGCCCGAGAGTGCGGTTCGCCTCGGTCCTCACCGCCGCCGAGCTGCCCGCGGGAAAGGTGATGGAGGAGCAGCTCTGCATCCGGTGCATGCGGTGCAGGGACATCTGCCCGGTCCACGCCCTCGGGAGTGACGATTACCCCGTGGACCTGACCGAGAAGGGATCGTGCGCCGCCAGGTCCGAGGAGCTCGCGGGCAGGTTCGCCTCGCCCTGCGGCTTCTGCATCAAGGTCTGCCCCGTCGGGGAGGACCGGACGGCGTTCCACCGCACCGGTATGGATATCTACGACGAGAAAAACCCGAAGTACCACCGCTACCACCGTGCCTGGGACCATGTCAGGTCGCACGGCAGCCGGTGAGACCGGTCCCGCCCCGGCCCCACCGAACCTTTTTTCGTGCGCGGTGCAGAAGATCGGAACCATGGAAGCATCCGGGCCCCCCCTCCGGCTCGAGTTCGGCAAGGGCCGGGTCGAGTCGCTCACCGACGGGATCTTCGCCTTCGGGATGACCCTCCTCGTGCTCGGCGTCGGGTACCCCATCTCGGTCCAGAGCTTCGCGAAGATGCCCGTGGACCAGATCCTCATCGCCTCCATCCCCTACTTCGTCCTCTACATGGTCTCGTTCCTGATCCTCGCCGCCTTCTGGGTGAGCCACCATGTCCAGTTCCACCACTTCAGAATCATCGACCGGACCGCCCTCTGGCTGAACCTCGTCTCCCTCATGTTCGTCGCCTTCGTCCCCTTCACCTCCTCCCTCGCCGGGTTCTTCTACACCTCGCGGCTCGCGGCGGCGGTCTTCGAGATCCACCTCCTCGTCATCGGCCTCCTCTACCACCTCCAGTGGCGGTACGCCACCCACGACCACCGGCTGGTGGACCCCCGCCTCGACCCTGCCCTCGTCCGCCGCATCCTGGGGGCCTCCCTCGTGATACCGGCGTTCTCGGTCGCGGGGCTCCTCCTCACCGTCGGCGGCTTTCGCGAGAGCGTCTTCATCTACTTCCTCGTCCCCGTCGTCCTCTGGATCCGGATCCACCACTGACGGGATCGGGTACGCCCGACAGTCAGCTACATGAACCATGACCGACAGAACCTGATGATATCATGGAGGGCAGGGAACGGGTGGTACTGGGGGTGCTCATGCTCGGCACCCTCATGGGCTCCCTGGACAGCACCATCGTGATCCTCGCCTTCCCCACCATCGCCGACGCCCTCCACTCTGACCTCCTCACCACCCTCTGGATGATCCTCATCTACCTGCTCGTCGTCGCGGTCACGACGACCCAGCTCGGCCGGATCGGGGACATCTATGGCCGGAGCCGGATGTTCAACGCCGGCTTCGGGGTCTTCACCGCGGGCTCCCTCTTCTGCGGCCTCTCCCCCACCATCCACTGGCTCATCGCCTCCCGCGCCATCCAGGCCCTCGGCGGCTCCCTCATGCAGGCGAACAGCGGCGCCATCGTCGCCGACACCTTCCCGCCTAACCGGCGGGGCGCGGCCTTCGGGTACATCTCCCTCGGCTGGACGAGCGGCGCGATGCTCGGGATCGTCCTCGGGGGCGTGATCACGACCTTCGTCGGCTGGGAGTACATCTTCTTTATCAACCTCCCCATCGGGATCGCGGCCACCCTCCTCGGGATCAGGTACGTCACCGACAACCCCCGCGTGCCCGAGCGGCTCGACCTCCCGGGCATGGTCCTCCTCGGCACGGCCCTCACCCTCATCTCCTTCGGGGCGGTGGACTTCGCCGCCGAGGACGTCGCCACCTCGAACGTCGCCGCGATCGTCATCGGGGTCGTGTTCCTCGTCCTCTTCCTGGCCTTCGAGATGAAGGCCGCCCGGCCGCTCATGGACTTCTCGGCCATCGGGAGCCGGATCCTCCGGTACTCCATCATGGCCGCCTTCTTCCTCTCCCTCGGGTACCTCGCCGTCGTCTTCATGGTCACGATGTACCTCCAGGGGATCCGCGCCCTCTCGCCGCTCTACGCGGCCCTCCTCCTCATCCCCGGTTACATCGCCGGTTCCCTCCTCTCGCCGTTCATGGGGAGGCTCTCGGACCGGTACGGGGCGCGGTGGATCGCGACCGGCGGGGCGGGGATGATCATCCTCGCCACCCTGATCTACCTGTCCCTCAGGATCGACACCCCGTTCTGGTTCGTCCTCCTCGCCTCGGGCGTGTCGGGGATCGGGACCTCGATGTTCTTCCCCGCGAACAACTCGGCCGTGATGGCCCATGCCCCCCACGGGACCTACGGAGGGGTCTCGGGCCTCCTCAGGGCGATGCAGAACATCGGCATCCTGGGGAGCTTCGTCATCACCATCGCGGTCGCCGCGGCATCGATCCCGCGGGAGCTCGCCTTCGAGGTCTTCATCGGGACGACGAACCTGAAGGGGGGGGTGTCCGAGGCCTTCATCCACGGGATCGACGCGGCCCTCGTCATCTCCCTCGCCTTCATCGCCCTCGCGGGCGTCCTCTCCCTGCTGAGGGGCGAGGAGCGGAGAGAGACGGCCGGCTGACCTCTTCCCGCGGAGCCGGCCGGTATCAGGCGAGGATCAGGGCGAGAGCGACTGCCCAGCCGATGAGGAAGAGGAGCGGCGCGCCGACGAGGTAGTACGAGGAGGGGACCGCACCGGCCGCACGGAGGAGGAGGGGGAGATCCCCCGTGTCCCCCGTTTCCAGGACCCGGAACCTGGAATCGTCGGGGTGCCGCGCCGCGATCTCCCGGATCCCGGCCCTCCACCTCTTCTGGAAGAGCACCGTCCTCCCGAGCGAGAAGAACCAGACGAGGGAGACGAGCGCACCGACGAGGCACAGGGGCCAGGTCTTCGGGGCGGGCCCCCCTGACAGGACGAGGGCCGCGACGAGGACGGCCTGGGTGAGGAGGAGGAACTGGAGCTTCGTGGTCTTGACCGGGTTCTCGGCGGCCCAGAGGCCGACGAGCATCCGGCAGGTCGCGAGGTCCTGCTCTGCTTGGTCTCCTCCTTCGCCTGCGGATGTCATGTGAAGGGGTCTCGGCGGCCGGGCGATTATAGCTTTGCACCCTCTCCCGGAACGGCCTTTTCCGGGGAAAAAAAGGTCCGGCGGGAGGGTTTCAGTCCCTCAGGAGGAGGTAGTCGCCGACGAGGGCGATGATGAGGATCACCGCGATGTAGCCGAGGACAACGGGAGAGGGACCTTCAGTCGACGGCGGTGAGGCGGGGGGGAGCGTTGCCGTGACCGCCGGCGAGGGGGTCCGGGCAGGGGTCGGCGTGGCAACGGGAGTTGTCAGGGCGGGAGCGGTCGTGGGGGCGGTCGTCTCCGGTGTCGACGGCGGGACGGTGGTGGTCCCGGTCGTCGCTGCCGCGGTGGGGGCCGCCGTGGGGGTCGCGGCGGGGGTGGCCACGGCCTCGGCGACCCGGATGGTCTTACTCGCCTGCAGGGTGCCGTTCGTCAGGACGTACACCGTGAGGTTTCCCTGGGGGATCCCCAGGATGGTGGGGGTGAGGACGGCATCGTCGGGCCCGGTCTTCGTGCCCTGCTGGACGAGGGTGAGGGTGAGGAGCGCCCCCGGGTCGTGCACCTCGTACCCGATCCGGAAGTCGTGGTACAACACCGGCAGGAAGTCCATCGGGATCCCCGTGGTGATATTCCCCGAGCCCGTGTCCCGGCTCGTCCTCACCGTGGCGCCCGCCCGGGTGAGGAGGGTGAGCAGGTTCACGTCCCGGCCGCTCGCCGAGACGCCCCCGCCGCTCATGCCGAAGGGATAGTTCCAGTTCGTGAGGTTGAGCCACGAGACGCCCGGGGCCGGCGGGAAGGTGGCGACGAGGGTGATGTTCAGGACGTACCCGTCGGTCACGTTGGAGAGGGAGATGGAGATGGGGCTCCCGTCCGCTATGGTATCAGGCTGGACCACGGCCCCGACGCCGAGGACCGCGGAGATGAGGAGCGGGACGGCGAGGAGGATGAGAACGGCCCCCGGGGCAGAGCTCCCGTTCATGCGGCACCACAAGACGAGTCTTTTTGATCCCGCAAGGGGATGAACTTACCGATTGGCCACCCCTCCGGGGAGGAGTCCCCCTGAGAAAGGTTATGGAGGCCGGCTCCCAAACAGTGGGAGTGAAGGCATGAAAGGACCCGTCCCCGCCGCCCTCCTTCTCCTCGCCGTCCTCCTCGCGAGCTCGCCCGCCGCCGCGCTCCATCCCACGTACCTGGACATCGCCGTCGGGCGGGGGGGGAACGCCACCGTCACCTTCGAGTACTCCCTCCCCCCCGTGGAGCAGTTCCTCGCCTGGGTCGGGGCCGTCAGGCCCGACCGGGACCTCGAGCTGATCTTCAACGCCACGGCGGGCGGCGGGGTGCAGACCCTCTCGGCGGGCGACGGGGTCACCCTCTTCTCGGTGGAGGACTTCGCGGCGGTCTCGGGGGACGACGCGGGCACCACGTACCGCACGCCCGATCTCAACCTGAGCTGGGCCAGGGAAGGCTACGAGAACTCGGTCCTCGCGCCCCTCCTCGACCCCGACTTCTCGCCCGACATGACCGTGATCCGGTTCCCCGACGGCTATTCGGTCACCTACCACGGCGAGCTCCTCATCCCGGCGACGGTCCACAGCTATTGACCGCTCGGCGCGGTCCACCGGTTCAGGAGCCGAGGGCATCCCTCACGAGGCGCCCGACCTCCCCTCGCGCGTCGGGGAGGGCCCGCACGTCCCGGACGCGGTCCATCCCGCCGAGGAGGAGCTCGCCCGAGGGCCGGATGCCCAGGTTCCGCATGAAGGAGGTGACGACCATCTTCACGCAGGCGAAGTTCCCCGCCCCCTCCCGCCCCGCTACCGAGAGGAGGAGCCCCTTCTTCGACCCGCCGCCGCCACCATGCAGGCTCTTCTCCGCATGGTACGCCTGGCAACGGTCGATGAAGATCTTGAGCCCGCCCGGGACGGTGTTCGTGTAGACCGGCGTGCAGACCACGAGAAGGGCGGCGGACCGGAGGGCGGCGATGAGCCCGGTCATGTCGTCCCCGAAGGTGCAGGAACCGGTGTTATAGCACTGGTAGCACCCGATGCAGGGACGGATGGAGAGGTCGTCCAGGTACACCACCCGCGCCTTCCTCCCGAGGGCCGCTGCCTCCTCCGCGGCCCAGCCGGCGAGGGTGCTGCAGTTCCCGTCGGCACGGGGGCTCCCCTGGATGACGAGGACCTCCGCCACTGCCCCTGCTTCTGCCAGGTGGCTCTCCGCCGGTCTCCCGATCGATGCGAGGAGCGCGGCGGGGTCCTTCCCGAGCCGGGTCTCCCATTCGGCGGCCCTCGCCCGGGCGACCTTCTCCGCGTCCAGCGGCACGCCGGGCGAGTACTCGAGGGTGTTGGTCCGGAAGATACCGAGGGTAGCCCCCTCGAGGGCCAGCCGGAGGGTGTACCGGATCATCCCGGGATAGAGGCGGGAGAGGTCCTCCTCCCCGACGGTGAGGGTGTAGACCTTCCCGCCCGAGCTGACCTCCCTCGACAGGACCAGGCGCCCCTGCCCTTCCATGGATGGATATCTCACCTGCCCCTCCATAACCCTGCCCATACCTGCCCATCCGTCACCCGGCCGCCCTGAATCCGGTTTCCGCTTGAAAACGGGCCGATCGAACCCCTTAAGAACTCGGAAGGCGGTCTCTTCCCTATGATATCCCGATGCCCCCGCTTCTCCCGCCTCCGCACGGGCCGATCCGGATTCCCCGACGGCGGTGACCCCCGTGGCCCTTGACGCGCTCAGGCCGGTCGCCCTCGTCTACATCCTCGTCATGATCGGGGTCCTCGCCTGGCTCTGGTACCGCGGGAGGGTCACGAGGGCCCTCGCCCTCGCGGTGGTCGCGGTCTCGGCGGTCTTCGGCTTCCTCTTCGCCGTGGTCGCCCCGTGGCAGTTCCAGCTCCTCCTTCTCGGCGACACGAAGGGGCTCGGCGGGCCGCTCGTCTTCGCCGTCGTCATCCTGGGGCTCTTCCTCCTCCTCACCCTGCTCCTCGGCCGGGTCTTCTGCGGCTCGGTCTGCCCGCTCGGGGCACTGCAGGAGCTCGCGTACCAGGCCCCCGTCCCGAAGCTGAAGGTGCGGGCGAAGCGTGCCCTCTATGCCGTCCGGTTCCTCGTCCTCGCCATCGTCGTCGTCGCGGCGCTCTTCCTCTCGGTGAGCGCCCTCGCCCTCCTCGGGGTCATGGACCTCTTCCTCCTCTCCTTCACCGCGGGCTTCGTCGTGATGCTCACCCTGCTCGTCGTCTCCCTCTTCTTCTACCGGCCCTTCTGCCGGATCGTCTGCCCCTACGGGGCGCTCCTCTCCCTCGCGGGCCTCGCGAGCCGCTTCAAGCTCCGCCGGAACCCCTCCTGCATCGAGTGCGGGAAGTGCGAGTTCGCCTGCCCCACGGGCGAGGCCGGGCGGGAGGACAGGAAGGGCGAGTGCTACCTCTGCGGGAGGTGCACCGAGGTATGCCCGGTGAAGGGTGCCATCACGTACCGGAGGGCCTGAGATCGCGGGGCAGAGGGGCGCAGGAATGCATTTGAGAGAGGAGAGCCAAGGAGTCAGGGAAGGACCATGAGCGAGGGAGAGAAGGGGCAGCAGGCGCGGGAGGAGCTCCTGGGGAAGGTCCTCAGGCTGAAGGACCTCGTCGCCTACCAGGACGGGACGGTCGCGAGCCGGATGATCGTCTTCCGGGACGC
The DNA here is from genome assembly GCA_035517575.1 of Methanomicrobiales archaeon. GTDB lineage: Archaea > Halobacteriota > Methanomicrobia > Methanomicrobiales > JACTUA01 > JACTUA01. The sequence continues at coordinate 10,782 of DATIYO010000143.1, forward strand.
GGGGAACATCACCCTCTTCTCCTTCGACGCCGGGGAGGGGCTCTCGGAGCACACCGCGCCCTTCGACGCGGTCGTCACCGTGCTCGACGGGGAGTGCGAGGTCTGGGTCGCGGGGGAGACCCACCGGCTGGCGGAGGGGGAGACGATCATCTTCCCCGCGAACAAGCCCCATGCCCTCTCGGCGGTCACGAGGTTCAAGATGATGCTCACCATGATCCGGGAGTGCAGGAAGGCGGGGTAGCCATGCCCGAGACCTTCCGTCTCATCGACCGGTGCCCGGGGTCGGCGTCCATCCGGACCCCGACTCTCACGGTGAAGAAGTGCCCGCAGTGCGGTGGGGAGATCGAGATCTTCTCGAACGAGGTCTCGGCGACCTGCGGGAGATGCGGCTTCATCGTCTACAACGACACCGCGTCCTGCATCCGGTGGTGCCGGTTCGCCGAGGAGTGCGTGGGCCCCGAGCTCGTCAGGAAGTTCCGCGAGGGGGAGAAGGAACGGAAAGGAGGGGCCTGAAGCCCGGTCGGGGACGAGGACCGCCTGCCATGGACCTCCTGCCGGACCTGGTAAAGTTTGTCGTCGGGGGCACCGTCGTCGTCGGCGTCACCTGGCTCGCGCGCTCCGTCGACCCGGAGTACGGCGGGATCCTCGCCGCGGCCCCCGTCCTGACCACCCTCGCCTTCCTCTTCACCCGGGCGGAGACCACGCAGGGAACGACGCAGGCCCTCGTCCTCTCCTCGTTCTACTTCGCCGTCCCCACCCTCGTCTTCCTCCTCGCCCTCTCCCTCCTCCTCGACCGGTTCCCTTTCCTCCCGAGCCTCGGCGGCGCGTACGCCGTCTGGATCGGGTGCGTCCTCTCCCTGGACCGGATCCTCGCCCTCTTCCCCTGACCCCGTCGGGATGACTTCGAAAATTTTCGCAATTTATGGAAGATTTATGTGAAACCGGGCCGAATCATGGTATTCACCGGAGTTATTTCCATGACACCCAGAGATATCGCAACCGCCCTCCTCGGGATCGCCTGCATCGCGATGGTCGTCCTCGCGGGGTGCACGGCACCGGCGGCGAACCCCGCCGCACCCACGACGGCACCGGCGACACCCGCACCGACCCCCTCGCTCCCGCCGGCCGGGCCGGGCACCTTTGACCAGTCGAACAACGGGGGGACGTATCCCGTCTCCGCGGGCGCCGGGGTCCAGCTCCGGCTCCCCGAGAACCCCACGACGGGGTACACCTGGAACCTCTCGGTCACCCCGGGGCTTTCCGTCCTGAACGACAGCTATGTCCCCTCCGACACCACGGGGAAGCTCGTCGGGTCGGGAGGGACCCACGTCTGGTTCCTGAAGGCGGACCAGGCCGGTGAGCAGGTCGTCTCCGGCCTCTACCGCCGGCCCTGGGAACCGGCCGGAAACGCCACCGGCTTCCGGCTGGTCCTCGACGTGAGCGAGGCGGGCTGCGGCGGGACCGTCTGCACCATCGCCACCCCGACGCCGTCCGCCGTTCCCCCGCGGTACCACGTGTACACGGAGGCGGACAGCGGGAAGTCGGTCCCGGAGCTTCCGGGCGAGACCTTCGGCATCCGGCTCGCGGAGAACCCGACGACGGGATACTCCTGGAACCTGAGCCTACCCGCTGGGCTCACCCTCTCCCGCGACGAGTATCTCCCTTCCGCGACCTCCGGCCAGGTGGCGGGCGCGGGCGGGACCCGGTCCTTCACCCTCGTCGCGGCCAGGGCCGGTACCTGGAACCTCTCCGCCGAGTACCGGCGGCCCTGGGTGCAGGCAGGGACGGTCACCCATGAGGACCTCGAGGGAGGGTTCTACGGCATCGTCGCCGACGACGGGACGAAATACGAGCCCCTCGACCTCGACCCGAAGTACCAGGTGGACGGCCTCCGGGTCGCCTTCGAGACGACCCCCGCGGGGGATACCGTGAGCACGCGGATGTGGGGGACGCCCGTGCACCTCAGCCTGATCGAGGAGATCCCCCGCTTCACCCTCGCGGTGTCGGTGAAATAACCGGCCCTCTTTTTTCGAGAACTCCGGAAACCTTAATGGCATGGCCCGGGCCATCAGGCACCCATGCCAGGAAGACCGACACTCCCCCTGATACTCCTCCTCCTCGCCCTCGGCACCGCCCTCGCCGCCTGCACCGGTTTTCCGGGCCAGGGCGGCACGGGCCAGTCGCCGACGGCAGGGCCGGCCACCCCCTCCGGAGGTACCACCCCCGCCCCCACCGCCGCGGGGCCGGCCGCGACCCCGTCGGGGCCCGACCTCACGAACCAGAACTCCCCCCTCGCCGCCACCTTCTCGGGAACGAACTCGGCGACCCCCCTCGCCGGCTCGGGCCCGAAGGTCGGCCTGAAACGGGTCGCGGACGGGCTGGTCGCGCCCATGATGGCGACCTGGGCCCCCGACAGCAGCCAGCGCCTCTTCATCGTCGACCAGGCGGGCACCGTCCGGATCCTCGTCTTCAACGGCACGCTCCTCGACCGGCCCTTCCTGGACCTCAGGGACCGGATGGTGGCCCTCGACCCCTCCTACGACGAGCGGGGCCTGCTCTCCATCGCCTTTCACCCGGACTTCGGGCAGAACGGCCTCTTCTACGTCTACTACAGCGCCCCGCTCCGGACCGGCGCCCCCGCAGGCTGGAGCTGCACCAACCGGCTCTCGGAGTTCCACGTCTCGGCCGCCGACCCGAATATCGCGGACAACGCGAGCGAGCGGGTCCTCCTCCAGGTGGACAAGCCGTTTTCGAACCACAACGGCGGCCAGATCAGGTTCGGCCCCGACGGGTACCTCTACATACCCCTCGGGGACGGAGGGGGGGCCGACGACACGGGCATGGGGCACACGCCCGGGATCGGGAACGCCCAGGACCTGTCCACGATCCTCGGGAAGGTGCTCCGGATCGACGTAAACTCGAGGACCGCGGGGAAGGAGTACGGCATCCCCCCCGACAACCCCTACGTTCTCGACAAAACCGTCCCTCCCGAGATCTACGCCTCCGGGTTCAGGAACCCCGCCTTCGCCTCCTTCGACTTCTACGTGAGCCGCCGGTACCTGGTCGCCTCGGCGGGCCAGCGGCTCTTCGAGTCGGCCTACCTCGTGCTCCCGGGCGGCAACTATGGCTGGAATATCCGGGAGGGGACCCACTGCTTCGACCCCGCCCATGACGCGGCGCCGAAGGCGGGGCCGTGCCCGACGACAGGTGCCCGCGGGGAGCCTCTCGTCGGCCCGATCTTCGAAGGGGGCCACGACCTCGGGAACACCATCGTGGGGGGGTTCATCTACCGGGGGACCGACCTCCCCACCCTCACGGGGAGCTACGTCTTCGGGTACTGGAGCACGAGCTTCACGTCGGGGGACGGCTCCCTCCTCCTCGCCACGCCCCCCGGGGGATGGGACATCACCCGGTACCCCTCCTCGGTCCCGAAGCTCACCCCCTACGATAACCGGATGTGGACGGGGTCGCAGTTCACCGTCACGAACACGAAGGACGGCCGGATCGATGCCTTCCTCCGCGGGTTCGGTGAGGACAACCGGCACGAGATCTACCTGATGGTCAGCGGGAAGGGCGGCCCCGACCCCTCGACCGCGACGGGCATGGTGCTGAAGATGGTCCCCCCGGCCACGATCCCCGTGGGAAAGGTGGGGTACTGATGGCCCGGACGGCGAACGGCCGCCCCGGCCACCTTTCCGCGGACCGGGAAACCTTTTATGGGTTTCGGTGCTACCCTGTGAACATGGCCGATCTCAAGAAGGTCCTCCTCATCCCCTGCCTCCTCGTGATCACCCTCCTCCTCGCGGGCTGCACCGGCGTCCCGGGCCAGGGCCCCGCGACCACCCCGCCGCCCACGGGGCCCTCGGTCACCATCACCTCCCCCGCCGACGGGGCGGTGCTCCCCGCGGGGAACATCACCGTCACGGTCGCGGTCTCGAACTTCCGGCTCGTACCGGCCTACGGCCAGGCGTATGTCGCCGGCGAGGGGCACCTCCACTACTACATGGACCTGCCCTTCCCCACCCCTGCCGAGAGGGCGCCCTCGACCCCGCCCGGGCACTTCGTCCCCTCCACAGACACGAGCTACACCTTCACGGACGTCCCGGCCGGGGTCCACAACTTCACGGTGGAGCTCGCGAACAACGATCACTCACCCTTCCCCACCCCCCTCTTCAGCCGCGTGACCGTCACGGTGACCGGCCAGCTCCCGTCGGCGACCACGGTCGCCACCCTGCCCGCGGGCGCGGATCCCAGATCGTGCACGACCGATGCCGACTGCGTGCCCGAGCAGTGCTGCCATCCCACGAGCTGCATCAACCAGGCCGCGAAGGGGGTCTGCACCCTGCTCTGCACGAACGTCTGCCTCGGGCCCATCGACTGCGGGGTCGGCCACTGCGCCTGCGTGAGCGGGAGCTGCGCCGCGATCCCCGGCCCGGCATCCGCCACGCCGTGAGCGGGACGGACGGCGCCGATGGCCTTCACGAAGATCGGGCCCGCGTCCGACTTCCTCTTCGACCGGATGGCGGGCGTGGAGACCTCGGGGAGGGACGTCCTCGTCGCGCGGGCGAACGGCCGGTTCTATGCCCTCGGCAACCGGTGCACCCACGAGGGCTGCCGGCTCTCGAACGGGAGGCTCCGGGACGGGAAGATCCGGTGCCCCTGCCACGGGTCCGTCTTCGACCCCCTGACGGGGAAGGTCCTCCAGGGGCCGGCCGAAAGGCCCGTCCCCGTGTACCACATCAAGGTCGAGAACGGCCAGATCTGGGTCGACCTCTGACCAGGCACTTTTTCGATACCAGGGATCTCCCGGCTCCCGCCGGTTTCAACCCGCGTCTCCGCCGCTCACCGGCCGGTCCCCGAGGAACAGGACGACGACCAGGGCAGCGAGGGAGATCCCCGTGAAGATCCAGAAGGTCAGGCGGACCGCCCCGACGAACCCGGGGAGGACCGCGGGGGTGACGTGCACGCCGCCGATGCCCCCGCGGAGGAGGATGGTCGCGATGGCGATGCTCGCCGTCATCCCGACGAGGCGCATCGTCTCGGCGAGCCCCGAGGCGAGCCCGAACATCTCCCGCGGGACCGAGCTCACGAGGGTGCGGAGGAGCGGGGACTGGAAGAACGCGAAGCCGGTCCCCATCACGGCGAGGGCGAGGACGAGGACCGGCACCGGGGTGGTGCCGTCGAGGAAGGTGAGGACGAGGAGGCCCGCCGTGGAGAGCGCGACACCGGTCCCGATCACGACCCGCGGCGACGTGCGATCGGAGCGCCTCCCTGCATGGGCGGAGAGGAGCGCCATGAAGATCACGAGGGTGAGGAGGATGAGCCCCGAGAACCGGGCGTCGAAGCCCCTGAGGTCCTGCAGGTAGAGGGAGAGGAGGAAGATCACCGCGAAGTTCGAGATGTTGAAGAGGAGGGCCGCGAGGGCCGCGAGCGCGAAGGTGCGGTTCCGGGCGAGGAGGCGCAGGTCGAGGACCGGCTCGCCGGTGCGGAGTTCCCGGAGGACGAAGAGCGCGAGGACCGCGGCACCGCACCCGGTGATCGCGACCCCCGGGAGGTCGGGGAGCATCGAGAAACCCGTCATGAGGACGAGGAGGGAGAGCGGGTAGAGGACCATCCCCGCGAGGTCGAGGCCTCGCCTCCGGGAGAGCTCGCACTCCCCCCGGACGAGGCCGAGGACGATCCCGATGGCGAGGAGCTCGACCGGGACGGTCACGGCGAAGATGCTCCGCCAGCCCGCGTAGAAGGTGAGGACCCCGCCGAGGAGGAATCCGAGGAGGAACCCGGCGAACATGCCGGTCACGTTGATCCCGATGGCCCTCCCCCTCTCTGACTCGGGGAAGGCGAGGGAGAGGAGGGCGATGGAGGTGCCGAAGATCATCCCCCCGCCGATGCCCGTCACGAACCGCGCGGCGATGAGGAACGGGAGCGAGGGGGCGAGGGTAGAGAGGAGGGAGGAGAGGAGGTAGACCGCGAGGCCCGCGAGGAAGACCTTCTTCACCCCGGAGCGGTCGGCGATCCTCCCGAGGGGCACGAGGAAGGCCGCCGCCGAGAGGAAGAAGACGTTCGTGAGAAGGCCGAGGGAGGCCGCGCCGGCCCCGAACTCGTCCGCGACGGCCGGGAGGGCGACCACGAGCGCGGATACCATGAACGGCGCGAGGGACGAGCCGAGGACCGACGCGAGGAGCACGTTCCTCCTCCCTGCCTCCGAGACCATGAGGAGAGCTGAGGGCACCCGGGTTTTGTAACCTTTTCGGTCCTGGTACAGGGGCGCCGAATCCCCTCCCTGTTAAATACCGGCCTGCCGATTACTCCTCCATGCTGATGCGCATCGGAGGAAGGGAGGTCGGGGCGGGCGCCGGTGGCTGGCTCGACGTGATCAACCCGGCGACGGGGGAGGCGCTCGACCGAGTCCCCGCCGGTGGGCGGGAGGACGTGGACGCGGCCGTAGCGGCTGCGGAGCAGGCGCAGGAGGGGTGGGCGCACCTGACCCCGCGGGGGCGCGGGAAGGTCCTCTTCCACGGGGCAGAGGCCATCCGGGCCGTCCACAAGGACCTCGCCCGCACCCTCACGCAGGAGCAGGGAAAGCCGCTCGCCGAGGCTGTTGACGAGGTCCGGGGGTGCGCGAACGTCCTCGAGTTCTATGCCTCGGTCTCGGGGTGCCTCGCGGGCGACTTCATCCGGCTGGGCGCTCCCGGTGACGGGGTGGTCGTGCGCGAGCCCGTCGGGGTCTGCGGGGCCATCATCCCCTGGAACATGCCGGTCATCCTCTTCGGCTGGAAGGCGGGGCCCGCCCTCCTCGCGGGGAACGCCCTCGTCCTCAAGCCGTCGTCGACCACGCCCCTCACGGCCCTCGCCATCGCCGGGATCCTCGAGAAGGCCGGCCTCCCGCCCGGGGTGCTGAACGTCGTCACCGGGACCGGCGAGTCCGCGGGCCGGGCGATCGTCGCCCACCCGGGCATCCGGAAGGTCTCCTTCACCGGGAGCTCGGCGACGGCCCCGGGGGTCCGCGAGGCCGCCGCCCCCTTCCTGAAGGAGGTCACCCTCGAGCTCGGGGGGTCGGACCCCATGATCGTCTGGAAGGACGCATCGCTCGCGGCGGCCGTGGAGGGGGCGGTCCGGGGCCGGTTCTACAACGCCGGCCAGGTGTGCAACGCGGTGAAGCGGATCTACGTCCACGAGGAGATCGCGGCCCGGTTCACCGAGGAGCTCCGCGCCCGGGTCGGCTCGCTCCGGGTGGGGAACGGCCTCTCGCCATCGGTGGACATGGGCCCGCTCCAGAACCCTGGCCAGCTGGAGCGGATCGAGGCCCAGGTGAACGGGCTCAGGGACCGTTCGGAGGGCCGGATCCTCATCGGCGGATCGCGGCTCGCGGGGCCGGAACATGACCGGGGGTTCTTCTATGCCCCCACCCTGGTGACCGACGTGGACCCGGGCGCCGCCGTCCTGAACGAGGAGGTGTTCGGCCCGGTGCTCCCGATCGTGCCCGTGCCCGACCTCGACACCGCGATCCGCGAGGCCAACCGCTCCCGCTACGGCCTCGGCGCCTCGGTCTGGACGCGGGACCTGGGGGTCGCCCGGGCGGTCTTCGACCGGGTCAGCGCCGGGGTCGTCTGGGTGAACCGGCACCTGACCGTCCCGCCCGAGCTCCCCTTCGGCGGGGTGAAGGAGAGCGGCATCGGCAGGGAGGTCGGGATGCAGGCCGTCTCCCGGTGGACCCGGACGAAGAGCCTCTTCCTCGGCTGGTAGCGCCGGCGGGACCGCACCTGCCACGCCTGCCGGTCCTCTCTCCCCTTTCCTTTCAGCTCCTCCCGTACCGGTTCTTCGAGATGTCTGCGAGGTCGAAGAGGGCGTCCGCCTCCTCCCCGGTGAGGATCCCCTTCTCGATGGCGAGGTCCCGGACCGGCCGGCGCTTCTCCCTCGCCTCCTCGGCGATCTTCGCGGCCCGCAGGTACCCGATCCTCGGGGCGAGGAGGGTGGCGAGGGACGGGTTCAGCCCCACCGACGACAGGAGGCGCAGGTCGTTCGCCTGGATCCCATCGATGCAACGGGCCGTGAATGCGGGGAGGTACCGGTTGAGCATCCCCAGGGAATCGAGGAGCGTGTGGGTCATGAGCGGGGTCATCACGTTCAGCTCGAACTGGCCGGCCTGGGCGGCGAGAGAGAGGGCGGCGTCGTTCCCGATGACCTGGAACCCGACCATGTCCAGGCACTCGGCCATCACCGGGTTCACCTTCCCCGGCATGATGGAGGACCCCGGCTGCACGGCGGGGAGGACGATCTCGTCGAGCCCCGAGGTCGGG
>DATIYO010000144.1:0-3323 GCA_035517575.1 Methanomicrobiales archaeon
TGGCATCCCCGGCATTGAACCTTCCGCGGCCTCGCCCGGATGCCTTCCCGCGCCCGGGAATCGGAAAACCCTTATCCCTCTTCTCCCCCCACCCCATGGTATGAGCCGGCGTGCAGTGGGGAGCGGGAGACCTGTCCTCCAGGTCGCCCTCGACCTCCTGGAGCTCGACCGGGCGGTCGCCATAGCCCGCGAATCTGTCCTCGGCGGGGCGGACTGGGTGGAGGCAGGCACTCCGCTGATCAAGAGTGCCGGGATGGAGGCGGTCAGGAGGCTCGCTGCCGGGTTCCCGGGCAGGGAGATCGTCGCCGACATGAAGGTCGCCGACACGGGGACCCTCGAAGTGGAGATGGCGGCGAAGTCCGGGGCTACTATCGTCTGCATCCTCGCCACCGCGGACAACGAGGTGATCCGGGAGGCGGTCCGGGCGAAGCAGCTCTACGGTGTCCGGATCATGGCCGACCTGATCAACTCCCCCGATCCCGTCGGGAGAGCGATCGAGCTCGAGGGGCTGGGAGTGGACATCATCGCGGCCCATGCGGGGATCGACCAGCAGATGGTCGGGCTCACCTCGGTCGAGCTCGTGAAAGAGCTCGCGGGGAAGGTCTCGGTCCCCGTCGCGGTCGCCGGAGGGCTCGATGCTGCCTCCGCGGCGGAGGCGGTGCGTTCGGGTGCCGGGATCGTGATCGTCGGGGGGAACATCGTCCGGTCCGGCGACGTGACCGGCTCGACGAAGAAGATCCGGAATGCCATCGATCGGCCCGGGGCCGTGAAGGGAGAAACCCGCTCCAGGGACGAGGAGATCCGCGAACTCCTCGCCGGAGTCTCCACTCCGAACCTCTCCGACGCCATGCACAGGAAGGGGGCGATGCAGGGGGTCCTCTCCATCTGCGGCGACGTGAAGATGGCAGGAAAGGCGGTCACGGTCCAGACCTTTGCGGGGGACTGGGCAAAGCCCGTGGAGGCGATCGACCTCGCGGGCCCCGGCGATGTCATCGTGATCAACAACGACGGCGGGGTCCATGTCGCGCCCTGGGGGGAGCTCGCCACCCGTTCCGCCCTCGTCAAGGGTGTGGCGGGCGTCGTCATCGACGGGGCCGTACGGGACGTCGACGATATCCGGAAGATCGGGTACCCGCTCTTCGCCCGGGCCGTCGTCCCGAACGCCGGCGAGCCCAAGGGCTTCGGCGAGATCAACGCCGAGATCGCCTGCTGCGGCCAGGTCGTCCGCCCGGGGGACTGGGTCGCCGGGGACATGAACGGCGTGGTCGTCATCCCGAAGGAGCGTGCCTACGAGGTGGCGAGGAGGGCCCGCGAGGTGCAGAAGAACGAGGAGAGGATCCGGGAGGAGATCGCCCGGGGCGGCACCCTCTCCATGATCCAGGAGCTCGAGAAGTGGGAGAAGCGAAAAGTCACCGGAAGGCGGCCGCCTCCATGAGGGAACCGCCGCTCGCGAGGATCTTCTCGATCGCGCTCCGGATGTTATCGACCCTGAGGATGAGGACCGCGGCCTCCTTCCCCGAGTAGGCGTACGAGTACTCGATGTTGATGCCCGCGTCCCCGAGGAGGCGTGCGACCTCGTAAAGGCCGCCGGGCTCGTCCCGCATCTTCACCCCGATCACGTCGGTGAACGAGACGACGAAGCCGAGGGAGGTGAGCTTCCGGTACGCCTTGTCCGGGTGGTTCACGAGCGCCCGCACCACGCCGAAGCCGTCGGCCTCGGCGATCGAGAAGGCGAAGATGTTCACCCCCTCGTCCTCCATGGCCTTCGCGATGGCGGCGAGCCGCCCGGGCCGGTTCTCCGAGAAGACGGAGATCTGCTTGATGAAATACTGCTGAGGCTCCATTACATCTTCCTCCTGTCGATAACCCTCTTTGCCTTCCCCTCGAACCTCGGGAGGGACCCGGGCTCGGCGAGCTCGACATCGGCGTGCACCGCGAGGGCCGACTCGAGCCGTTTTCCCACCATCTCCTTGATCTTCATGAGATCATTGATCTTGTCCGAGAACGCCTCGGGCTTCATCTCGACCCGCACGAGGAGGGTGTCGAGCTCGTGCTTCCGGTCGACAATGATCTGGAAGTGCTGCCCGACCTCGGGGACGCCCATGAGGGTGTGCTCGATCATGGACGGGAAGACGTTGATCCCCCGGATGATGAGCATGTCATCGACCCGGCCCGTGATGCGCATGATCCTCGGGTGGGTCCTCCCGCAGGCGCAGACCTCCCTCGTCATCGAGGTGATGTCGCCGATCCGGTAGCGGATGATGGGGAGGGCCTCCTTCTTCAGGATGGTCATGGTGAGCTCGCCCTTCTCGCCGTCCGCGACCTGCTCGCCGGTCTTCGGGTCGACGATCTCGGTGTACGCGAAGTCGCCCCAGATGTGGATGCCGTTCTGCTCCGTGCACTCGGTGAAGAGGGGCCCCGAGAGCTCGCTCGTCCCGTAGATGTCATAGGCCTTGATCCCGAGCCAGTCCTGGATGCGGTTCCGCATCTCGGAGGTCCAGGGCTCGGCCCCGAGGATCCCGACCCGCATCTTCGTGTCCTTCCTGATGGAGACGCCCATCTTCTCGGCGACCTCGCCCATGTGGAGGAGGTAGGAGGGGGTGCAGCAGATGGCCGTCGCCCCGAGGTCCTGCATGAGCTCGATCTGCCGCTCGGTCCCGCCGACGGAGGTCGGGATGACCGTCGCGCCGATCCGCTCTGCCCCGTAATGGAGCCCGAGGCCGCCCGTGAAGAGGCCGTACCCGTAGCTCACCTGGATGACATCCTTGCTCCCCAGGCCGCAGGAGGTCAGGGCCCTCGCGAGGGAGACCGTCCACTCCTCGAGGTCGTTCCTGGTATAGCCGACGACGGTGGGCTTCCCCGTGGTGCCCGACGAGACATGGTACCTGACGAGTTCCTCCTTCGTCGCCGTGAAGAGCCTGTCGGGATAGTTGTCCCGAAGGTCCCTCTTGAACATGAACGGGAGTTTCGTGACATCGGAAAGCGTCTTCAGGTCATCAGGGTGGACCTTCGCCTCTTCCATCCGCCGGTGGTAGAACGCCGAGAAACTGTAGAGCCGGTAGACAAGGGTCTTCAACAGCCGGTACTGGAGGCGCTCGAGCTCCTCCCTCTCCATCGTCTCGATCTTGGAATCCCAGTACATCAGAACAACACCCCTCTCCTGTCCACCACCCTTTTTGCCTTCCCCTCGAACCTGGGGAGCTTGCCCGGTTCCACGAGCTTCACGTCGGTCCGGATCCCCAGGTTCTCGCGGAGGGCGGACGCGATCTTCTCCTGGACCCGGTGGAGGTCCCGGAGTTCCCCGGAGAACGTGTTCCGGTTCA
>DATIYO010000145.1:0-5733 GCA_035517575.1 Methanomicrobiales archaeon
GGAGCAGGATCCTGATGCCCGGAGAGAGCAGGTGTTCCGCAAAGGGGTCCGTGAACAGGCGGCCCTCTGCCGGCGAGCGGGATTCCACCACCCTGGCCACCGTCGGGATGATCGCGGTTGACCCGGCCCGTTCCTTTTTCATCAGGTGAACATCGGGTTTCCCCCTATATATAATCCTGAATCCTACGGGTCCGCCAGGGGCCTGCAGAATTCTGATGCTCATCCCCCCTATCCACATCGGCCATAGTGAGGCATCGGAGTGTAATAACCGCAGAACGGCCATGAAACCGCCCCAATCGCCCGCTTCTTTGATCTTCTTCACCCTCCTCCCGCCTCATCCGGGGCCTCTCATAAACCGTATGATGCTATACATAATGGGGCACGGCGGAACGGTCCCGGGGTGGCGGGCGGCAAATCCCGAAGGGAGGATTTAAACGCGCCGGAATCGATTTGAAGGGCAGGGAGAGGAGGAAGGAGGAGGGAAATGTCGCCGTCCGGCATCGGTTCGGGAGAGAAAGTGCAGGAACAGGTGCCCCTCGCCGAGCTCGAGACCCGCCTGGGCCGCTTCAGGGCCCGGATGGACAGGGATAACCCCGGCTGGGGGATGGCGGCGATCTTCGGCCGGATCAACCTGCTCTACTTCACGGGAACCATCCAGGACGGCGTCCTGTTGATTCCCGAAGAAGGGGATGCCGTCTTCTGGGTGCGCAGGAGCCACGAGCGTGCGACGGAGGAGTCCCTCTTTCCCTGCATCCGGCCGATGACCGGGTTCAGGGACGCGGCACGGGAGACCGCGAGGATCCCGGACATGGTCTACCTGGAGACCGAGGTCGTGCCCGTCGCCCTCGTCGAGCGGTTCAGGAAGCACTTCCCCTTCTCCGGGGTGCGGTCCCTCGACCGGCAGGTGATGAAGGTCCGGATGGTGAAGAGCCCCTATGAGATCTCCCTCATGGAGCGGGCGGGGGCCATCCACCGCAGGGTGCTCGAGGAGTGCGTGCCCGGAATGCTCAGGGAGGGCATGACCGAGGCGGCGCTGGCCACCGGGATCTACTCTGCCATGGTCGGGCTGGGGCACCAGGGGATCGTCCGGTTCGGGAGCTTCAACACCGAGATCGAGGTCGGGCAGATCGGGTTCGGGGAGAACTCCCTCCACCCCACCTGCTTCGACGGCCCGGGCGGCTGCACGGGGATCTCGCCCGCGGCGCCGGTCCTCGGGAGCCGTGACCGGAGGCTCCGGAAAGGGGATCTCGTCTTCATAGACAATGCCTGCGGGGTCGGGGGATACCAGACCGACAAGACGATGGTCTACCTGTTCGCGGCGTCTCCCTCCGAGGCGGTGGCTGGGATCCATGAGCAATGCGTCGAGCTGCAGGATCAGATGGCGGGGATGCTCAGGCCGGGGACCAAGCCTTCCTCCATCCATGGCAGGATCATGGAGGGCCTCGCGCCGGAATTCCTCGAAAACTTCATGGGGTTCGGGGACCGCCGGGTGAACTTCCTCGGCCATGGCATCGGGCTCGCCGTGGACGAGCCGCCGGCGATCGCCCCCGGTTTCGACGAACCCCTCGAGGCGGGGATGACCATCGCCCTCGAACCCAAGAAGGGAATCCCGTCCATCGGGATGGTCGGGACCGAGAACACCTACCTCGTCACGGACCGGGGAGGCATCTCCCTGACCGGTACCAGCCGGGGGCTGTTACCGGTGACGGGAAGATGAGACCGCCCGACGGGGAGGGGCCGCTTCACTTCTTCCGGAGCAGGAAGAGCGATGCGGCGAGGACGAGGGCGAAGAACGCGATAAAAACCGGGATCGGGGTGCTCTTCTGGGTGGTGAGGGGGATCTGCGAGACCGTGGGTACGGTCGCCGGCGGGGCGGTGGGGGTCTCGCTGCGGGTCCCCACGGTCGGGGACGACGTGGAGGCAGGGGTCGTGGCCGGCGCCACCTGGTAGATGAGGCTCATCTCCACATTGTCGATGTAGCCCTCGGCCACCGCGCTCGGGTTCTCGAAGTCCCCGATGGTGGACAGGTAGATCCGGTCCATGGTCCCCAGGCTCGTGATGCTCGAGAGGGTGTAGCCCCAGAACGAGGTGCGGTTGGGGAGGAAACTCACGTCGATCCCGACGGACTTGTCCTCGCGGCTGTAGGTGATGATGACATGGTACGGGGTCCCGTCGGTGAAACGGACCGAGGGGCCGCCATAGGACTGGGCATAGGAGGACGCCTCGCGCCTCTGGTTCTGCTGGTCGATGACCCGGATCCACATGAGGTTCCCGTACGGGCCGTTCTCGAACTCCGAGAAGATGGTCGTCCCCTGGTTGATGTACATGTCCCGGTTGCCGAGGCCCAGGCGGAAGGAGGACTGGAAATCCGTGTGGAGGGGGTAGAGGTCGTACTCGATCCGGAAGGACTCGCCGTTGTAGGGGACCTTCTTGTACACGAAGGTGTTCGTCGCGTCCCGGAGGTAGTAGTGGAACATGCCGAGGTCCTCGTCCCAGTGGTTCGTGTAGGGGTTGTTCGTGATCCAGTCGGGATCGGAAGAAAAGTCGGTGGAGTAGATGATGGTGGAGGTCTGGACGGCCCGTACCATCCCGGCCGCTGATACGAGCACGAGGAGGGCGAGCACGATGGGGCGGAGGCGCCGCCGCGGCGATCCCTGGAACATGGACGGGACTCCTTCACCAGGCCTCCCCGGCTCTCGGGTGGCCTGCCCGAATTTAGTACAGGTGTACTCGCTCCCTTATATGTATTCACCGGGTAAACCCGCGGGTGGAGGGGGCCTCTCAAAACCCTGCCAGGGGGCCCATAAACCGCGGGATGCTCTATATAACCCCTGACCGCGGGATTCATTACCTGCACCCCACCAGATGTACAGGGATGCAGGACGGAGAAGGGGCGGGCGACGCGCAGAACGCGCAGAAGTACCAGAAGTTCAAGAAGGTGGACGGGGCCACCTATGACAAGGTGAACGCGTTCCTCAGGAAGCGGACCTATGTCACCGCGAGGGAATGGGCCATCGCCCGGCTCTGCGCCGACTTCAAGACGACCGGCGGGTCGGAGATGACCTTCATCGGGGAGCACCTCCCCGAGCTCGTCCCGTTCATGACGGACACGTACACCCCCCAGGCCGTGAACCAGGCGAGGAGCGCATTCCGGCGGAAGGTGAAGAAGGCGGGGGCCACCTTCTTCTACGGGGCGATGTGCGGCTTCTTCACGGCCGAGGAGCTCGACGACATCCTCTTCGAGGCGAGCGAGGTGGCGAAGTTCCTCCTCGAGGTCGAGGGGACGAGCCTCGACATCGACGAGGAGATCTCCACCGAGGACCGGATCACCGACGTGATGCGGAACGTCGCCGAGTCGGCGGCGAGGGTGCTCCGGGCACGCGAGGCCGGTGGCGGGGAGGAAGCGGGGAGGCCGGAACACGAGCCCGCCGTGAAGGAGGAGAAAGAGGAGGAAGTACCTCGCGAGGAGGAGGGCGTGGCCCCGTCCGAAGGCCCCCGCGATGATCAGGGAGAAGCGGGGGGAGCCGGAACGGAGGGCGATCCGCGTGACTGAGGAGAAGAAAGGGAAGCGGATCTTCGGCACGAACGGCGTCCGCGGCGTGGTCGGCGAGGACATGACCCCCGAGCTCGTCCTCGGCATCGGGGCCGCGCTCGGGTCGATGCGGAGGGGCCGGATCGCCGTCGGGCGGGACACGAGGACCTCGGGACCGGCCCTCGCAAGCGCCCTCAGGGCGGGGATCCTCGCGACCGGCTGCGACGTGGTCGACCTGGGGGTCCTCCCGACGCCCGCCCTCCAGTTCATCGTCCGCGACGGGTTTGCCGCCGGCGCCATGGTCACCGCCTCCCACAACCCCCCCGAGTACAACGGGGTGAAGGTCATCGATACCGACGGCACCGAGATGGGGGACGACCAGGCGATCCAGCTCGAGGACCGGCTCTTCGCCCGCCGGTTCGAGCTCGCCCCCTGGGACCGGGTCGGGAGGCAGGCCACCGCACCTGACCGGATCGAGGATTACCTCGCCGCGGTCACCGGTCATTTCCCGCCCGGGACCGGCAGGGGGCTCACCGTCGTGGTGGACCCGGGGTCGGGGGCCGGTTGCCGGACCACCCCCGAGATCCTGACCCGGATGGGCTGCCGGGTCCACACCCTGAACGCCATCGAGGACGGGACCTTCCCCAACCGCGCCCCCGAGCCGTCGGCCGAGGGGCTCGCCCCCCTCGCGCAGATGGTCGTCGCCACCCATGCCGCCCTCGGGCTGGCGCACGACGGCGATGCGGACCGGACGGTCTTTGTCGACGAGAAGGGCGGGTTCCTTGAGGAGAACCGGGAGTTCGGGCTCATCGCGCGCTCGATGTGCGCGGAGAGGCAGGGCGTCGTGGTCGCCCCGGTGAGCACCTCCCTCGTCGTCGGTGAGGTCGCGGAGAAGCTGGGCTGCACCGTCGACTATACCGCGGTCGGGTCCATCTACGTGGCGCGGCGGATGATGCAGCTCATCGCGAAGGGGACGCCGGTGGTCATGGGCGGCGAGGGGAACGGCGGGCTCATCTACCCCGCGCACCAGTTCTGCCGGGACGGGGCGATGACGGCTGCGACGGTGGTGTCCATCGTCGCCCGGGCGGGGAAGCCCCTCTCGGAGCTTGCCGATTCCCTCCCCCGGTATTCCATGATCAAGGAGAAGATCCGGACCGGCGATGCCCGCGCCCTCGTGAGGGACCTGACCCGGCGGTACGAGGGGGAGAAGCCCGACCTGACCGACGGGATGCGGCTGAACCGCGAGGGCTCGTGGGCCCTCGTCCGCCCCTCGGGCACGGAACCCCTGGTCCGGATCACGGTCGAGTCCCGGAAGGAGGGGGAGGCGCGGGACCTCCTCGCTGAGATCCGGGACGCCATCGGGGCGTCGCCCGCGGGCGTGGGCCCGCGGTAGCGCCCATTATTTTTCCCCGGGCTTTCCGGCTCTCCGCCCCGCCACGGTAGTACCTCCACAGAAAACGAGATTAAAGCGTTTCCGCGGGAAAATATTGTCCAGAATCAGTGAATTCGTCCTTAATACCTGTGAAAGGGATGTGAAGGCCGTTTCTTGTGTAATTTTTCTTAAATACGAATTCTCTTGCATTTAATCTCTGGATTTTAATCGGAAGGTTCATATATGAATTCGGGTCATATCTTGTATTGGCGGGATTCCCTTGCCGGCCGTCCCGAACACCTCCCATATAAAGAAGAAGATCCACCAGGCACTCCTACATAAGGATCTCGATGGCATCCGGTCCATCCTCGATGACGTCCGGACCATCCAGAAGCGGAAGGAGCGGAGGACGATCCTCGCGGTCATCCACGAGGCCATCAAGGAAGCCATCTTCAAGGAGAGCGTCCCCGACTTCCTGATCTTCCTCGGCGACCTCCCCTTCCCCGAGATCCAGGAGGTGGCGGACCGGGCGATCAAGGCCTACATCACCTCGCGGAACGAGCGCTGGCTCCAGAAGACCATCGAGCTCTGCCACGGCCTCGACCGGAAGAACTACCAGTCCAAGATCTTCTCGGTCGTCTCCAAGGAGCTCATCGAGGCGGGCGTCGCCCAGAAGGACCGGCAGCTCATGGAGCGGGGGATGTCCACCATCCACATGATCAGCTTCCGGAAGCACCGGTCGAGCATCATGATGGACATCATCCCCATGATCATCGTCTGGAGCGTCTCCACCGAGGACGACCGGCACCTCTACACCTCGCTCCAGCTC
>DATIYO010000146.1:0-3457 GCA_035517575.1 Methanomicrobiales archaeon
ACCTGCAGGGCCTGCAGCCGGCTGCTTCTCGAGCCGGCCGAGATCGAGAAGGTGCTCTCTTCCGAAGAGGAGGCGGGCGTCGATATCCTGAAGGAGAAGGACATCAAGAAGGAGCGGCAGTGTCCCCACTGCGGCGAGCAGCAGCTGAAGATCAACTTCGAGAAGCCCACCACGTTCTCGGAGATCTGGACCGAGGACGGGAAGAGGAACGAGCACAAACTCACCCCCGCCGATGTGAGGGCGCGGCTCGAGAAGGTCCCCGACGAGGACCTGAAGCTCCTCGGGATCAACCCCGACGTCGCGAGGCCCGAGTGGACCATCCTCACCGTCCTCCCCGTCCCGCCGGTCACGATGCGCCCCTCCATCATCCTCGAGAACGGGCAGCGGTCCGAGGACGACCTGACCCACAAGCTCGTGGACATCATCCGGATCAACCAGCGGTTCAAGGAGAACCAGGACGCGGGTGCCCCCCACCTGATCATCGAGGATCTCTGGGAGCTCCTCCAGTACCACGTCACCACCTACCTCGACAACGAGGTCGCGGGCTGCCCGCCGGCGCGGCACCGGAGCGGGAGGCCCTTAAAGACCCTCTCCCAGCGGCTCAAGGGGAAGGACGGCCGGTTCCGTGGCTCCCTCTCGGGGAAGCGGGTGAACTTCTCGGCCCGCACCGTCATCTCCCCCGACCCGAATATCAGGGTCACCGAGGTGGGGGTGCCCCTCGCCATCGCGAGGGAGATGACCATCCCCGTACGGGTGACACCCTTCAACAAGGACGAGATGCGGGAGTTTATCCTGCGGGGCCCCGAGCGCCCCACCATCAACGCGCCGGTCGGCGCGAACTACGTCATCCGGCCCGACAACCGGAGGCTCCGGCTCTCGGACGCGAACCTCGAGACGGTCGTCGCGATGGTCGAGCCCGGCTGGACCGTGGAGCGGCAGATCCGGGACGGGGACATCGTCCTCTTCAACCGGCAGCCCTCCCTCCACCGGATGTCCATCATGGCCCACCGGGTGCGGGTCATGGAGGGGAAGACCTTCCGGCTCAACCCCGCCGTCTGCCCGCCCTACAACGCCGACTTCGACGGGGACGAGATGAACCTCCACGTGCCCCAGACCGAGGAGGCGAAGGCCGAGGCCCAGATCCTCCTCGCCGTGGAGGAGAACATCCTCTCCCCGCGCTTCGGCGGCCCGATCATCGGCGGGATCCACGACCATGTCTCGGGCATCTTCATGCTCACCCACGGCCTGCGGCACTACACGAAGGACCGGGTCATCTACCTCCTGAAGCACTTCCCCGTGGAGCGCATGCCCGAACCCGACAAGGTGGAGAACGGGATCCCGCTCTGGTCGAACAAGCAGGTCCTTTCCGCCATCCTGCCGACCGAGCTGAACATGGTCTTCAAGGCCTCGTCCTGCGCGAGCTGCGAGGAGTGCAAGCGGGAGGGGTGCGAGCGGGACGCCTATGTCAAGATATTCGACGGGAAGCTCGTCTCGGGCACCATCGACAAGAAGGCCATCGGGGCCTTCGACGGGCAGATCCTGCACCGCATCATCCGCCAGTACGGGATGAGGAAGGCGGCCGAGTTCATCGACGACATGACGAAGCTCGCCATCCGGGCCATCATGCTCGACGGCTTCTCCTTCGGGATCGATGACGAGGACCTCTCCCGCACCGAGCACGGGCAGATCCGGGAGGTGCTCGAGAACGCGGCCAACGACGTGGAGCGCCGTATCAAGATCTTCCAGGACGGGCAGCTCGAGCCGATGCCCGGCCGGACCCTCGACGAGACCCTGGAGATGCAGATCATGCAGGTCCTCGGGAAGGCGAGAGACCGGACGGGTGAGATCGCCGGCCGGCACCTCGGGCTCGAGAACTCCGCCGTGGTCATGGCGGTCTCGGGGGCGAGAGGCTCCATGCTCAACCTCACCCAGATGGCGGGCTGCATCGGCCAGCAGTCCGTCCGTGGCGAGCGGATCGTCCGTGGCTACGACGACCGGACCCTCCCCCACTTCGTGAAGGGAGACCGGGGATCGGCCGCCCACGGGTTCATCCAGAACAGCTACAAGAGCGGCCTCTCCCCGACGGAGTTCTTCTTCCACGCCATCGGCGGGCGCGAGGGCCTGGTCGACACCGCGGTCCGCACGTCGCAGAGCGGGTACCTCCAGCGGAGGATGATCAACGCCCTCCAGGACCTGAAGGTCGCCTACGACGGCACGGTGCGGACCACCGGCGGCCGGATCATCCAGTTCCGGTACGGCGAGGACGGCACCGACCCGTCGCGCTCCTCGTTCGGGAGCCCCGTCGACGTGAAGGGGATCATCGAGAGCGAGCTCAAGGAGGAGGTCCAGCCATGAAGGAATCCATGGAGAAGAAGGTCGACGCGGCCGACCTCCCTGCCCGGACAAAGGAGGAGATGAAGAAGTTCCTCGGCGACCGGAACGTCACCGACCGGCAGTTCGCGAAGATCCTGGACCGGATCGTCCGGGAGTACCAGAACACCCGGATCGAGGCCTGCGAGGCGGTCGGGATCGTGGCCGCCCAGTCCATCGGCGAGCCGGGCACGCAGATGACGATGCGGACCTTCCACTACGCGGGGGTGGCCGAGATCAACGTCACGCTCGGCCTCCCGCGGCTCATCGAGATCATGGACGCCCGGCGCGAGCCCTCCACCCCGACCATGACCATCCACCTGAAGCCCGAGTTCTCGGCCGACCGGGACCGGGCCCGCGAGGTGAGCTGGCAGGTCGAGGCGGCGCCCCTCGCCGAGTTCGGGGACATCACCATCGACATGGAGAAGATGCTCGTCGTGGTCCAGCTGAACACCGCGGTCACCGAGAAGCGGAAGATCGCGGTCGAGCGGATCATCGAGCTCGCCCCGAAGAAGATCAAGGAGCGGCGCCACTACCGGGACTTCGAGTGCGAGGTGGAGGAAGACAAGGCGCGGCTCCTCTTCCTCCCCAAGGACCGGGAGAGCTACCAGAACCTGTTCCAGCTCGCCGAGCATGTCCGGAACGTCATCGTGCAGGGCATCGACGATATCGAGCGGGTCGTGGTCCGGAAGGAGGAGGGCGAGTACATCCTCTACACCGAGGGCTCGAACCTGAAGGACGTCTTCGAGGTCGAGGGCGTGGACACCTCCCGCACCCGGACGAACAACATCAGCGAGATCGCGGACGTCCTCGGGATCGAGGCGGCGCGGAACTCCATCATCTACGAGGCCCTCTCGACCCTCGCCGAGCAGGGTATCCTCGTCGACGTCCGTCACATCATGCTCGTCGCGGACATGATGTGCATGGACGGCGAGGTGAAGCAGATCGGCCGCCACGGGATCGCCGGTGAAAAGGAATCCGTCCTCTCGAGGGCGGCCTTCGAGGTGACCGTGAACCACCTGCTCGACGCGGCGGTGGCGAACGAGGTGGACGAACTGAACGGCGTGACCGAGAACATCATCGTCGG
>DATIYO010000147.1:0-5657 GCA_035517575.1 Methanomicrobiales archaeon
TTGTATATTATGAGATGAATCAAGGCATAAAGTTCACGCTTTTCCATCATCCCGCCCGGGACCCGGGGTCATTACCGGTATCCATACCCCGAACGCCCGCGACCGCCTTTCCCCCCGATGGAGGATGCCGTAGCTATATGACGTTCCACATCGACCTGATCTCCAGCGGGTGGAGTGCTCCGTGAAGTACATCGTGGTGACGGGGGGGGTGATGAGCGGCCTCGGCAAGGGGATCACGACCGCGTCCATCGGGCGGATCCTGAAGAGCCGGGGCTACTCGGTCACGGCGGTGAAGATCGATCCGTACTTAAACATCGACGCAGGGACGATGAACCCGGCCCAGCACGGCGAGGTCTACGTCCTCTCCGACGGCGGGGAGGTGGACCTCGACCTCGGGAACTACGAGCGGTTCCTCGACATCGAGCTCTCCTCTGACCACAACATCACGACGGGGAAGGTCTACCGCACCGTCATCGAACGGGAGCGGAAGGGCGACTTCCTCGGGTCCACGGTCCAGATCATCCCCCACATCACCGACGAGATCAAGGCCTCCGTCGGGAGGGCCGCGGGAAAGTCGGTCGACCACGGGACCGCGGACATCTGCCTCGTCGAGGTCGGGGGGACGGTGGGCGACATCGAGAGCATGCCCTTCCTCGAGGCGGTCCGGCAGATGCGGGGCGAGCTCCCGCCGCAGGACATGGCCCTCATCCACGTGACCCTCGTCCCCGTGGACACCATGGGGGACATGAAGACGAAGCCGACGCAGCACTCGGTGAAGGCCCTGCGGGAGCTCGGCCTCGCGCCGGACATCATCGTCGCCCGGAGCGTGCGGCCCCTCGGGGAGGGGACGAAGAAGAAGATCTCGGCCTTCTGCGACGTGAAGCAGCGGGGGGTCATCTCGGCAGCCACGATGCCGGACATCTACCAGGTGCCCCTCGAGCTCGAGCGGGAGGGCCTCGCCGACGTCCTCACCGACCACCTCGGCCTCGAGAGGCGGGACGCGGACCCCTCCTGGTACGCGACGGTCATGAAGGGGTACACCGGCCAGGTGACCGTCGGGATCGTGAGCAAGTACGGGATCGAGGACGTGTACATCAGCATCAAGGAGGCGCTGAAGCACGCGGGGAGGGCCCTTTCCACCGAGGTGCAGATCCGGTGGATCGATGCCGAGCACTACACCTCGGCAGACCTCGAGGCGGTCGACGGGATCGTTGTGCCCGGCGGCTTCGGGAGCAGGGGGATCGACGGGAAGATCCGGGCCATCACCCATGCCCGGGAGAAGGGGATCCCCTTCCTCGGGCTGTGCTTCGGGTTCCAGCTCGCCGTGATCGAGTACGCGAGGGGCGTGCTCGGCATCGCCGATGCCGCGAGCGAGGAGTTCGGGAGCGGCACCTACGTGGTCGCGATCCTCCCCGAGCAGAAGGGGATCGACCAGCTCGGGGGCACCATGCACCTCGGGAACTACCCGGTCATGCTCTCGCCGGGCACCCTCGTGGAGCGCCTCTACGGGAAGACCGACATCCTGGAGCGGCACCGGCACCGGTACGAGGTGAACCCCGCGTACATCCCCGACCTCGAGAAGGCCGGCCTCGTCTTCTCGGGAAGAAACGGCGTGCGCATGGAGGTCTGCGAGATCCCCGGCCACCCCTTCTTCCTCGCGACCCAGTTCCACCCCGAGTTCCACTCCCGGCCGGCCCGCCCCTCCCCGCCCTTCCTGGGCCTCGTCACCGCCTGCGCGAAGAGGCACGGCGGCGGGCCGGCGGGGAGGCGGGGATGAACCTCGAGGCGTTCATCGGGAAGGCCGTCGAGGAGATCCGGACCGAGTCGGCGGGGGAGAAGGTCGTGATGGCCCTCTCGGGGGGCGTGGACAGCTCGGTTTGCGCCGCCCTCGCGGGGAGGGCCATCGGGGACCGGCTCGTCCCCATCTACGTGGACACCGGCCTGATGCGCAAGGGCGAGACCGAGCGGATCACCCGGCTCTTCGGGAACCTCCGGCTCCACGTCGTCAGGGCAGAGGACCGGTTCTTCGCCGCCCTCGAGGGGGTCGGGGACCCCGAGGAGAAGAGGAAGCGGATCGGGGAGCAGTTCATCCGGGTCTTCGAGCAGGAGGCGCGGGCGGTGAACGCCCGGCACCTGCTCCAGGGGACCATCTACCCCGACCGGATCGAGAGCCAGGGCGGCATCAAGAGCCACCACAACGTCGGCGGCATGCCCCTCTCCATCGCCTTCTCCCGGATCATCGAGCCCATCCGGGACCTGTACAAGGACGAGGTGCGGGAGCTCGCGGGGGCCCTCGGCCTCCCCCCCGAGATCCAGCACCGGATGCCCTTCCCCGGGCCCGGCCTCGCCGTGCGGGTCATCGGCGAGGTGACCCGGGAGCGGATCGCGGCCGTCCGGGAGGCGAACGCCATCGTCGAGGAGGAGCTCGTGGAGAAGTACCGGCCCTGGCAGTGCCTCGCCGCCCTCCTCGGGAAGGGCACGGGGGTGAAGGGGGACGTCCGGATCCACGGCTGGGTCATCGGGGTGAGGGCGGTCAATTCCCGCGACGGGATGACCGCCGACCCCCTGCAGGTCCCCTTCGACCACCTGGTTCATATAGGTTCGAGGATAACATCGGAGATCCCGTCGGTGGCCCGGGTGGTGTACGACATCACCCCGAAGCCGCCCGCGACCATCGAGTACGAGTGAGGAGAGCCATGGAAGACTTCGAGAAGGAGAAGGCGATCGAGGCCCGCTACTACCAGCCGGTCTTCACCCGGGACCTGAAGATCGTCCGCGGCGAGGGGGCGAAGGTCTGGGACGCGAAAGGGAAGGAGTACATCGACTGCGTCGCCGGTATCGCCGTCGTGAGCACCGGCCACTGCCACCCCGCGGTGGTCGGGGCCATCTGCAGGCAGGCGGGGGAGCTCATCCACTGCTCGAACCTCTACTACGTCCCCGGCCAGGCCGAGCTCGCGCGGGAGCTCTCGGAGATCACCGGCCTCGGGAAGGTCTTCCTCACGAACTCGGGGACCGAGTCCACCGAGGCGGCCATCAAGCTCGCGAAGGTGCGGACCGGGCGGAAGCGGTTCGTGGCCTTCACCCACGGGTTCCACGGCCGCTCGACAGGGGCCCTCGCGGTAACCCACAAGCCGGCCATCCGCGAGCCCTTCCTCCCCCTGGAACCGGAATGCACCTTCGTGGACTTCGGCGACCTGGATGGCGTCCGGAAGGCGGTCACGGAGGAGACCGCGGGGGTCTTCATCGAGCCCGTGCAGGGCGAGGCAGGGGTCATCATCCCGCCCGAGGGCTTCATCGCGGGGGTCCGCGAGATCTGCGACGACAGGGGGGCCCTCCTCATCGACGACGAGGTGCAGTCGGGCATGGGGCGCACGGGGAAGTGGCTCGCGATCGAGCACGAGGGCGTCGCGCCCGACATCGTCACGCTCGCAAAGGGCATCGGGAGCGGCTTCCCCATGGGGGCCCTCGTCGCCCGGGATGGACTCGAGTTCAAGCCGGGCGAGCATGGCTCGACTTTCGCGGGCGGGCCCCTCGCCTGCGCCGCGGCCCTCGCGACCATCGGGGTCATCCGGGAGATCCTCCCCACGGTCATCCCGAAGGGCGAGCGGTTCCGGCGGGGCCTCGCGGAGTTCAACCCGCGGGTGCGGGGGCTCATGGTCGGGGTGAGCGTCGGGGCGAGGTGCCCCGGGGTCCAGAAGCGGTGCGCCGCCCGGGGCGTCCTCGTCAACTGCGCCGCGGACGGGAACCTCCGCCTCGTCCCGCCCCTCGTCATCCGGGACGACGAGATCGACGCGGCCATCGGGGTCATCCATGAGGCGCTCGGCTAGGCGCTGCTTCTCGGAAGGGTCGTACGTCTACGCGACCGAGGCCGCCGAGATCGCCCGCCGTTCGGGGATCGAGCCGGTCGCACGCCTCGCGAGCAACGAGAACCCCTTCCCCCCGCCCCCCGCCGTCCTCGATGCCGCGATGCTCTCACTCCGGGGGGTGAACCGGTACCCGCCCGAGGTGCCCCTGTCCCTCCTGCAGGCACTTGAGCGGCACCACGGGAAGTACCACTTCGCCGCCGGCGCGGGCATGGACGGGGTCATCGAGACGGTCCTCCGGGTCCTCGTCGATCCGGGCGAGAAGGTGGTGGTGGCGACCCCGACCTTCTCCTTCTACGGCGTCGCGGCCCGGGGGCAGGGGGCGGAGGTCGTCCCCGTGAGGCGGAACGAGGACTTCTCCGTCGATCCCGAGGCCTTTGCCCGGGCGATGGAGGACGCCCCCCTCGGGTTCATCTGCTCGCCGAACAACCCCACGGGGAACGCGACGCCCCCCGACGAGATCGCGGGCCTCCTGGAGAGCTTCGACGGGGTCCTCTTCCTCGACAACGCCTACGTGGACTTCGCCGGCCTGGACTACCGGCCGCTCATGCGGGAGTACGACAACCTGGTCATCGGGAGGACCCTCTCCAAGATCCACGGCCTCGCCGGGCTCCGCATCGGGTACGCCTTCCTGCCCGGGTGGCTGGAGGAGCCGTACCGGCGGGCGCAGACCCCGTTTGCCGTGAGCAGCGTGGCGGCCGCGGCGGCAGAGGCCGCCCTCGGCGAGAAAGAGTGGTCGGGGGCCTACCTCGACCATGTGCGGACCTGGAGGGACCGGTTCTCCCGGGAGATCACCCGCCGGGTGTACCCCTCCGAGGCGAACTTCGTCCTCGTGGACGTCGCGCCCCTCGCGAGCGACGATGCGACAAAGGCCCTCGCGTCCCGCGGGGTGGTGGTACGGTCGTGCCGGAGCTTCCCCGACCTGGAGGACCACTACCTCCGGGTGAGCATCGGCGAGGACTGGGAGAACGAACGCCTCATCACCGAGATCAACCGGCTATGATGTGCGGGATCACCGGGACACCGGGCACCGGCAAATCGTCAGCGGCGGTCGAGCTCGCCCGCCGCGGCCACCCGCTGGTCCACCTCGCGGACACCGTCCAGCGGTACGTCATCGGCGAGGACCCGGAGCGGGACACGCGGATCATCGACGAGGACCGCTGGGCCCGGGAGTTCGTCCCCGTCGAGGGCTTCGTGGAGGGGCACCTCGCCCACCTCCTCCCCTGCGACCTCGTCGTGGTCCTCCGCTGCCGCCCCGACCGGCTCCTCGCCCGGCTCAGGGCCCGGGGATATGGCGAGGAGAAGTGCCGCGAGAACGCGGAGGCCGAGGCGCTCGACGTGTGCCTGATCGAGACCCTCGAACGGCACGCCCCGGAGCATGTCCTCGAGCTGGACACGACCGATATGCGACCGGAGAGCGTGGCCGACGGCATCGAGGGGTTCGTCGGGGGGAGGGTCCCTCCCTCCCACGGCGGGATCGACTGGTCAGGATACCTGCTGGAGGAGGCATGACCCTCGACCAGTTCCGGCCCCACGCGGCAGGCCTCCTCAGGCCCCTCGTCCGGCTCTGCATAGGGGCCGGCCTCACCCCGAACCAGTTCTCGGTCATGGCCTTCCTCGCCTCGGTCGCCGCGGGGTTCGCATTCCTCGGGGGCGCCGTCGCGGGGGCGACGGCCCTCGTCGCGGTGAACGCCCTCTTCGACTCCCTGGACGGGGCTATCGCCCGTGAGCGGCAGCTCGCGGGCACCCGGGGCGACTTCCTGGACCATGTCCTGGACCGGTACGCGGACATCT
>DATIYO010000148.1:0-2018 GCA_035517575.1 Methanomicrobiales archaeon
GTGCATGAACAGGGAGTTCCTGATGTCCATCGGGCAGAGTTCCTCGCACTGCCCGCAGTTCACGCACGAGTCCGAGATGTGGACGAACCGGATCATGTGGAACATGAACGGCGGCGTTACCTGCCCGGGTGGGACGAGGTATGGCTTCCTGGTGCTGCACTCGACACAGTAGCAGATCGGGCATGCATTGATGCACGAGTAGCATTTGATGCACCGGGAGGTCTCGTTCATGATGGTCTTCAGGCGTTCGTTCCCCTCGCCGAGGCCCTTGAAGTCCTTCTCCCGCCACTTGTTCCCGAGGCCGAGCATCGCCTTCTCGACCTTGCCCCGGATCGCGACCCCCGCGTCGGGGGCCTTCTCGGCCTTGAGGGCGCCGGCCTGGACGGCCTTGTTGAACAGGTCCGCCCCTTTCTCGCTGCATACCTCGATGAAGGTGGCTTCACCGGCCTTGGGCCCTATGACCCCCCAGTTACCGCAGGCAAGGTCGGCCTGCCGGGGGACCTTCATCTTGCACCGGCGGCAGTTCGTCCGCCGCCCGAACCCGTGCTCCTCGAGCTCGTCCATGGAGATGCCCTTGTGGCCTCCCTCGAACTCGATGATGAACTGGCCCTTGTCGATCTCCTCCTTGTGGACCTTGTCCGGGTCGACGCCGAACTTCTCGGCGATCATCTTCCTCGCCATGAAGGGTGACACGGACCCGCCGCAGTTTACGCCGATCATGACCAGGTTGTCCAGGTTCACCTGCTTCCTCTTCGCGAGCTCGTAGAGCCCCATCGCGTCGCAGCCCTTCACTGTCATTCCGATGCGCATCTTCTCGGCACCGTCCAGGTACTTCTTGATGAGCTTGGACATGAGCAGGCTGCCGCAGTGGAGGGAGCCCGCCGTGTTGATGAGCTCCTTCGGGTCGGTGATGAGCACCGGCTGGGCGTCGTACAGGTCCTTCCCCTTCCTGATGGCAAAGACCGCGTCTATGATCTTGTTCTCGAGGGCGAATTTGAGGAGCGTCGTCACCGAGCCGCCGAGCTCTCCCTTCTCCTGGATCGCCTTGTCGGCCGACCAGGTATAGAACATCTCTCCCTTTGCTGCCATTTACGCACCTCCGAGCTTCTCGATCCGGATGGCACAGGCCTTGAACTCCGGTATCTTCGCGACAGGGTCGAGGGCGTTGTTCGTGAGCATGTTGGCCGCGCACTCGACGTAGTGGAACGGGATGAAGGTCTCGCCCTTCTTGATCCCGTCCGTCACCTTCGCCTGGATCTCGATCTCCCCGCGCCTCGTCTTCGCCTTCACCATCTCGCCATCGGCGACCCCGAGCGCCGCCGCGTCCTCGGTGTTGATCTCGACCCAGCCGGTCGGGACCTCCCTCTCCAGGGACTCGGACCTCCGGGTCATGGTCCCCGTGTGCCACTGCCAGATGCACCGGCCCGTGGTCAGGATGAGGGGGTACTCCTTGTCTGGCACCTCGGCCGGGGCCTTCCACTCGAGCGGGGTGAAGACGCCGAGACCGTCGGGGTGCGCGAACTTCTCCTTGTGGAGGATGGGCGTCCCCGGGTGCTCTGCCGTCGGGCAGGGCCAGTGGAGGGCCTCGGGCTTCTCGAGCCGGGCATAGCTCATCCCGGCATAGGAGGGGGTCACCTTCGCGACCTCGGTGAAGATCTCCTCCGCGCTCTTGTACGGGAACTGCTTCGCAAAGCCCATCTTTCCCGCGAGCTCGCTGATGATCTGCCAGTCGGCCTTCGCTTCGCCGGGTGGGTTCACGGCCTTCCTCCACTTCTGGACGCGCCGCTCGGTGTTCGTCTGGGTCCCGTCCTTCTCTGCAAAGCAGGCGGCCGGGAGGACGACGTTCGCGAGTTGCGCGGTCTCGGTGAGGAAGATGTCCTGGACCACCATGAACTCCAGGTTCTTCAGGCCCTTCTCGACATGGTGGAGGTCGGGGTCAGAGAGCATGGGGTTCTCGCCCATGATGTACAGGCACTTGACGGTCCCGGGCTTGTCGGCGAGGACGTTGATGAGATCGG
>DATIYO010000149.1:0-7141 GCA_035517575.1 Methanomicrobiales archaeon
AGAGGAATCGGCGATGGCAGGCCTCGGTGCCCTGTTCGGGTGATCACCTCCCATCTTTTCTCTTACTTATCCAGTTGCCGAGGCATTTTTCGACTCATCGCGATCCTGTTTCCGACATCTATTTCTCCCTCCCGAGGCGACTTTCAGCACGTGAATCTGAACAAGCCCCTCCTGATTGCCCTCACTATCGGCATCATTTTCATAGCCGGCTGCCTCACCACCCCCGCCAGCCAGCCAGGCCCGTCTCCCGCCCCGCCTGTCGCCGCCGCCCTCCTCGTGATGGCGATCAACGCCACCCCTGCCCGCTACAGCCTGGTCATGTCCTCGACTATCGGCATCCGGCTCACGCCGGCGAACGTCTCGGGGATTCTCCCGCCCGACGCGCAATTCACCTGGAGGACGAACTACGGGACCTTCTACCACTGGGGGCCTCCCGGCTTCAGGGTCGTCGAACTCGCGCCCGAATACACGGGGACCGCCGAACCGGTCTACTGGTCGTACCTCGCCGAGCAGGACGCGAAGCTGAGACCGCCGGTGGTGGTCAACCTCACCGTGACCGAATCGTCGACGGGATCGGTACTCGGCAGCGCGAGCCTGGAGATCGGCTGGGAGAGTCCGAACGGGACCGTGGCCGTCGTGGAAGGGGAGGTTTCGTAAGAAACCGACCCGGAGCGACGGCGACTATTCCCGAATGGAATAGGAGTGCGGCGACAGAGTCGTCACGCAGTTGCGACCTGAGAGCGGGGCCTATCCGGGTCACACCCTGCATTCCGCCTTCTCGCCCTCCCGCATCTTCCCGCGGGCGAGGGAGGGGAAGATCCCGATCACGCAGAGCACGGTCATGATCATGAACCCCGTCTGGATGGCGGTGAGGAGCCCGGGGTAATTCCCGGGCCCGATCTCGACCTGCCCGATGTAGACGGAGAAGAGGGTCATCGCGATCCCCATCGAGAGCATCTGCCCGATGTAGCGCATGGTCCCGAGGGTCCCCGACGCGACCCCGTAGCACCGGCGCTCGACCGAGGACATCACCGCGTTCGTGTTCGGCGAGGAGAAGAGGGCGAACCCGACCCCGAGGAGCGCGAGGGCGAGGAGCAGGTAGGGGAGCGGGGTGGATTCCCGGATGAAGGCGAGGAGGAGGAGCCCGAGGGCGCAGAGCCCCATCCCCGCCGAGGCGACCTTCCCGGGCTCGACCCGGTCCGAGAGCCGGCCCGCGGGGGACGAGAAGATGGCCTGGAGGATGGGCTGGGTGACGAGGATGAGGCCTGCCATCGCGGGGTCATAGCCCCGGATCGACTGGAGGTAGAAGGAGAGGAAGAAGGTGACGGCGAAGGTCGCGGCATAGTTGATGAGGGCCGCGAGGTTCGAGAGGGCGAAGACCCGGTTGCCCGTGAAGAGGGCGGTGTCGAGGACCGGGTGGCGCACCCGCCGTTCCTTGAGGACGAACCCGGCGAGGAGGACCCCCCCGAGCACGATCATGAGCAGGCCGGGCAGGGCGGGAAGCCAGGTGAAGCCGACCATCACCGCGACGAGGGAGAGGCCGTAGAGGACGGAGCCCGCGGCGTCGAAGCCCTCGCCCCGGGCGTCCGCCCACTCGCCGTGGAGCCTGGTACGGATGAGCCAGAGAGCGATGATCCCGACGGGGACGTTCACGAGGAAGATGGACCGCCAGCCGAGGGCCGCGGTCATGAAGCCGCCGAGGAACGGCCCGAGGGAGAGGCCCATATAGACCGAGGTCGTGTAGATCCCGAGGGCCTTCCCCCGGTCGGCGTGCGGGGTGACCGCCGTGAGGATCGCGACCGCCGTCCCGTAGATGAGGGCGCCGCCCATCCCCTGGACCACCCGGAGGGGGATGATGGTCGCGGGTATCACGGTGAGGGACATGAAAAAGGAGGCGCCGGCGAAGAGGGAGAGGCCGAGCACGAAGACGCGCTTCCTCCCGACGATGTCCGCGATGCGCCCGAAGGGGACGAGGAAGAGGGCGGCCGAGAGGAGGTAGGCGGTGCTCACCCAGGAGAGGGAGACCGCGTCCATCGA
This sequence comes from Methanomicrobiales archaeon, assembly GCA_035517575.1. Classification (GTDB taxonomy): domain Archaea; phylum Halobacteriota; class Methanomicrobia; order Methanomicrobiales; family JACTUA01; genus JACTUA01. The sequence goes on from DATIYO010000149.1 coordinate 2,038, forward strand.
GAACTCGGCCCCGATGCTCGGGAGGGCGATGTTCACCGCCGAGATGTCGAAGGGGGCGAGGTAGCCGGCGAGGACCGCGATGAAGAGGGCGACCCGGGCCGCGCTCCTGTCTTCCGGGGACATCTTCGGTACCGTGCGCGGAGGGAGCGTTTTAAAGTAGCGGTGGATTCGCCGGGCACGGGGACACGGGCCCGAGAGGATTTGAAAACGCCTAATATGCCCCGGGTGCACCTGATCTCATGACCGCCGGCCCGGCGCTCCCCCCCGCCCGAAAGCGGCTCCTCCTCGGGGTCGTCGCCCTCGCGTCCTTCATGGGGGCCCTCGACGCCACCATCGTGAACATATCCATCCCCGCCATCTCGGCGTCCCTCGGGGCCCGGCTCGGCCTCGTCTCCTGGGTCCTCGTGGGGTACCTCCTCGTCCTCTCCGCCACCCTCCTCCTCTTCGGGAGGCTCGGGGACCTCCGCGGGTTCCGGCCGGTCTTCCTCGGGGGTTTCCTCGCCTTCACGGCGGGGTCCCTCCTCTGCGGGCTCTCCACCGGTATCGTCCCCCTCATCGGGTTCCGGATCCTCCAGGGCGCGGGAGCCGCGGCCCTCCAGGCCATGGGCCCCGCCCTCGTCGCGCTCCACCTCCCGAAAGAGGAGCGGGGGAAGGCCCTCGGGATCCTCGCGACGGCGGTCTCCCTGGGGATCGCCGGCGGGCCGATCCTCGGGGGGATCATCACCCAGTACCTGAGCTGGCACTGGATCTTCTTCATCAACGTCCCGGTCGGGATCGTCGCCATCGCCATCGGCACTGCCGTCGTCCCCCCGGGGGCGGCGGGATCCTCTTCGGGCCGCTTCGACCTCGCGGGCTCGGGCCTCTTCTTCCTCGCTCTCCTCACCCTCCTCTGGCCCCTCTCGGACGGGATCTACCTCGGCTGGACCTCGCCACCGATCCTCGCGTCCCTCCTCTTCTCCCTCGTCTTCTGGGCGGCATTCCTCAGGCAGGAGCTCCGCTCCTCCGCACCACTCCTCGACCTCCGCCTCTTCTCGGACCGCTCCTTCAGTTTCGCGAACGGGGCGAGCTTCCTCATCATGGCGGCCCTCGCCGGGTCGGAGTTCCTCCTCCCCTTCTTCTTCGAGCGGGTGCAGGGGCTCCCGACGAGTACCGCGGGCCTCCTCCTCGCCATCCCCGCGATCGCGCTTATGGTGGCCGGCCCCCTTTCCGGTGCCCTCGCCGACCGGTGCGGGACCCGGCGGTTCGCCGTCGGTTCCTCCCTCCTCGGGGCGGTGAGCTTCCTCCTCCTCTCGGGCTTCTCACCGGAGAGCCCGTTCCCCTACGTCCTCCTGACCCTCCTCTCCATGGGGCTCGCCATGGGCTTCTTCTTCCCCCCGAACATGAGCCAGATCCTCGGCCGGTGCCGGCCTGAGGAGAAGGGGATGGGATCGGGGGTCATGAACACGGCGAAGAACGTCGGCGACACCCTGGGGACGGCCCTCTTCGGGACCATCGCTCTCTCGGTCATCGCCGCCCGGGCCGCCCGGCTCCCGGGGATCCCTGCCGCGAGCCTCCCTCCCGACCTCCTCACGGGCGGGTTTCGGATCGCCTTTGCCGCGGGGGTCCTCCTCTGCATCGCCGCCGCCGCGATGTCGGCCCTCGCGAGGGAAGCCCCCGGGGCCACGGGGGAGGGCATCCTGATCGGATAGGGAACAGGCGAGGGCTCGGTCACCCGCGCAACATCAGCACCGGTACCGCTTCTGGCAGGCAGGACACCAGTACGAGATCCGCTCCAGGGAGCCCGGCCGTCCGGATTCGGTCTTCCCGCCGCATTCCGGGCAGACCTTCTTCCGGTAGACCTTCAGGAACGGTCGGAGGCTCTTGACCTCCCGATCGCACTCGAACATGGTGAGGGAGAAATCCCGGACCCCGGTGAGGAGCCGGCGGAGGGCTCTCGCGGGGATGCACCCCGAAGGGCTCGCAGGGTGAACGCGGGCGGCGAAGAGGGCCTCGTTCTTGATGATGTTCCCGACCCCGGGAAGGACGGCCTGGTCCATCAGGGTGTCACAGATCAGTTCGTCGCCCCTGGCCTTCACGAGCCGGGCCGCCCTCTCCAGGTCCCAGCCGGCGTCAAGGGGGTCGAGGGTCGGATCGGGGTGGACCGCGGCAGCACCGGAGGAGAAGAGGGCGATGGCCGTCGCATAGAGCCTGAGGGTCGAGCCGTCGTCGAAGGAGATGGCGAGCCTCGGGGTCTTCCCCGGGATCTCGCCTTCCAGCCGGTACCTCCCCCACATGAGGAAGTGGATGCGGAGGGTGCAGGGCGGGACCTCGATGAAGAGGAGCTTCCCGACGGCACGGACCCGGGCGACCGTCCCCCCGTCGAGCCGGCCGAGGGGGAACCGGCTCCTCCCGATCGAGCCCGCCACCCTCCTCCCCGCGAGGGAGGAGAGGCGTGCGGCGATGGCATGGACCCCCGGGCCTTCCATGGCAGATCGGTGCGGGACCCGGGCGGGCGGGTCAGCCCGCCTCCCCCTCCCCTTCCCCGGCGATCTGGCGGAAGACCCCGGGCGTCACCTGGTCGCAGAGCTCCATGAACCGGCCGAGGGCCCTCCTGAACTCGGGCTGCTGCTGCCAGGCGCGGAGGCTCGCGGGATCGTCCCAGCGCCCGAAGGAGATGAACCGGGACGGGTGATCCAGGTCCTGGAGGAGCGTGCCGTACCCCGTTCCCCGCTGGCGCAGCGCGGTCCATGTCGAGAATTCCTTCCAGGCGTCGATGAAGGCCTGCTCGTTCCCGGGCCGGACCAGCCAGACCCCGGCCGCGTAGATGGTTTCCCTGTCCCCCATGATCCTCTCCTCAGGGGTGATCGCGCGTGGGGTTGAAAAGGGTTTCTTCGGGGGAGCCGCGGATTCCGGAAAAGAGGCAGGAGGGGGGTGCCCGAAGGCCCTAATCCCCGCGTTTCACCGCGCCGGCCCAGACGCACTGCCCGTACGAGATGCACCCGTCCCCGAGGGGGTATTCCCGGTTCATGACGAGGGTGAGGCCGGCCTTTTCTATCTCCTCCCGGATCGTCCCGCGGATGGCGGCGTTGTAGGCAACCCCTCCCGAGAGGGCCACCCGTTTCAGGCCGGTGTCATCGGCCGCGTGGACGGCGATGTGGGCGAGGCCGCGGGCGAGGTTCGCCTGGACCGAGGCGGCGATGTCGCAGGCGGCCTGCCGCCCGGCCCCCTCTCCCGCTCCCCGCGAACCCAGGTACGCCTCCATGGCGTTCCTGACGAGGGCCCTCGTCGAGAGGACCTCGGAACCGGCCTTCTGGACAAACTCGAGGGGCCACTCCGCGGGCGTCCCCGCGTACGCCGCCGACTCGAGGCGCATGGCCGGTTCGCCGTCATAGGTCCGCTCGCGGCAGATCCCGAGGAGGGCCGCGACGGCGTCGAGGACCCGGCCCGTGCTCGAGGTCCAGGCGACGTTCACCCCCCGCTCCACCTGGCGGGCGAGGACGCCGCACTGGAGGTCCGTCCAGCCCCGCTCCCGCAGGAGGCCGAGGGTCCCCTCCGTCGGCAGGATGCCGTAGAGCATCCGCTCGGGGAACCGGGTGGCGAGGTCGCCGCCCGGCATCGGCACCTCCTCGAGGTGGCCGACCCGGTCCAGGTGCGGCACCCGGCCCGCGAAGACCTCCCCGCCCCAGACCCTCCCGTCGTCGCCGTACCCGACGCCGTCGATGGTGATCCCGATGCAGGGCTCGAGGGTGGTCGCGGCGACATGGGCGCGGTGGTGCTGGACGGGGACGAGCTCCGCGCCGGTCTCCCCGGCGAGCTCCCTCGCGTAGCCGGTCGAGAGGAAGGAGGGGTGGAGGTCGTGGGCGATCACGTCGTACCGTGCGCCGAGCCAGCCGCGGATCCGCTCGGCGGTCTCCTGCAGGTACGCGAGGGTCGGGGGGTTCCGCACGTGCCCGACGTGGGGCGAGGTGATGGCAAAGCCGTCCTTGTAGATGGTGACGTTGCTGTTCAGCTCGGGGCCGACGCCCAGGATGCAGCGGGGCCCGAGCTCGATCCGGGTCCGCTTCGGGGCGATCCCCCGCGAGAGCCGGATGATGAAGCCGTCCCGCATCACCGAGTCGTCGCACCGGTTCAGGATCCGGCGGTCATGGGTCAGGTAGTAGTCCACCTGCCCCCTGAGCTTCCCGACGGCGGTGTCGATCTCGGTGATCATCGGGTAGCCGGGCATGTTCGCCGAGGTCATGATGAGGAGCGGGGCCTTGAGGCGGGAGAAGAGGAGGTGGTGGAGGGGGGCGTAGGGGAGCATGCACCCGATGGTGTGCAGGTTCGAGATCGCGGCATGGGCGGAGGGGTCGCGCTTCGCGAGGACGGCGATGGGGTGGACCTCGCTTTTGAGGAGCTTCCAGTCCGCCGCCTCGACGCAGGCCATTTGCTCCAGGGCCTCCTCCCGAACCATGATCGCAAAGGGCTGCTCGGTCCGCCCGAGCCTCGCCTTCAGTTCCCCCCCCCGCTCCTCGGTGCAGGCCAGGTGGAAGCCCCCGATCCCGCGGATGGCGAGAATGGAACCGGCATCGAGGAGCTCAGCCGCCTCGCCGACCGGGTCTTCGATCTCCATCGCCCTGCCATCGGCGTCCATGAGCGTGAGCCGCGGGCCGCAGACCGGGCAGGCGATGGTCTGGGCATGGTGCCGGCGGCATTCGGGGAGGGTGTACTCCCGCCCGCACTCGGGGCACATGGGGAAGGAGGCCATGGAGGTCCGCTCGCGATCGTAGGGAAGGGACCCGATGATGCTGTACCTGGGGCCGCAGTTCACGCAGGAAGTGGCGAAGTAGCCGCGGTACCGGCTCTTCTCGTCAAAGAGGTCGCCGACGCACTCGCCGCAGGTCGCGACGTCGGGCGGGATCATCCCCGAGAGGGCGCCCGCCGACGAGGTGAGGATCCCGAACCCCGCGGGGGGCTCGCCTTCGAGGGGGAGCAGCTCCACGGTGTCGATCCGGGAGAGGGGCGGGCCGCGGGAGACGTCATCGAGGAACTCGTCGAACCGGCCGCCCCAGGCATCGATCTCGACCTGGCTCCCCGTGTTCTTCACCGACCCGCGGATGCCGAGGGCGCGGGCTCTCGCGTACAC
>DATIYO010000150.1:0-3234 GCA_035517575.1 Methanomicrobiales archaeon
CCCCTCGATAAGAAGTCGCCTGCCTCGCTCCTCATCCGGGAGATCCGGGACGAGGCCCACCGGTTCGCCGTGGCGTACCACCGTCTGCTCCGGCGGAAGAAGGTGGTAGAAGAACAGTGAGGGAATCATCCCTCGTGTGCCGCGGACCTGTTTTTAACCGGGCAACCGGGTGCCTGCGATTTCCAATTTTTGGAAAACAGGGGCAGCTATAAACCCCCGCATCCCCCCCGGAACGGCCATGACGAGACGACTGATCCTTCTCTTCGTCGCGTGCATGGTGCTCGCGGTCTCCTCCATCGGCGGTGTCACCGCCCAGGGCGAGACGCCGCAGGCGCGGCTCATCCAGACCTCGGCCACCGGCCAGGTGACCACGATGCCGGACCAGGCCGAGATCTCGGTGGCGGTCCAGACCGAGAACCTGGACCCGCAACGCGCCCAGGCCGACAATGCCGCGATCATGACCAGGGTCACGGATGCCCTGAAGGGAGCCGGGGTTGTGGATAACGATCTGAAGACCACCGGCTTCAGCCTGTACCCGGTTTACGATAACAGCGGATCGTTCCTTGCCCAGAACATCAGGACCTACCGGGTGACGAACACCCTGCTCATCCGGGTGACGAACGTGACAAACACGGGGAACCTGCTGGACCTCGCGGTGGCGAACGGCGCGAACAACGTGAACAGCGTCACCTTCACCCTCTCGGATGCGCAGGAGCAGGTGGTGCGCGGCCAGGCCCTGGCAGCGGCCGTCCGGCTGGCCCGCGCCGACGCCGACACGGTGGCCGGGGCGGCGAACCTCACCATCACGGGCGTGCAGGAGATCACGGTGAATAGCGAGAACGTCCCCTCTCCCCTGCCCTTCGCAGCCGCCGCCGTGAATGCACCGGCAACCCCGCTCCAGCCGGGCGAGCTGACCGTCTCGGCGTCGGTCTCGGTGAGTTACACCTTCGCGTGAGGGGGACTTATCCCCCTGTTTTATTTCCCATCGGATTCCCCGGAGGACCAGCGGGTTCCCCCGTGGTTCTTTTTCCCACGACAACACGGGTCAGGTATCGACCCGCCTGTATATCAAATCGAAATCATGCTCCCAGTGCTTCCCGTCGGCCGAACGTTCCCATTTTCCTTCCATGGTATTCCCATCCCCTCCCAGCCGTCCCTCGAAACGCTGGAAGAAACCGGGTGCGTCCCTCCAGATGTTCCACGCTCCCTTTTCGAGGCTCATGTGATAGATGCGCGAAACGTTCCGGGTATCATGGTAGAGGGCGATGACCTGCCCGTCCGATTCATCACAGCCGATTACCTGCGTGCTGCCCGGCACGGGATCGGGGACCATGGATCGCTGCACCAGGAATGATCCATTCTCGATCCACTCGAACACGGTCTTCCCCCTGAACCCGGGAAACTGGGGGCTCTCCATCTCCCATGCGCCGATGAGTACGCCGAAGGCTTCGAGGGGGTGACCGGCTTTCTGTGGTTTCTCCATTGCATTCCCCTTCAGGCCATCATCTCCGCCTGATCTCAACCCCCACCTCATTCCTGCGCAGGAACCCCGGCGTGAAGGGCGGGTTATACCGCATCAGGAACGGCGTCCCTGCGACCTGGATTTTTGCCTCCTCCAGGGCCCTGAGAAGCCGTTCACTCACCGTAGCGACATCCCTGTCCGAGGCCCTGCCCCTGAACCGGAGGACGGCCAGTTCCCGCGACGGGATCTCCTGGATGCTGATCAGGGGATCGAGGGGTTCAGGGATATCCTCCCTTCTAAAGGATGCAGGCATCACAAAGGACATGGTATTCGCCCCCGAAATGACGGGGGCGGTCATGGCGATCTTCTCCGGGGTGATGACCGGGGCGGTCATCGGTACCTTCCTTCCCGGGCGGTTACTACCGGTGATGTACCGGAAGAGGATCATGAAGGTCTCGTTCTCTTCTGCTCCCGAAACGGTGGCAAGGAGGATGGGGGGATACCTCCGAAACTCCACCTCCCCCAGGCGGCCGGTCTCCTCATACGTGACGGTCTCGGTCATGGTCTCTCCAGCTCATGGCATGATCTTTCAGGTATATCAGGTATGGCACATGCCCTTCCCCGGACTTTCTCCCCCCACCCCCAGACCTTATAAGATCCCCCGGACTTACTCTAAGCACCTTGCCTTTCAAACTCACCGCCCCCTTCTCCCCGGCCGGCGACCAGCCCCATGCCATCAAAGAGCTCGTCGAGGGGCTGGAGGCCGGCTCGCAGTACCAGACCCTCCTTGGGGTGACCGGGTCGGGGAAGACCTACACCATGGCAAACGTCATCGAGGCCGTGAAGAAGCCCACCCTCGTCGTCGCCCACAACAAGACCCTTGCGGCCCAGATCTACAACGAGTTCCGGGAGTTCTTCCCCGAGAACCGGGTTGAGTACTTCGTCTCGTACTACGACTACTACCAGCCCGAGTCGTACATCCCCGAGAAGGACATGTACATCGAGAAGGACGCCCAGATCAACCCGAAGATCGAGCAGCACCGGATGGCCGCGACCGCGTCGCTCATGAGCCGGGAGGACGTGGTCGTCGTTGCCTCGGTCTCCTGCATCTACGGCCTCGGGAACCCGGCGAACTACCGGGACCTGGGCTTCGACCTCGCGGTCCATGGCCGGATGCCCCGGAAGGAGATCCTCTCCCGGCTCGTGGACATCCAGTACGAGCGGAACGAGATGGACCTCGCGCCGGGGAAGTTCCGGGTGAAGGGGGACGTCATCGACTTCATCCCGGCCTACTCGGACCGGATCATCCGGGTCGAGCTCTGGGGGGACGAGATCGAGCGCATCCGGGAGATGGAGCCCCACTCCGGGCAGGTCACCGACGAGTTCAAGTATTTCCATGTCTACCCCGCCCGGCACTTCGTCATCCCCGACGACGCCCGGAAGCGGGCCATCGAGACCATCAAGGCCGAGCTCGACCTCTGGCTCCCGAACCTCGGGCCCCTCGAGGCCCACCGGCTGAAGACCCGGACCCTCTTCGACGTCGAGATGATCGAGGAGACCGGCTACTGCAAGGGGATCGAGAACTACTCCCGGCACTTCGACTCCCGGGCGCCGGGGCAGAAGCCCTACTGCCTGCTCGACTACTTCCCGCGGGACTTCCTCCTCTTCATCGACGAGAGCCACCAGACCATCCCCCAGCTCCACGGGATGTACAACGGCGACCGGTCCCGGAAGAAGGCCCTCGTGGACTACGGCTTCCGGCTCCCCTCGGC
>DATIYO010000151.1:0-2116 GCA_035517575.1 Methanomicrobiales archaeon
AAGACCGCCGACCGGACCCTCACGACGGCCATGAAGTCCACGGGCGAGGTGATGGCCATCGGGAGGACCGTCGAGGAGGGGTTCAAGAAGGCCCTCCGTTCCCTCGACACCGACATGCGGACGCACACGAACCCGAACGAGATCCGGAGGATCCTCCGGCGGCCCACCGACGAGCGGTTCGGGTGCCTCTTCGACGCGTTCCGCGCGGGCTTCACCCTCCAGGAGATCGCCGGCCTCACCTTCATAGACCCCTACTTCCTCGAGAAGATCAGGAACGTCGTCGAGATGGAGCGGCAGCTCCCTGGCGGCTGCAGCCCCGAGGTCATCCGGAAGGCCAAGGAGTACGGGTTCCCGAACGCCGAGATCGTGAAGCTCTCGGGGCTCCCCTGGGAGGAGGTGGACAACATCGTGGGTGCGCCCACCTACAAGATGGTGGACACCTGCGCCGCCGAGTTCCCCGCGACGACGCCGTACTTCTACTCGACCTGGGACACCGAGTGCGAGATCACCCCGACCGACGACCGCAAGGTGCTCATCCTCGGGTCGGGGCCGATCCGCATCGGCCAGGGGATCGAGTTCGACTACTGCACGGTCCACGCGGTGAAGGCGGTGCGGGACGAGGGGGTCGAGGTCCACATCGTGAACAACAACCCCGAGACGGTCTCCACCGACTTCGACACCTCGGACCGGCTCTTCTTCGAGCCGATGCACCTCGAGGACGTGGTGAACATCCTGAAGAAGGACTCGTACTGGGGCGTCATGGTCCAGTTCGGCGGGCAGAACTCCATCAACCTCGCCCTCCCCCTCGAGAAGGAGATCGGCCGGCTCGGCATCCCGACGAGGATCCTGGGGACCTCCCCCGACGCGATGGACATCGCCGAGGACCGCGACCGGTTCAGCGAGTTCCTGGACCGGCTTTCGATCCCGAGCCCGCCGAACAGCTCGGCGTACTCCGAGGAGGAGGCCTTCGCCATCGCCGAGAAGATCGGCTACCCCGTGCTCGTCCGGCCCTCCTACGTCCTCGGCGGGCGGGCCATGGAGATCGTCCATGACAGCGCCGAGCTCGCGACCTACATCAAGGAGGCGGTGCGGGTCTCGCGGAAGCACCCCGTCCTCATCGACCTCTTCCTCCAGAACGCGGTCGAGATCGACGTGGACGCGGCGTGCGACGGCGAGGAGGTGCTCATCGGCGGGATCATGGAGCACATCGAGGAGGCGGGGGTCCACTCGGGCGACTCGGCCTGCGTCATCCCGCCCCAGTCCCTCACCCCGTCGCAGATCACCAGGCTCAATGATTACACCCGCAGGATCGCCCTCGAGCTCGGCGTGGTCGGGCTCGTGAACATCCAGTATGCCATCAAGGACGACATCGTCTACGTCCTCGAGGCGAACCCGCGGGCGAGCCGGACGGTCCCCTTCGTCTCGAAGGCGACGGGCATCCCGCTCGCGAAGGTCGCGGCGAAGGTGATGATGGGGAGGAAGATCCGGGACCTCGGCTACCGAGAGCGGCAGATCGACCATGTCGCGGTGAAGGAGGTGCTCCTCCCGTTCAACAAGCTGCCTGGAGTCGACACGGTGCTCGGCCCCGAGATGAAGTCCACGGGCGAGGTGATGGGCATCGACTATGACTTCGGGAGGGCGTACTACAAGGCCTGCATCTCGGCCGACAACGAGCTCCCCACGTCGGGGAAGGTCTTCATCTCCCTCTCTGCCGACCAGCGGGAGGAGATCGCCCCGATCGCAAAGAAGCTCGTATCGATGGGCCTCTCCCTCTATGGCACCGACGGGACCGTGGCGTTCCTCCACGACGTCGGGGTCGAGGCCCAGATGGTGCGGAAGGTCCAGGAGGGCTCCCCGAACGTCATCGACATGATCCGGAACGGGGAGATCCGGCTCATCATCAACACCCCGAAGGACAAGCAGTCCCGCCAGGATCACTACCAGATCATGAGGACCGCGGTCGAGCTCGGGATCCCCTACATCACCACAACGCAGGCGGCGAAAGCGGCCGCCCAGGCCATCGACGCCATCCGGAAGGAGAAGATCACCATCGAGCCCCTCGGGCACTACATCGGAGACGCGACATGAAGAAGGGAACAGGGAAGAAGGGAAAGGG
>DATIYO010000152.1:0-4611 GCA_035517575.1 Methanomicrobiales archaeon
CTCGCGACGGTGCGACCGGACCCTCCCAAGTGAGAGGAGGACGAGGACGAAGACCCCGCAAAGCCCGAGGGGGATGACGATGACCTGGTAGGCCCACGAAGGGACGCCGGGGATGAAGGGGAGGGCGACGAGGCCGAGGAGGGCGACCGTCAGGATGTCGAAGAACCGCTCGATGACGATGGAGGAGATACCCGTGGCATAGCCCGAGAGGTCCTCGTGCTTCAGGATGAAGATCCGCACGAGGTCGCCGAGCCGGGCGGGGATGACCAGGTTCGCCGTCTGGCTGATCAGGACGCAGGCCGTGGAGAAGACGAGGCCGGCCCGGATCCCGAGGCTCCCGAGGATGGACCGGTACCGGGCTCCCCGCAGCCACCAGCCGGCCGTGGCGAACGCGACGGCGGGGAGGAGGTAGAGGGGGTTCCAGTTCTGAATCGCGACGAGGAGGTCGCCCCAGACCCGGAGGAGCATGAAGGCGATGATCCCGCCGGCGAGGGCCACCGAGACGGCGAGGACGCTAACCCTGCGGTCCATGGAGCTGCCACCAGAGGGAGAGGATCGCCCCCCCCATCTCGAACACGTCCTTCAGCCGTACCGTCGTGCCCTTCCCCGTCCGCCAGACCACGGGGAACTCGGCCACCCGAAGGCCGGCCCGCTGCCCCCGCACGAGCACCTCGGTGTCCCAGAACCAGTGGGGGGCCTTCACCGAGGGGAGGAGGGCGAGGATCCTCTCCCGGTTGAAGGCCTTGAACCCGCACTGGTGGTCGTGGACCCGGCTCCCGAGGAGGAGCCGGACGAGGGCGTTGTACACCCGGCTCGCGACCTCCCGCTCCCCGGTCCGGGTCACCTCGCTCGACGGGAGGAGGCGGGAGCCCGTGGCGATGTCCGCCCCGGCCCGGATGGCCCCGATGAGGGCGGGGAGGTAGGCGAGGTCGGTCGCGAGGTCCACGTCGTAGTAGCAGGCGATCCTCCCCCGGGCTTCGCCGAATGCCCGGGTGAGCGCCCTCCCCCGGCCCAGCCGCTCGTCGGAGTGCAGGAGCCGGATCCGGGGGTCCCGGGCCGCCCGCTCCCGGACGAGGTCGGGCGTCCCGTCGGTGGAGCCGTCCTCGGCGATGATCAGCTCGAAGGCGCCCGTGATCCCCTCCAGGGCGGCGAGGGACCTCGGGATGGCGTTCTCGAGTGCGGGCCGGTCGTTGAAGACCGGGATGACGGCCGAAACTTCAGTTTCAGCCATGGCGGGCGGGTCACGCGAGACCCGGCTGCCGGCCGATACCTCGATCCCGGTGTCAGCCACGGGCGGGGCCTCCCGCTGCCATCGCCATCCGTTCCGCGGCCCCCGTGCCCGCGACGATCGACCCCTCCATGGACCGCTCGGGGTAGTTCGGGAGGGAGAACATCCCCGCGAGGAAGAGCCCCTTCTCCTCGTAGGAGGGGATGCGGGCGCGGTAGCCGGTCAGGTAGACGGGTCCCGCGAAGGGCTCGACGGCCATCTTCTTCCAGCGGACCGACGCCGGTGCCACGCCGAACCGGGCGCAGAAGTCCCCGACCATCTTCTCCGGAAGCGCGGGGTCCATGCTCCCCTGGAAGTACGAGGCGAGGTACACGATCCTCCCGTCGTAGCGTTCCGGCGGCACGAAGTTCGTGTGGGAGACCACGGCGCCGTAGGGGGCGGGGTCGTTCATGTTCAGCCAGTACACCCCCCCGGTCACGTCCCGGTCGATGCCGAGGGTCATGCAAGCCGCCCCCTGGTACGGGATGGCGGGGAGGTCGGGACCGCCGATCCTCGTGACCTCCTGGGGCGGGATCGTGGAGAGCACCCGGTCATAGGAGGTGCCGTTCACGAGCCATCCGCCGTCCTTCCGCTCCAGCCGGGCGGCCGGCGTCCCCGTCTCGATGGTGCATCCCCGTTTCGCCGCCATCTCCCCCATGCGTTCGACGAGGAGGTGGAACCCGCCCCTGAGGTAGCCCAGCCGCTCGCCCGAGAGCCCGCGGTTCGACCGGATGGCGACCCGGGAGACGAGCCAGCCGGCCGAGACCTCGTTCTCCCTCTCGCCGAACTTGCTCCGAAGCAGGGGCCGGAAGAACTGCCGGTAGATCCCCTCGCCGAGCCTCCCGACGATGTACGAACGGGCGGTGACCGTGTCGAGCTCCTCCAGCTTCTCCCGCCTCGCCCGCCTGGTGAAGAGGGCGAGCCTCGCCTTGTCGCGGAGGCCCAGGTACGGGTACCGCAGGATCTCGAGGGGCGTGTTGAGCGGGTAGACCTTCCCGCCGGTGAAGGAGCCGGTCGTCCCCGGGAGCCACTCGAGCCGGTCCGCGAGGCCGGCCTCGGAGAGGAGCGAGAGGAGCCGGTCGTCCCAGGCGAAGCAGTGGTGGTAGAACCGCTCGAGCCATGCGCCGCCGTCGAGACGGTACGAGGAGAGGCACCCCCCGAGCTCCCTCTCCCGCTCGAGGAGCGTCACTTCGCAGGAACCGGAGAGGCGGAGGGACGCCGCGAGGCCGGCGAGGCCCCCGCCCAGGATACAAACCCTCATCGCTCGCCCCATAGTTTATGGGGATCGACGCATAAGAAAGTTTTTGAACTATCCGGAACAAACTGGGTTAAGAGAATCAAGCTCTCGGGGACTGGCGTCCGGCTGGTTGGTGTCCTTAAATGCGGGTATTTTTCATCGGGTTCGGTCAGGCGGGCGGCAAAATTGCAGATATGTTCATAGAACAGGACAAAAAGATGGCCGCCCAGAATTTCAGGGCCATCTCCGTGAACACGGCCCGGACGGACCTGATGGGCCTGAAAAACATCGGTCTGCGGGACCGGATCCTCATCGGCCAGACCATGGTGAAGGGGCATGGCGTGGGGACCGACAACGTGACGGGGGCGAAGGTCACCTCCGACGAGATCGACAGCATCATCAACGCCATCGATTCGAGGGGGACCCATGACATCGACGCCTTCGTGATCGTGGCCGGGCTCGGCGGCGGCACCGGCTCGGGCGGCTCGCCGGTCCTCGCCCGGGCGCTGAAGCGGATCTACCGCGAGCCGGTCTATGCCCTCGGGATCCTCCCCGCCCCCGAGGAGGGACGCCTCTACTCCTACAACGCCGCCCGGAGCCTCTCGACCCTGGTGAACGAGGTGGACAACACCTTCCTCTTCGACAACTCAGCCTGGAAGAACGAGGGCGAGAGCATCAAGTCGGCCTACCAGCGGCTGAACGACGAGATCGTCCGCAGGTTCGGGGTCCTCTTCCGGGCCGGGGAGGTCACGAAGATGGGCGTCGGGGAGATGGTCGTCGACTCCTCGGAGATCATCAACACCCTCCGCGGCGGGGGGATCTCCTCGGTCGGGTACGCCATCACCGAGGTCATGTCCAAGCGGACGAAGCAGAAGAAGGGGATCTTCGGCGGCCTCAAGGACACCATCTCCCAGGCCGCCACAGGGAAGAAGGAGGCTTCGGAGGAGGTGCTCCTCGGCGAGGACAAGTCCGCGAAGATCATCGCCCTCGTCCGGCGGGCAATGCTCGGCCGGCTCACCCTCCCCTGCGACTACTCCTCGGCCGAGCGGGCCCTCGTGCTCATCGCCGGCCCGCCCGAGGAGATGGACCGGAAGGGGGTCGAGAAGTCCAAGAGCTGGGTGGAGGAGAACATCGCCGGGATCGAGGTCCGCGGCGGGGACTACCCCGTGGACTCGAGCTACATCGCGGCGGTGGTCGTCCTCGCGACCGTGGGGAACGCCCCCCGGATCCGGGAGCTCCTCGAGATCGCGAAGGAGACGAAGGAGGACGACCGGAAGGCGAAGGAGCGGAAGACCTCCCTCTTCGACGAGGACATCGAGCCGCTCTTCGAGTGAGGAGGAGTATGAAGCGTTACGCGGGAATCCTGCTCTGTTTCATGGTGATCCTCTGCCTGGTGCAGCCGTGCATGGCGGTCACCGGCAGCAACATCCAGACCTCGCCCAGCCAGGTGAACGCCCTCAAACCCGGGGACGAGATCTCCGAGGTCAGCGGGATCATCAACCTGCCCACGAGCGGGTCCGAGACCTTCAACGCCGACGACACGGTGGAGTTCTACACCCAGCTCGACAACGCGAGGTGGAGCATCGCCATCGTGATCGACGGGAACGCGAACCCGGCGCGGACCTTCGGGGGGAAGCACGCCGCCATCGGCGGGTACGACCTCTCCTACCCGACCACGAACTACGCGTCCGTGAGCCTGCAGTTCTCGATGACCGCGGGCACCATCCCCACGACCTTCCCGAGCGGGCCGGTCATCCTCACCCAGGTCACCGAGGTCGACCCGAGCTCCAACCAGGTGGGCTCGGCGGTCTTCGTGAACGGGACGGTGATCAGCCAGGAGGCGCTCCAGACCCAGCTCACCACCCTCCAGACCAAGCTCGCAGGCCTCAAGTCCGATATCGATGCCAGGAATGCCCTCGGGGTCGACATCTCCTCTGCGCAGGCGAAGTACTCGAGCGCCAGTTCGACCCTGGACACCGCGTCGGTCGACATCAGCTCGGATCCCACCAGGGTCCAGTCGCTCCTCGACCAGGCCTCGTCCGTGATCGACCAGGGTGAGGCGGCCCTCGACCAGGCATGGGCGGATCGCTCCCTCCAGCAGGCGAAG
>DATIYO010000153.1:0-13411 GCA_035517575.1 Methanomicrobiales archaeon
GGAGACGAGGTCGGTGATCCGCCGGTTCGTGAGCACGTCCACGTCGAGGGTGCCCGCGACCTCGCGGTAGACCTGGAGGACCTCGCCCGAGGTGAAGATCTTCTTCCCGATGTACTCGAGGAGGAGCATCGAGTAGAGGACAACCTTCGACTGGGTCGGGAGGGTCGAGACGCACTCGATCATGCTGTCGGTCTCGATCTTCTCCTGGGCCATCCTGACGTGCTTCTCCGTCACCCGGTCGGTGTCCTCCCGCTCGGCGAGCTCCCCCGAGACCCGGAGGAGGTCCAGGGCGCGGCGGGCGTCGCCGTGCTCCTGCGCGGCGAGGGCGGCGCAGAGGGGGATGACAGGGGCGTCGATCACCCCCTCCATGAAGGCGTCCACGCTCCGCTGCTGGAGGATGTCGCAGAGCTGGGGCGCGTTGTACGGCGGGAACACGAGCTCCTCCTCGGAGAGGGAGGAGAGGACCCTCGGGTCCAGGAAGTCGGTGAACCGGAGGTCGTTACTGATCCCGATGATCGAGACCTTCGAGTCCTTGAGGTCCGAGTTGATCCGGGTCAGGTTGTAGAGGGTCTCGTCCCCGCTCTTCTTCACGAGCTTGTCGATCTCGTCGAGGACGATGACCATGACCCCGCCCACGGACTCGAGGAGGTTCTTGAGCTCCATGTAGACCTGGTCGGTGGGCCAGCCCGTGAAGGGGATGGTGCCGCGCGCCCCGTCGCTCGGCCGCTCGTCATGGTCCTCCAGGCTCTTCGCTATCTGGGCGAGGACCCGGTACTGGGTGTCGATGACCTCGCAGTTCAGGTGGATCACGTGGCAGGGGATGACCGTCTCCTGGGAGGCCTTCTCGAGCTCGGCCGCGACGTACCGCACGCAGGCGGTCTTCCCCGTCCCGGTCTTCCCGTAGATGAGGATGTTTGACGGGGTCTCGCCCTTCAGGGAGGCGGCGAGGATGGAGGCGATCGAGTTGATCTCCGGTTGCCGGTGGGGGAGGATGTTCGGCCGGTACGAGTGGCGAAGCACCTCGCGATTCCTGAATATGTTCTTGTTGACCAGGTATTTCTGGAAAAGTCCCATGGACGAGGTTTCTTCGGGCATGCGATCAGGCGGGGATTGTGCTCCGGTGTTATGGTTCCCTCGGTTCTTAAGCCCTCCGTTTTCACCCTGTTTATAACCCCCCGGCTTCCTGTGGAAATCCTTTTATACAGAAACCGTTTCCTGAAAACAGCTCGATACCGTGATTATCCGGATGGGGTTTTCCATCCCCTGCTCACCCCTTCCGGGAGCCCGGTTTCCCTCGATCGTGGCTGGGTACCACGCGCACTCGGTCCTGGGACGATGAGACGAACCGGGGGAGACCGGGGTCCCGCCCCCCCTTGCTTCCACTGGAACAGGAGAAACAGCCTGATCCTGATATCTTATTCTCGCAGAAACAGCCGGTTGTGTCTCTCTCTCATGTCATATAAAAACAGATCGAAATGAACCGGAATCATCGAAGCCACGGGAGAGACCGGACCGGATCCTGATCACCGAAGGAAACCTCGCGCTGCCCGTACCAGGGCATTTCCTGACCATTCCAGTGGAAACAAGGGGGTCCCTGGTGACGGAACCCGGCATCCCCTTTATCATTCCGGGGGGCGATGATCACTCGAAGGCCATGAACCCCGAGCACGTGCACCAGGTCACCGTCACCGGGGCGGTCATCACGGTCTCGAGCACCCGGACCCCGGAGACCGACGAGAGCGGGAAGGTGATCCAGGACCTCCTCCGGGAGGCGGGCATCGAGGTCACCTACTATGCCCTCGTCCCCGACCGGATCGAGCACATCAGGACCGCCCTCGTCCTCGCGATGGACCACGCGAACTGCATCATCCTGACGGGCGGCACCGGCCTCACCCCCGATGACTGCACCATCGAGGCGGTCCGGCCGTTCCTCGAGAAGGAGATGGAGGGGTTCGGGGAGATCTTCCGGTGGAAGTCCTACCAGGAGGTGGGCACCGCCGCGATCCTCTCCCGCTCCGTGGCGGGCATCTCCCAGGGGAGGGCCCTCTTCTGCCTGCCCGGCTCGGTGCCCGCGGTGACCCTGGGGACGAAGGAGATCATCCTCCCCCAGATCCGGCACATCATCTCCCACGCCGCACCGGATCAGCGGCAGAGCTAGCGGGACCTCCTCGCGGGAACTAGCGATAGACCTCGAGGAGGGCGACCCGCTCCAGGACCAGTTCCCGGAACCGGTCCCGCCCCGCCGTCCTGACCTCGGCCGGGGTGATCCCGAAGGCCTCCGAGAGGCGCCTCCGCTTCTCCTCGGTGAGTGTCTCCCAGTCCTCGTCGACGAACTCCATGAGGCCGGCGAGGTCCCCGAACGCTTCGTCGGAGGGCGGGCAGAGGCAGACGTAGGCCCGGTTCCCGCCCTCGTGGACCCCGAATCGTTCGGCGGTGCTGCACTGCCGGCTCCCCGACGCATAGAGGAGCGCCTCCATCTCGAGGGAGGCGGAGATGGCGCACCCACCCCTCACCGCCCGGAGGGCCCGCCTGACGGCGGCCTCCGCGTGCGCCCTCCCCGCCATCAGGTCGGCGTTGAAGCAGATGATATGGGTGGAGCGGGCCGCGCCGATGGCCCGGAGGCTCGCGAGGAACCGTGAGCAGCTCCCGATCGAGAAGGCCGCCATGCGGATCTCGAACTCCGGCGAGCGCGCATCAGTCACCGTTCCCACCCCCGAACCGGTCGAGGTCAGCCTGCCCGCCCGGGGACGCCGCCGCCGCGGGCGGGTTCCCCAGCTGCGCGAAGACCTGCTCCGCGATCCCCCTGCCGATGATGGAGGCCACCTGGTCGAGGCCCGCCTCCCGGATGGCCGCGGGGGTCTGGATGCCGTAGTTGAAGAGCCGCCGCGCCCTCACCCGGCCGATGCCCCGCAGGGCGACGAGGGGGAGGAGCTCGGCCTTCACCCCCGACCTGACCCGGACCTCCATGTCCCGGATCGGGCCGGCGAGGTGCCGGCCGAAGCCGGCGGCCGAGAGGCGGGAGGCGGCATGGACGAGCCACCGGACGCTCTCGACATAGGAGTAGATGTCGCCCGGGTTGACCCCGTACCGCTCGCAGATCATCGCCTCCCCCACCTCGTCGGTCCAGTCCGAGAGGACGAGGGCGGTCTTGAGGGCCCGGTAGTAGGCCTCGCAGTCCTCGTCCCCGAAGGACGGGAGGGGGAGCCAGACCTGGTCCTCGTGCTCGAAGAGGAACCGCTCGAGCAGGGGGAGGTCCGCCTGGCGAATATAGAGGGTCGGCATGTCCGGGGTGGAGCAGAGGAGGTGGAGGAGCCCGATCGCGGTGAAGGCCTCCCGCTTCGCGAGGCAGCCGGCGATGGCGTCCGCGCCCCGCGGGTCAAGGTAGAGCCGGGAGACGAGGATCCCGAGCTCGGTCGCCGAGAGGTCGTCGTCGAGCCTGACCACCATCTCGGACTTCCCGAGGAAGGCGAGCGCCGAGTCGACGACCTCTTCGAGGCCGCGCCGGTCCCGGTTCTCGTGGACATAGTAGGTCCGGTCCAGGAACCCGAGGACCTGCTTCACCGAGCCGGCGAAGCCGGTCGCGACGAGGGAGAGGACGTGGGTGCAGATCGCGGTCGCCGAGCCGCACTGGGAGTGGACGTCCTCGGGCGGGGCCTCGATGTACGCGCAGGTGAGGTCGTACACCGCGTCCTCGTCTTTCGCGATGAGGACCGCCTCGCCGTAGGGGTCGAGGCCCGGCCGGCCGGCCCGGCCCGCCATCTGGTGGTACTCCCGCACGGGGATCGGGGCCATCCCCTCCCCCGCCCTGTACCTCAGGTAGTCCCGGATGATGACCCGCCGCGCGGGGAGGTTGAGCCCGGCGGCGAGGGTGGGGGTCGAGGCGATGCACCGGATCTCCCCCGCCCGGAACCCCGCCTCGACGATCCGCCGCTGCTCCCGCCTGAGGCCGGCATGGTGGAAGGCCGCCCCCCGCCCGACGCAGGCCGCGAGGGATTTGTCCATCTCGGTCTCGGCGAGGCCCGAGAGCTCCTTCGCCGCCGCTTCGAGGGCTGGCGAGGACTTCTTCAGGCCGGCCGCCGCCCGCTTCGCGAAGGCCTCGGCATTCCGGCGCGAGGAGACGAAGACGAGGCTCTGCCCCCCCTCGGCGTCGGTGTCCAGGCAGAGGTTCAGGTCGTCGAACCGGGAGACGCTCCCGACCTTCCGCTCCCCGTCGGAGAACCGGATCGACCCCCGGTAGAAGACCCCCTGCCTGAGCTGGACCGGCCGCCAGCCGCTCGCCACGTGGTTTCCGTCGAGCCAGCCGGCGAGGGTCTTCGGGTTCCCGATGGTCGCCGAGAGCCCGAGGACCTGCATCGCGGGGTTCTTCGCCCGGAGTTTCGTGATGACCATCTCGAGGGTCGCGCCCCGGTCCTCGGAGTCGATGAGGTGGACCTCGTCCACGACGAGGAGGGTGAGCCGGGAGATCCAGGGGGCGTTGTTCCTCGTGAGGGAGTCGACCTTCTCCGACGTGGCGATGATGACATCGTTCCGCCCCAGGTACTCCTCGCGCCGGTCGTAGTCCCCCGTCGAGATGCCCACCTGGACCCCCTTCCCCGAGAACTCGGCGAACTTCTCGCTCGCGAGGGCCTTCAGGGGCACGATGTAGAGGCACTTCCCCCCCCGCGCGACATGGTGGTGCATGGCCATCTCGGCGATGAGGGTCTTCCCCGAGGCCGTCGGGATGGCGACGAGGAGGTTCTTCCCGAGAAAGAGGCCTGCCCGGACGCACTCCTCCTGGGGCGGGTAGAGGTCCACGATGCCCCGCGTGCGGTACGCCTCGACGAGGCGCGGCGGGAGGGGAAGGGACGCTAGCTCCATCCCGCCTCCTCTCCCCGCTCGAACATCACGCTTCCCCGAAAATCATGGGGCCGCCCGACCCCGACGGCCGGCCCGTCCAAAGCCGATCCCCGCGCCCGCCCTAGTAATACGAGCCCAGGAGGTCCTGCCTGGCCTCCTTCTTCTTCCGGTCCAGGAAGGCGAAGACCGCCTCGTGGGGGACGCCGGTGAGGAGCATCTCGACGGCGGTCCGGGCGGTCTTCGACTGCTCGACCGCGCCGATGATCGCGACGGTCTTCCCATGGACCGAGATGGCGGTCCCCGTCATGTCCTCGATCTGCTCCCGCGACCGCCCGTCCTTCCCGATGACCCGCCCCCGGATGCGGTCCATCTGCTGGGGCGTGTCGGCGAGTGCGGTGAGCTCGATGACGTCGAGGAGGAGGTCCTCGTCCTCGAGGAGGACGAAGGCCCGCTCGGGGGAGAAGCCCCTCCCGATGGCCCGGACCACCTCGGCCGCGGAGATGACCCCCTCGGCGTCCTCCCCCTCCACGGCGACGATGCCCTCCTTGCTGTCCACGGTGATCCGGGACCCGGTCTTCTCCTCGAGGCTCCGCTTCGTGGCGCCGCCCTTCCCGATGAGCACCCCGACCCGGTCCTGGGAAACCCTGACCTCCTCCCTCGTCATGTGCGCGTCCCGCGGAGCTTCCGCGAACCGGCGAAACTCCTCCGGGTGATTATGGCCCGGGGCTCTCTTACCGGCCCTTGAGGCCCGGTAAGCATCTCACCAGTCCTTTGAACTGGCGAGTGTTGAGCGGCCCTTAAGGCCCGCTCAATCTCTCACCGGCGATCCGCTGGAAGATCTCCTGCTCACCCATGACTTCGCACTTGTCCGAGAAAAACCTGTTTATGTTCCTCAAGTCCCTCACGAGGAACTGGAGGGCCCGCGGGTGGTCCAGGGTCACCGCCTGCCCCATGTCGATCAGGAACGGCCGGCCGCCGTAGAGGATGTTGTACTCGGAGAGGTCCCCGTGGACGAGGCGTGCCTCGGAGAAGAGGGTCCCGACGAATCCGAGGACCTCGCGGTAGGTCGCGGCCGGGTCGGGGAGCTCCACCTCCCGGATCTGGGGGAAGGGCACTCCCCCGTCACCGAGGAACTCCATGAGAAGGATGTTCCGGTCAAAGGAGTAGGGCTCGGGGACGGGGATGCCGGCCTTCCTCGCGCGGGAGAGGTTGGAGAACTCCTTCCGGGTCCAGGCAAAGACGATCTCCTTCCTCGAGTGCCTGATGCGGGAGAAGCGGGGGTCGCCGGCCATGTACTCGGTCATCGCCCGGAAGTTCGCCGTCCGGATCAGGTAGATCTTGATGGCGAGGGGCTTCCCGTCGAGCTCCCCGAAGAAGACATTCCCCTCTTTCCCCGTCGAGATGGGCCCGCCGAGGGTGGTGATCTGCTTCTTGTGCACGAGCCGGTAGAGGGCGAGGAGGGTCACCTCGTCGAAGACGTCGTCCTGCACCTTCCACTGGTCTGCGTCCTTGATCCGGATCCCGAACTCGGCGATCTTCCGGTCAAACCTCCGTTCGTCCGGATCGGGCACCACGGGCCACTCCTCAGCCGAGGCGCTCCCTGACCGGCCGGAGTACCTCGACGAGGTACGCGGCGGCGGTGGTCTTCAGATCCATGGGGTGGACCTCCCCGGCCGCGTACGCCGCGGCGATCTCCCCGTAGGTCCCGAAGGTCCGGTCGCCGCCGAACTTCGCCTGCCGCTTCACCGTGACCGGCCCGACCCGGGGGAAGACATGGAGCTCCAGGATCTGGAGGACGGGGTTCTCCTCGACCTGGCCCTGGGGGCAGAAGGCCTTCTGGAGCTTCCTCCTGATGTCCTCCTCCTTCTCTGCCACCGAGATGTAGTTCCCCTTCGAGGAGGACATCTTCTCGCCGTCGAGCCCGAGGAGGATGGGGGTGTGGATGCAGGCCGGCGCGTCGGTGCCGACCGAGGGGAGGAACTCCCGGGCGAGCATGTGGATCTTCCGCTGGTCGATGCCCCCGACCGCGACGTTCACCTTCAGCCTCGCGATGTCCACCATCTGCATGATCGGGTAGATCATCTGGGAGACGGTGGGGTGCTCCATCTGCCGGCCCACCTCGTCCATGGACCGCTGGGCCCGGTTCAGGGTGATCTGCTGGGCGAGGCGGAGCACCAGGATCTCGTACTCGGGGCTGAGCTGGAGTTCCGACCCCGTCACGTACTCGACCCCCGAGAGCCCGAGGGCCTCGAAGCAGGCCCGGTTGTACCGGGCGAGGGCCTCCACCTCGTCGAGGGTCCCCTTCCGGTTCAGGAAGGCGTGGAGGTCGGCGAGGAGGACGACGACATGGAACCCCGCGGCCTGGAGGTCCATGAGCTTGTTCACGGTGACGAGGTGCCCGAGGTGGATCTCCCCGCTCGGCTCGTAGCCGGCATAGCAGCGGGGCCGGGTCCGGGTGAGGACGCCCTTCAGGTCCTCCTCGGTCACCACCTCGACGGTGTTCCGGGTCGCGAGCTCGTAGGGGTCCTTCCCTGGGCCGTTCATGCAGAGAAAAATGGGCGGTGGAGGTGGTAAAAGGTTTCTTTCAGATGGCCACGAACCGGAGGGCCTCGTTCGTCATCCGGATGGACTCGTCGGGATCCTTCACGGCGCCCGTCATCGCCCGGATGGCGTCCACGTTCTCGACGACGATGTCCGCCTCCTGGTGGATGGCCTGGAAGAACGAGACGTCCCTCCCCTGCACCGCGACCGAGTCGGCGAAGATGCAGCTCTCCCAGAGGTCGCCCCGCGGCCGCCCGAGGTCGAGCGCGTACTCCTTCAGCTCCGCGGTGGACTTGATCCCGAGCCCGCCCTTCACGAGCCCCATCCGCGGGTGCTTCTCGATGAGCTCCAGGATCCGCTCCTTCTTCCCGTCCTTCTTGAGATCGACCTGGATGGCATGCATGTGCATGAAGGTGGTGGGCACGATCATCGCCATGGTGCTGATGGGGATGTGGGCGAGCACCGTCTGGACGTCGGGCCCGTGGTGGCTGGGGACGGTCACCGGGTCGAGCACCACGGCGTCGACGGGCCCCTTCTTGATCTCGCCCGGGTCCGAGGCCCGCCGCACCATCACGGCCCTGACCTTCGCGATGCCGTACTCCTTGTCGAGGGTGTTGATGATCCGGCAGAGGCCGGTCGTGTTGCAGGAGACGACCCTGACGAACTGCCGGCCCAGGGCCATCTTGTAGTTGCAGTCCGAGCAGAAGGAGAAGCCCGCCACTTCGTGATCCTCGCCGCCCTGGAAGATCGCCTTCACCCCTGCCTTCTCGTAGAGGGACTTGTTCTCCTTCCCCACCCCGCCCGGGGTCGCGTCCACCACCACGTCCGCCCGGCCGAGCATCTCGGCCACCGTGCCCGCCACGGGGAGGCCGAGCTTCTCGAAGGAGGCCCGCTTCGCGGCATCGGCGATGTAGAGGGGGAACCCCCGCTGCTTCGCGATGTACGCCTCGAAGGAGGGGCGGGTCTTCGAGACCCCGACGATCTCCATGTCCGGCTGGGCCGCGACCGCGTCCGCCACCCGCTTCCCCACGGTGCCGTACCCGTTGATGGCAACTCGTATCATGTGTGATGAATAGGGTGAGGGGCTTTTAAGGTTTTTTACATGCATCCTGGGGTTCAGCCCGGATGCTCATCGCGGGCCCTGCCCGGAGGGTCATCCGGGCCATCGTCCAGGTACTCTCCCTGGATCGCCACGACCTCCGTGCTGTCCTTCGCCGCCGCGTACCGCTCCAGCGGCTCGCGGTTCACCTCCAGGAACCGGCATCCCCAGGTGTAGACCGCGAGGACCCGCTCTGCCTGCTCCCGCTCGCCGAGGATGAAAAGGGCGGCGGCGAAGGCCTCGAGCGAGGACAGCTTGAAGGGCTTCCCGAAGTTCACCGGGTTTGCGGCGAGGAGGAAGGGGAGGGCCCGCCGCCTGCGAAGGCTGCGGACTGCCGAGGTGTCGAGCACCTCCCAGGAGCAGTCGAGCACGGTGATGGACCGGGCGGGACGGTCGGCGGGCGAGAGCGCCCGCTCCGCCGTCGGGTCGAGGAGGATCGTCCCCCGCGGGATCGCCCGGATCCGGGGCACGATCCGGACGAGGCCCGCCCGGGCGAGCTTCTTCACCGAGCACTTCCTCGGGTCGCAGGTGTTGTCCCGGTAGGCGAGCAGGGGGATCATCCGGCCTCCGTATTATATTGTCAGTACACGAATATGAGCACCATGGAGCAGCAGGAAGAGTCACCACCCCCCCTTTACCTCGCCGCCCCCCTCTTCTCCGACGCCGAGCGGAACTACAACGTCCTGCTCCGCGATTTCCTCGTCGCGAACGGCCACCGGGTCTACCTCCCGCAGGAGGCGGGCGACGGCCTGGAGGGCAGCGGGAGGGACCGGGCGATCTTCGAGAGCCACATCGCCGCGCTGGACCGGGCCGGGTGCGTGGTCGCGGTCTGCGACGGGGCAGACACCGATTCCGGCACCGCCTGGGAGATGGGCTATGCCTGCGCGAGGGAGATCCCGGTGATCGCCCTCTCGACGGACCGGCGGGGCTCGTGGGACGGGAGGAAGGCGAACCTCATGATCCGGGAGTCGGCGGCGCTCGCGGGCACGCCGGAGGAGGTCGTCTCCCTCCTCCGGGCACGGTTCTCCCCGACGGATCCCGGTTCTTAGCCGAGTCCCGGTTCTTCTAACCGAGCTTCCAGACCGCCGAGGCCTTGCTCGAGAGGGTGGCCTCGAGGTACGCGTCGGCGGGCGTGAGGTTCGCGGGCACCTCGTAGAGGAGGAAGCCCTCCACCCGGTTGGAGTAGCCCGGGTCGAGCCATCCCGCGGTGTTGTCGAAGGAGAAGTCGTACTGCTTCACGTCGATCCCCTTGATCAGGAGACCGGGGTCGCGGTCCACGTTCTCGGTGAAGGCGCTTCCGTCCGCCCCCCGGAGGACGAACATACCCTGGGAGGGGAGCCGGGCCCGGGCGGTACCGCGGTCGACGATCCGGAGGAAGGCGAAGAGGAACTGGTCCCCCTTCTTCGGCGAGGTGTTCCAGTACCGGCCCCACTGCGGGGACCACCAGTCGTACCCGGCCATGGTCCTCACCCCCGTGATGGTCACCTCGGTAGAGATGTCCTCCCTGCCGTACTGGAACGGCGTGCCGAGCGAAAGGGCGCCCGGGAAGGGCTCGGGCGTGGGAACGGCGGTGGCCTGGACGGTCGCGGGCATCTCCGGCGTGGTGGGCGCCGGGGTCACGCTGGCGGCCGGGTTATTTCCGGTGCAGCCCGCGAGGAGGCAGGCCAGGAGGAGCGAGGCGACGAGGAAGGGGAGGTACCGTGGAGCCATAGCAGGTATTCTGCCTCCGGCCGTAAAAATCCCTTTCCCGGGGTGTGTCCTCTTCAGGCCGCGGTCTTCCGATCCCCGTCTCCGGCCCGTGCGACCCGGACCGACTTCGCGAGGAAATAGCCGACCACGCCGAAGGTGACGAGGGGCGAGAGGTACGGGGGGATCCCGACGCCGAAACTGTCCAGGATCATGATCACCCCGAGGGCGAGGATGGAGTACATCGCGCCGTTCTTCAGGTAGATGTACCTCCGGATCCGGTCGATGCTCCCGATGGTGAGCTCCCGGACGACGAGGGCCCCGAGGCCGTTCCCGAGGATGATGAGCGGGACCGAGAGGGTGAAGGCGAAGGCCCCGAGGACGCCGTCGATGGAGAAGGTCGCGTCGATCACCTCCAGGTAGAAGAGCTTCGAGAGGTCGGTCAGGCCCCCGTCCACGAGCCGCCGCTCCTGGGTCTCGGCGTTCTGCCTGAAGCCGTGGACGATGAAGAAGGCGGTGGAGCCGATGACCGCCCCGAAGGCCATCGCGGGCGACCTCCCGAGGGCGAGCCAGACGACCGCGGCGAGGAAGACCGAGGCGAGGGCATAGAACCAGACCCCCCTCTCCCTGAGGTAGCGCTCGCCCCGGAGGCCGAAGTGCTTCTCCTCGAGGAAGAGCCAGTGGGCGAAGAGGAGGACGAGGAAGGTCCCGCCCCCGATCAGGAGGACGGGCGCCGAGGCCTCCACCGCCCCCATGACCCCCGGGTCGCTCGAGAAGGCCGCGGTGAAGGAGCCCACCGGCCCGAGGGAGGGGACGGTGAACCAGACGATGAACCAGGGGAGGAACCCCCGGATGACGAAGACCGCGACGAGGAGGCCCCAGGTGAGGAACCACCGCCTGGCCCTTGCGCCGAGGGTGGCGAGGACCTCGGCGTTCACGATGGCGTTGTCGAGGGAGGAGACCGTCTCGAAGAGGCAGAGGCCGGCGACGATGAGGAGGATCGAGGCGAGGTCCATGGCTCCGGGGTTTTATCGGGTGGTCGGATCGGGGTTCGGGCCCGGGGAGGCGGGCAGGTCACCCGCCAGCCGGCTCAGTACGGCGGCGGCTGCGGGCCCTGCGGGGGCCTGGGGGAGGGAGATGGCGGCGGCTGCAGGGAGGAAGGCGGCGATCTCGGGGGCTGGGGCGGGGGCGGCGGGGGCGCCTGCGCCCGGGAGGGGGCCCCCTGGTCCCGGTCCATGTTCACCACCTGGTCCACGAAGGTGGTGAGCTGGGAGAGGAGGGTCGGGTCGAGGCCGTCCTCCACGGCGAGGAAGATCCCCGCCATGTCGAGGATCTTGAGCTTGCTCGAGACGAAGTGGATGAACTTGGAGAGGGAGGTCGAGGGGAGGTAGATGAGCATGGTGGAGACGGAGTCGATGAGGATCGCGGCCTTCCGGCCCCCCATGTCCTTCAGGGAGTCGGAGATGGCGATCCCGAGCTGGGTGAGGTCCGACGGGCTGCTCGTGAACCGCACGCCCTTCGCGCCCGCGGGCACCTCGCCGACGGCGTAGCGGGTGATGGCGTCGATGAAACCGACCTTCGAGAGGTCGATCCCGTCCTTCTCATAGTTCTTCCGCAGGATGGCATAGGGCTGGTTCGTGGTGACCACGATGACCAGGTACCCTCTCGCGAGCAGGCTCCTGATGATGCTACTCGAGTTCTCCCGCAGCCGCTCGGCTGACGTAAGGCAGAGGTAGATCTTGTCCTTGTCCAGCCTGTCGAAGGAGAACGTCATCAGGGGCCCCGCTACCTCGTGAGGTACCTCCGGTGCGGTTCAGGGATGTCCTTCTTCCCCTGGAGGATGGCACGGTTCAGGTAGTTCAGGTTCTCGACGATCTGCTCCGTGTTCCTGATCTGGACCGAGAGCAGGATCTTGAGATCCTCGGGGGTGACCTCCCCCTTCCCCACCTGCTGCTGCATCTCCTTGAGCTGGTCGTGCACGATCTCCACGGGGTGGCGGAGGCGCATCGCGGCCTCGTTGATGAACGCGAGGAGCGCCCGCTCCGCCTCCTTCATCTGGGTGATGTCCCGGGCGATGGTCGCAGTCCCGATGACCTGCCCGTTCGCGTCCTTCAGCTGGGCGACGGAGAGGGAGACCTCGACCCGGCTCCCGTCCTTGCGCAGGCGCACGGTCTCGAAGTGCTGGATCCGCTCGCCGTGCGCCAGCCGGTCGAGGACGTCTATCATCTCGTGGTGGAGCTCGGGCGGTACGATCCGGGACATGGGCTGCCCCTTCATCTCGGCCTCTGTGAACCCGTAGATGGCCTCGGCGCCCGGGTTCCAGCTCACGACGGTCCCGTCGAGCTCGGTGCTGATGATGGCCTCCTCCGAGGACTGGACGATGGAGGCGAGGAGGGCGCGGATCCCCTCCATCCGCCGGCGCTCGGTGATGTCCCGGGCGATGAGGAGGAGGGCCGGCTGGTGCTCGAACTCGATGAACCGGCAGCTGATCTCCACGGGCACGTAGCTGCCGTCCTTCCGGACGTGGACCGTGTCGAAGATGGACCGGCCGCCCCGCATCATCTCCAGGAACCCGCCGCTCTTCACCTCGTTGATCCAGTCCATGAGGAGCCCCTTGAAGGGCGACGCCTCGATGTCCCGCGGGTTCAGGGCGAGGATCTCCTCCCTCGTGTACCCGAGCCGGTCGCAGGCGGCGCGGTTCACCTCGAGGAAGTGTCCCGCGAGGTCCTGGATGAAGATCGCGTCGCTTGCCGAGTCAAAGAGGGTCCGGTACCGCTTCTCCGACTCGCGGAGGGCGACCTCGGCCTTCTGCCGCTCGGAGATGTCGAGGAAGGTCTCGAGGAGGAAGGGCTTCCCGCCGAGGTTCACCGGGACGACGGTCTTGATGATCGGCCGGCGGTTCCCGTCGGCCTGGAGGAGCACCCGCTCGGCATGGTCGATCGTCTCGCCGAGGTCGGTGACCGGGCACCTGCCCTCATCCGCGGGGCAGATGAACCGGTGGCAGACCTTCCCGACGATCTCATCCCTCGGGGCCCCGATCATCGCCGCGGCCGCGGGGTTCACGTCGGTGATCAGGTGGCTCGCCGGGTCGACGACGAGGACCCCCGCACCGATGGACTCGATGAGCGTCCGGAGGCGTGCCTCGCTCTCGGCGAGGGCGTCCCGGGTATGCTTCAGCTCGGTGACGTCCATCAGGGTGCCCATGTAGGCGGGCCGGCCCTGGTAAGTGATCCGGGACCCGAGGATCTC
>DATIYO010000154.1:0-2825 GCA_035517575.1 Methanomicrobiales archaeon
CACCATGCCCTCTACCCCTACCAGGACCGCATGATCGTCCAGGTGGCGTCGGGCCGGTTCGGGGTGGATATCGACTACCTGGAGCGGGGGGCCGCCATCGAGATCAAGATCGGGCAGGGGGCGAAGCCGGGGCTCGGCGGGCACCTCCCCGGAGAGAAGGTGGACGAGGACGTCTCTTCCACAAGGATGATCCCCGTCGGCACGGATGCACTCAGCCCATTCCCCCACCATGACATCTACAGCATCGAGGACCTGAAGCAGCTCGTCCGCTCCCTGAAGGAGGCCACCGAGTGGAAGAAGCCGGTCTTTGTCAAGATCGCTGCGGTCCACAACTCGGCGGCCATCGCGGCCGGGATCGCCCGTTCGTCGGCGGACGCGGTGGTCGTCGACGGGTTCAGGGGAGGCACGGGCGCGGCGCCGAAGGTGGCCCGGGACCATGTCGGGATCCCGATCGAGGCCGCGATCGCGTCCGTGGACGCGAAGCTCAGGGCCCAGGGGATCAGGAACGAGGTCTCGCTCATCGCGAGCGGTGGCATCCGGGAGAGCGCCGACGTGGTGAAGGCGATCATCCTCGGGGCGGACGCGGTCTACATCGGCACCGCGGCCCTCGTCTCCCTCGGGTGCCGGGTCTGCGGGAACTGCTACCGCGGGCTCTGCCCCTGGGGGATAGCCACCCAGCGGGAGGACCTCGTCTCCCGCCTCGACCCCGAGACAGGGTCGAAGCAGGCCGCGAACCTGATCCAGGCCTGGACCCACGAGCTCTCCGAGCTGATGGGTGCGGCCGGTATCAACAGCATCGAGAGCCTCCGCGGGAACCGCGACCGGCTCCGGGGCTACATGCTCGACGAGGGGCTCATGAACGTCCTCGATGTGAAGACCGTGGGGGCCTGAATATGGCCGCCTACCGGATCGATGCGGGGAACCTCACCTACACCGAGCTGAACAGGATCATCAGGGCGAAGGTCGCCGAAGGGGTGAAAGAGATCGAGATCGAGAACGTCCTCGGCCAGCGGTTCATAGCCGACGGCCTGAAGGGCGATGTCACGATCACCATCCACGGGGTCCCGGGCGGGGACCTCGGGATGTTCATGTCTGGCCCCACCTGCATCGTCCACGGGAACGCGGAGCATGCGCCCGGGAACACCATGGATGCTGGGACGATCGTCATTCACGGGTCAGCGGGGGACGCGGTCGCCCACTCGATGCGGGGCGGGAAGATCTTCGTCAGGGACGATATCGGGTACCGCGGCGGGATCCACATGAAGGAGTACAAGGGCAAGAGGCCCTGCCTCGTGATCGGCGGGAGCGCCCGGGCCTTCCTCGGCGAGTACATGGCCGGCGGGCTCGTCATCGTGCTCGGCCTGGGCAGGGGACCGGCCGTCTCCGAGCAGGGCATCGGGAGCGGGATCCACGGCGGGGAGATCTTCGTGAGGGGCGAGGTGCCCCCCCACCTCCTGGGCGTGGGCGCGAAGATCTCGCCCGCCGGCGCCGAGGAGAAGAAGAGGATGGCCCCCCTCATCGGGGAGTTCGCGTCCTACTTCGGGGCGGACGCGGAATCACTCCTCTCGGAGGCGTACGTGCGCATCGCCCCGTCGAGCAGCCGCCCGTTCGCGAACAAGTACGTCTGGGAGTAGCCATGACCGAGAAGACCTACAAGGACCTGAAGAAGGATGTCTGGGACGCCGGCCTCTGCTCGGGCTGCGGGGCCTGCATCGCCGTCTGCCCCGGCGAAGGGCTCTTCTTTGAATCAGGCAAAACGACGGAGTGCCCCGCCTCGACGGGGACCTGCAAGGAGGACCAGGACGGGGTCCCCTGCGGGGTCTGCTACGCCGTCTGCCCGAGGGCCTCGGGCGGGATGGGGCAGATGCTGGGCGTGTACACGGACGCGCTCGCTGGCCGGGCAGGCTTCGAGGTCCCCCACCGGCAGAGCGGCGGCGCGGTCACCGCCATCCTCGCGAACGCGCTCGACGAGGGGCTCATCGACGGGGTCGTGACGGTCACCGAGGACCGGTTCACCCTCAGGCCGCGCTCGGCGATCATCACCTCCTCGGAAGCGCTCATCCACGAGGCCGGCTCCCGCTACTCGTGGTGGGTCCCCCTCCTCGCGTCGCTGAAGGAGGCGGTGGTGAGGAGGAAGCTCCGGCGCATCGCGGTGGTCGGGGTTCCCTGCGCGGTCCAGG
Source organism: Methanomicrobiales archaeon (assembly GCA_035517575.1). Taxonomy (GTDB): domain Archaea; phylum Halobacteriota; class Methanomicrobia; order Methanomicrobiales; family JACTUA01; genus JACTUA01. Next base: position 2,181 of record DATIYO010000154.1, read on the forward strand.
CGGTCCAGAGGATGCGGTCGAGCGACCACCAGCTCGCGAAACCCTATGGCAGGTCGGTCAGGCTGATCGTAGGGCTCTTCTGCACCGAGTCCTTCGACTACCGTGCCCTCGTCGAGGGCGTCCTCGGGGAGAAGCACCGGATCGAGCCCTGGCAGGTAAAGAGGCTGAACGTCGCGGGGAAGCTCGAGGTTACGGTGGAAGGCCGTGACCTGGTCACCATCCCCCTGAAGGAGCTGGAGGCGACGGTCCGGCCCGGGTGCCGCACCTGCACCGATTTCGCCGCCGTGGACGCGGACATCTCGGCGGGGGCTGTGGGGGCGCCGAAGGGCTCGACCACGCTTCTCGTCCGCACCCCGATCGGGAAGGCCTTCGTTGACAGGGCGGTCGCCTCGGGCAAGCTGATCACCGAGCCGAAGGTCGATATCGCCGCGGTGGAGAAGCTCGCGAAGGAGAAGGCGAAAAGGAAGTAAGGCGGGAGTATCTCCCCATCCCTCTTTCTTGTCAATCCAGACACGACACCCCGATGTTACGGGTCGCACCCCGCCTGATGGCGGTCGCTACTCCGCTGACGCTTCGTCGCTCCACTCCTGCTCCCTGCGACTGACGTCGCAGGACTCCCGTTCCCTGATGGGAACGGTCGTCCCT
>DATIYO010000155.1:0-11479 GCA_035517575.1 Methanomicrobiales archaeon
ATGGTCGCGCTTTCCGGTCTTCCGCACCTTCGGAATATCCACGAGGTGCTGGGGGTGATCGTGGGAATCATCCTTATCGGCACCATGGCCCTTGGTTATTTCATAAACCGTGCCGGGAAGTCAGGAAATACCGTCAGGAAAAGCCATCGCTGGCTGGGACGGATCTCCCTCATACTCGTTGCCATCAACATCGCCCTCGGTGTCTTCTTCCTGTCGATGATCCTGCGCCGTTAGGTACACGGCGGCCCTTCCCCGGTTCGGGGATAAAGGACTCATGAATGGGCGCCATTGTTTTTCCAGGAAATCCGGAGAGCGGGGCCCTGATCAAATGCCGGAAGCACCGGCCGGGAGCTAGGTATTGTGGTCCGATTCCATTTTCATCAGACCAGTTGACATAAAAGCCCCGCTGTCGTGGTCAGGAGAAATTCACCGGCCGGGCTGTTGCCGCTGAATCATCAGGAGAGATAAAGCTCGCGCCATGAACCCCCGGGAGCATCATCGCCCCGGTCCTCCTCTCTCGAACCAAGCCTTAATACGGACCCGGAGAGAAAAGGGTCATGCTGTGAACCTATGCAGGCCTTTGAAGAGAACCTCGGCTACCGGTTCAGGAATACGGCCCTCCTCACCCAAGCGCTGACAAGGAAGGCTTTTGCGATCGAGGAGCGGGAGCAGGGCAGGCACCATGAAGACCAGGAGATCCTGAGCACGCTGGGGGACGCGGTGCTCAAGGCCGCCTTCGTGGATCTCCTGGTCCGGGCCCATTACCCGACGCCAGACGCTATCACCCAGGCGAAGAAGAACCTGGAACGGCATGAGGCCCTCGCCGGTATCGCCCTGCAGTTGGGGATAGGGCCCTCCATCCTGCTCGGGGCCGGGGAGAAGAAACAGGGGGCAGAGCAGGAACCCTATGTCCTCGCCGAGACGCTCGAGGCGATCATCGGCGCCATCTACCAGGATGGCGGTTGCGAGGCTGCACGCCAGGCGGTGATCCGGTGGTACAGCACGAGGATCAAGCCTCACCCCGGGTAAAACCGCCCCCTCCTTCACGGCCCGGGATCCCGCCCCTCACCCAGGGGATGACTACTTCCCCCGGGACGACCAATACTACCCGGTGATTCGTTCACAGGGGACGAAGAGATACGGTCCGGCCGCCTCCCGCATCCATGACGAACGATGGAATGCCGTGGGGGGAATCCCGGACCGATCGATTCTCCTTGAACTCTGTGTTCTCGAGTTTCAGGACGTTCCATGAGAGATATGATACCCATGACCAGGGCCTTCGTGCCCGATAATGCCCATATCATCATACTGCAGGAAGTCGCGACCTGCCCGAGCTGTTCCATAACCCACGTGGTCGAAAAGCTGGCCCCCGGCCACAGCGAGAGCGTCGTCCGCTCCCGGGTCCGCCAGCTCCTCGCCCTGAGGTACCTCGACTGGGGAAAGTCCCCCCTCGGGATCCAGCTGAGGCTCACCTCCCTGGGCCGCGTGGCCCTCCAGCGGGCGCCCGCCAGCTGACCGGTTCCTGTCCGCCCGGCGGTGCGTTTCTGATCGCGGGCTGGGCCGGCCGGACATCCTCCGCACCTTCTCCCCGGTGATGCCAGGAACCCCGGCGCTAGGGGAGATACCGCAAGGATTATCTCCCTCCTTTCTGGTTCATTGGTACAGCCCGGGAACAGTCCCGGTGGGTGGAAGGCCTTGATCTCGACCCGCTTTTACCGGATCTTTGACATCGGCAGGGAGATCGACCTCGCCTGGCTGGAACGGGAGCTGGCCCGGGATTACTTCACCGCGAGGACGAGCTTTCTCAGGGTCAAGCAGAAATCCATCATGATCGAGGACCCCCCTCTCACCATACGGATGCACCCGATCCTCGTGGAGCGGGCGGGCAGGTCCCTGGAGTTCGTGGTGGTGGCCCGGGTCTATGATATCGGGGCAATCAGTTTCTGTTTCATTCATGAGGACAGCGGGGCTGATTTTTCAGCCCTGGAAGAGATGGCCACGCTGTTTCCCGAGCAGGAAGGGCTGTCTGACTTCTATGTGCAGTACCTGAAAACCCTGGCAGAGATTATCAAGCCCCATATCAGGGATTTCGCCATCGATCCGGATTTCTTCGAGGACTACACGGTCTACGTTACGGATACCCGGGACGACGCAAATGACCCCGCGGCCCTCCTCGTGGGGGAACGGCGGGAGATCTCGCCCCAGATGCGGGAGGAGATCCTCAGGAATTCACTCAGTTATACCCCGGGCGACCTTGCCGTTCTCGCCTGGGACTCCGCCCTCCTCTGTAACCCGGAGACCCCGACAGATCTCATCGACCTCATCGAGTTTGCCAACGTCCAGGTCCTGGAGCTCCGGTACTATGACCGGGAGCTGACCCGGCAGACGGAGAAGATGTACGACGACATCGAGAAGGCCGAGCACCTGTCGCAGTTCTTCCGGATGCGCCAGTATCACGCCATCATGGCAAAACAGATGGAGACCTACGCCGGGATCTCCGAGATCACCGAGAAGGTCAACAACCTGATCAAGGTCACGGAAGACGTCTATTATGCACGGGTCTATGCGGCGGCGTTAAAGGTGTTGCGGAGCGGCCAGTGGAGCGAGAGCGTGAGCCGGAAGATGAACATGATCCGGGAGAATTACTCGATGCTCTCGGACGAGGTCCGGATACAGCACTCGAACTTCCTCGAGTGGGTGATCATCATCCTCATCGCCCTCGAGTTCTGCTTCGCCGTCTGGCAGATCCTCCGGTAGAGCTGGTATTCTCATGCCGCAGATGATACGCGGACATACAGGTACCGGAGATCCTTACCGCCCGTGGTCCGGTAGTACTCCCCGGGGTGCCGGGTCATGCTACCAGGCGCTCTCTCTCGAGCTCATCACCGGGCGGTGCAGCTCTCCACAGCTCCTTATATGCGAAAGAAACCCCGCACCAGGACTGAAGACCAGATCACAATACGGGCACTTGCGCGAATCTGTCGATTTCCGATATGAAGACGATCTTTTACCCGGGTGGTTCATCGGTATTGCCTCATGGGTTATCTCACAGGATATCGGGATACCGGGGTTGGTGTGTCCTGGAAAAAGAGGGGTCATCTTCACGCGGGAACCCCTCTTCTCCACGAAGTGATATGGCTACCGGCAAAAACGGTCTTCCACCCGGCCTTCTCCACGACCACGAGAAGGCCCTGCATGAGCCCTGCTCCCTTGAGCTTCTCCCGGTGGCACGAAACTGAACGACCCCCTCGTCGAACCGGGCCATCCCGGGGACCCACCGGTCCTCGTCTTCGGCCGGGGCAGGCTCATCCAGGTGCATTCCCTCTCCTCCGCGGTATCGCCTTGGTGCAAATGGGCTTGCGAGATGATGAGGATATCCCTGCTTTCCCGTTTATTTTTCGTCTTTTTCCTTTCAGACAGAATATTTTTGAGAAAATGGAAAGGGGTTTAACTGTTCACGACAGAGTATTCTGTTGGATGAATTTACATGGCTGATCTACCGGTTGCAGCAGTAATTCGCATTGCCAAGAAGAACGGGGCCGGGAGAGTCGGGAAAGATGGCGCCGCCGCCCTCCTCGCGAAGACCGAAGCGTATATCGCGAACCTGACGAAGGAGGCGAACCGCCTCGCGCAGCATGCGGGAAGGAAGACCCTCAAGGAAGAGGATATCGAACTCGCGGTACGTGAATACTGACCCGCACCAACCTGGCAGGCTGGTGAATGGGTGAAGAACCCTAAAACAACGAAACGAAAAATGGTTCACGAGGGAGATTACAACCGGGGGCGCCGGTGTTTCGGGAGACACTCCTGACAGTGGCCTGATCCCACGGCATGAGAGGAATCCTTCTCTCTTTCCCTCCAGCTCCGCCTCCCCTTGCAACAGGTGTTCCCGGATGCGCTGATGATTTTTGAACAGTTTCCGGAGATCAATACGGTATGCCGGAAGCCCCAGCCGAGAGTTGAACTCGGGGCCTGCTGATTACAAGTCAGCCGCTCTGCCAGGCTAAGCCACTGGGGCATGCCTAGAGCTTCAGCCCGAATCTAAAAAAAGGTGCTCCCCTCGGCGGGTGACGCGCCCGCTCCCCGGCCCCGTCCGCAGGCAGGTCCCCGGTTACACGACGACCTTCTTCCACTCGACCCTGCCGTCGTACTCGATCTCGAGGACCCGGTGGTACGGGATGACCACGGTCTCCGCGCCGGACCCGATCTCGAAGTAGGTATTGGCAAGCTTGGTGATCCGGCTGCCCGGGACCGTCGACCGGCTTTTCGGCGCACCCCGGTTCTCGTACACCACCCGGACGAGGCCGAAGTCGAAGGCAGGATCGTACCGGTAGCGCCGGAGGATGGCGACGCTCTCTCGCATGATCTCCCTCCACCACCCCGGGATGGATAAACCTGTCGGGCATTCCTGGATCCGCCTGAAGGCGCCATCACAAGGTCATTATGGTTGGAACGCGGACTAAGAGTGGATGCCCCAGCTCACCGTGGACATCGGCGGGAGACCGGGTGTCGACTGCCGGGGCTACTGCGACTACTGTTACTTCAGGCACGCGAAGGACGTCCCCCCCTTCGGGTGCCGGCACTGCCCGCCGTTCCGGAAGGGCTGCGACTACTGCTCCCGGTCGGTGAAGGAGCGGTACACGGGGTTCCGCGAGCTCCCCGAGATCGCGAACGACATCCTCGCGAACCTCCAGATGATGGAAGGCGAGCTCACGAGGGTCACGGTGAGCGGCGGGGGCGACCCGAGCTGCTACCCCCGCTTCAGGGAGCTCGTCGAGCTCATCGCGGGGATGGAGGCCCCGCTCCACATCGGGTACACGAGCGGGAAGGGCTTCGACGACCGCTCCCTCGCCCGGTTCCTGCTCGACCACGGCCTCGCCGAGGTATCCTTCACCATCTTCGCCTCGAGGCCCCGGCTCAGGAAACGGTGGATGCATGACCCGACCCCCGAGGTCTCCCTCGGGATCCTCGAGGAGCTCTGCGGCGGCTGCGATGTCTACGGGGCCGCGGTGGTGATCCCGGGGGTGAACGACGGCGAGGTGCTCCGCGAGACCTGCGGCTGGCTCGAGGAGCGGGGGGCAAAGGGGCTCATCCTCATGCGGTTCGCGAACACCCCCGACGCGGGGCTCATCCTGGAAAATGCCCCCATCCTGAAGGGCCAGCGGACCCACACCGTCGGGGAGTTCCGCGACCTGGTCTCGGACCTCGCGAAGGAGTTCCGGATGAAGATCACGGGGACGCCCCTCTGGGACCCGGAGATCGGCTCGCCTTTCGCCATCCTCGCCGAGCCGGATCTCCTCGACCGCCTCCCCCGGGTGACGGGGCGGGCCAGCGTCATCACGGGCAGGGTCGCCGCCCCCTATGTCCGGGACATCCTGGAACGCCGTGGCTTCCAAGGCAACGTCCTCGCCGCGGAGAAGGACATCGCCTGCCTCATCACCATTCGGGACCTGGAGAGGCTCGACCTCGGGGACCTCGAGGACGTGGTGATCTATCCCGGCCGGGCCTTCGTGCACGACGAGGAGGCCCGGGAGGTGCTGTCCCGGGACGGGCGCGACCGCGAGGTCATCCGGGGCCCCGAGACCCTGACCGCCGACGGCGAGACCTCGATGGGCATGACGAGGAACCAGGTGCTCGAGATGGAGCTCGAGGGCATCGGGAACCTGATCCGGCTCATCAACCAGTACGGGCAGAAGGAATAGCCCGCAAACATCGCGGTCCTGTTTTCGAGGGAGACGGCGGGCTATCCACGCCCGGAGCATCGCTTCGGCCGGACCGGCCGGGCCCCTCAGCTCCGCATCCGCACGTCGACCTGCCGGAAGGGTATCTCTATTCCCTCTTCCCGGAACCGTTCGTCGATCCGGAGGTTCACCCAGTCCTGGACACTCCAGCTGCTCGCATAGTGCCCTGCCCACACGATGAGCTGCATGCTGAGGCCCGACTCCCCGAACTCGAGGAAATAGGCCTCCGGAGCCGGCTCGGCGAGCACCCACGGGGTTTTCCCGGCGGCCTCCCTCCCTATGGCGAGGAGGATCTCCTTCACCTTCCGGATATCGCTGTCATAGGCGACGGAGACCGGTATCCTCACCTTGAGCCGGATGTCCGGCATGGCATAGTTGGTGATGACATTGCCCGTGATCTTCGAGTTCGGGATGGTGACGATCTGGTTGTCCATGGTCTTCACCCGGGTGCTCCTCCACCCGACGCCGATGACGTCCCCGAGCATCTCCTCGTACCGTATCCGGTCGCCCACCTTGAAGGGCTTGTCGAGCGTGATGATGGCGCCCGAGAGGAAGTTACCGATGATGTCCTGCGCGGCGAGGGCCACGGCGAGGCCGGCGATCCCGGCGCCCGCGAGGAAGGGGGTGATGTCCACCTCGAAGGCCCGGAGGATGAGGAGGAAGGCGATGAACCAGACGACGTATTTCGCCCCCATCTCGAGGAGGGGGATGAACCGGTCGTTGAACTCGGGGTCGGTCTTCCGCGCGAGCCACCGGCCATAGGTGCTGATGAGGTTGAAGAGGAGGACCGAGGTTATCCAGGCCCCGATGAGGATGTAGACCGAGTAGATCACGGGGTGGCTCGTGATCCAGCCGAAGGTCGGGGGGACGACCTCGTAGGAGGAGAGGGCGATGACCACGGAGGTGATGATGATGAAGGCGATGATGGGCTTCTCCGTGGACCGGAGGAAGACGTCGTCGAGCATGGTCTTCGTCTTTTCGGCCTTTCCCCGGAGCCACCCGAGCACGAAGCGGGCGATGCCCGCGCCGCATATCCCGGCGAGGATGGTCGCGGCGGCATAGATGAGTCCCCCGTTCATGATATCACCTCACGCAGGACATTTCCTGGTGAATACTCCCATCTCTCTCCCCGATATCACATAACTGTTTACTCCGCGCGACCATGACCGCGGGGATCGTCCCGCCTTCTTGTTTCTTCCCGACGGCCTTTCGTCACGGGGGGAAGCATTATCTTCAAGCCCCGCGGAAACCCACGGGTGGACGTGGTGGCATGAGGGAGGAGAACCATGAGCCCGGGTGAGGAGAAGGAGGGGAGGAGGCTTTTCAGGTACTACCCCGAGGACTTCGGCGAGATACCGGTGAAGGTCGTCCACATGGACCTCACCTTCGACGTGCACGACGACCATACCCGGGTCACCTCCCTCTTCACCGCGAGGACCCTCGACCGGTCCATCCAGGCCCTCGACCTGAACGCAAAGGACCTCGAGATCGTCTCCATCACCTCCGAGGGGAGGAGGGTCACCGCCGACTACCGGAGGGCAGAGGCGAAGATCCGGCTCACCTTCCAGCCCCGGCTCCCCCCCGGGACCGAGTTCACCGTCCGGACCGAGACCATCTGCCGGCCGACGAGGAACATCCTGGAGGGGCTCTACTACGACGAGACTCCGCCCGGCGCACCGCCGACCCAGATCACCCAGTGCCAGCAGTGGGGGTTCCAGCGGCTCGTCCCCTGCATCGACGACATGACGGCGAAGTGCACGTACACCACGACGATCATCGCGGATGCGCGGTACACCCACCTCCTCTCGAACGGGGACGTCGTCGAGGCGCGGAACCGTGCGAGCGAGGGGAGGGACCGGATCCGGTACGCGAACACGGTCACCCCGATGGCCCCCTACCTCTTCTTCCTCGGGGTGGGGACCTACGCCGCCTTCGAGCGGCAGCTGGAGTACCCCGACGGGAAGACCTTCATGCTCGAGCTCCTGGTCCCGCCCGGCTCCGACCCCGCCCTCGCCCGCGAGGCCCTCGGGATCCTCCACGACGCGGTGCTCTGGGTCTACCTCTTCACCGGGCCCCAGCAGTACCGGGACCCGGACACGAGGATGGAGATCCTGCGCCTCGTCGGGGAGAGGGAGCGGGAGAGGGAGCGGAGCATCGACGGGGAAGTGGACGAGATCAGGAAGAAACTTGCGGAGCTCGTCGCGAAGATCACGCCCGGCTACCAGTACACGGGGACCGTCTACCGCGAGATCGGGATGCAGAACTCGGACTTCGGCGGGATGGAGAACGTCGGGAACACGACGATCACCACGAACCGGATCATGCCCTTCCCCGAGATGACCGACACCGCCTGGGACTACCTCTTCCGGGTGAAGGTCCACGAGTACTACCACAACCTGAACGGCTCCGAGGTGACGGGGAGGTCGCCCTTCGAGCTCTGGCTGAACGAGGCGGTCACGGTCTTTGTCGAGAACGAGAACCATGACTTCCTCTTCGGGGCCGACTACAACCGGCTCTCCACCGCCCTCACCCTCCTCTCCCCCGACGGGGGGACCCTGGCCCTGGACTCGGGGGCCATGGCGATGCCCATCGAGCCGGACGGTTTCAACGACCCGAACGACCTGATCACGGCGGTGACCTACGTGAAGGCCCCCGAGTTCGTGCGCATGATCGAGACGCTCGTCGGGAAGGAGGGCTTCGCCGCGGGGCTCCACGCCTACCACTCCCGGTTCCGGCACGGGAACGCCTCCCGCGCCGACTGGATCGCCGCCATGGAGAAGGCGGGGGGCGGGGAGCTCGCGGGGATGGCACAGGTCTGGCTGAAGGAGACCGGCTATCCCGTCGTCACCGTGGAGGAGGCGTACGACGAGCCGGCCCGGACCTTCACCCTCACCCTCACCACCCCCCGGTCGAAGGGCGGGAAGGTGTGGGAGTTCCCGTTCTCCTGGTCCCTCGTCGGGACGGGGGGGAGGGTGCTCGCCGAGGGGGTGCGGCGGATCCGCTCAGAACGCGAGGAGATCGCCGTCACCGGGGTGGACCGCCCCGCGTACGCCTCCCTGAACCGGGGCTACTCCTTCTACGGGAAGGTCAGGGCGGCCGCCGGCGAGGAGGCGCTCCACCGCCAGGCGAGGACCGACCCCGACGCGGTGAACCGGTACCTCGCCTTCTACAGCCTCGCGGACCTGGAGAAGGCCCGGCTCGTCGCCGGGCCGGCCTCGGTTCCGTCGGAGCGGTTCACGGACCTCTTCATGGACCTCCTCGCGGACGCTGACCTGCTGGACCGGCTCGGGGGCCTCGGGCTCACCGTCTTCGAGTCCGTCGAGGACGAGGCCCTCGCCCACCGGTACCGGGCCCTCTTCGAGGCACGGCAGCGGCTCCTCCATGCCATCGCCACCCGCCACCAGGAGGCCCTCCTCTCCCTCTACGATTCCAACGCCTCCGGGCCGGTCCCGGAGGACACCGCCGGCCGGATCCGGGCGATCAAGCGCCGGCAGGTGAAGAACCTCTGCCTGGAGGTCCTCGCCACCCTGGACTCCGTGGGGGTCCACCACCTCCTCCTCAGGCAGTTCCGGGAGGCCGTCATGGCGAGCGACCGGCTGAACGCCTTCCGGCTCATCCTCGGGTCCACCTCCCGGGACCGGGACGCGATCTTCACGGAGTTCCTGGATGGGTCGGCGGGGAACCTGGTCGCCTGGGAGGCCTTCCTCTCCACGGTGGCCGGGTCGAACGCCCCCGACCTCGTGGACCTCGTCGGGCTCGCCGAGAGCTCGCGGTCCTTCCGGCTGGACCAGGCGAACGACCAGCGGGCCCTCTATGTCCGGTTCGCCATGAACCGGAAGGTCTCGCTCCAGACCGCGGAGGGGAGGGACTGCCTCCGCCGGATCCTGGAGGGGCTCGCCCGGGTGAACGAGACCTCCACGGTGCGGGCCCTCCAGGTCTTCGGCCACCTGGACCTGATGGAGGAGGAGTACCACCTCCCGCTCGCGGGCCTCCTCGCCGACCTCCTGAAGGTCTTCCACCCCGACGGGAACCCGGTCTCGTACAACACGGTGCGCCGGCTCCTCCTCGGGGCCCCGCGCGCCCTCGCGGCCTACGAGGCGAAGTTCGGGCGGGTGGAGGGGCTCCGCACCGGCGGGGAGTCCTGAAAGCGGCGGCCGACCGGCCGGATCCGCCCCCCCCGCCGGTTGCCAACCCTAAAGAGCCTGCCAGCCGGATCCTGATCATGCGCCTTCCCGGAGCATGGACCGTCATCGCGGGGATCGTCGTCCTCACCTTCGCCGTCTCCCTCGCCGCCTACCCCTACCTGCCCGGCATGCTCGCCACCCACTGGGGCCTGTCGGGCCAGGTCAACGGGTACCTGCCGAAGGCCTGGGGCCTCCTCGTCGTCCCCGTCATCTCGGCGGCCCTCGCCCTCCTCTTCCGCATCATCCCGAGGATCGACCCCCTCAAGGCGAACATCGCGAAGTTCCGGCCGACGTACGACCGGTTCGTCATGGTCATCCTCCTCTTCCTCCTCTACGTCTCCCTCCTCACCATCGCCTGGAACGCCGGCGTCCGGTTCAACCTCGCCCAGCTCCTCTCCCCCGCCTTCGGGGTGCTCTACTATGCCTGCGGGGTGCTCATCGGGAGGGCGAGACGGAACTGGTTTGTCGGGATCCGCACCCCCTGGACCCTCTCCTCCGACCGGGTCTGGGACCGGACCCATGCCGTCGGCGGGAGGCTCTTCAGGGCCGCGGGGGTCCTCGCCTTCCTCGGCGCCGCCTTCCCGGGCACCGTGTGGATCTTCCTCCTCGGGCCGGTCATCGTCATCTCCGTCTACCTCGTCGTGTACTCCTACCGGGAGTACCAGAGAGAGGCGAAGGAGGCGGCGGGCGGGCCAGGGGCCGCCTGATTTTTCTCAGTCCTTCCCTGCCCCCGATCCGGAACCCGCGTCGCGGGCCGCGGTGCCATCCCCGCTCCCGTCGGTAGAGGGCTCGACGTGGATGGTCACGCTCGCCCGCGGGAACTCGGTCCGGATGTCCTGCTCCAGGTGGTCGGTCAGGTCATGGGCCTCCTCGACCGAGAGGTCGCGCCTGACGACCAGGTGGAGGTCGATGAACTGCTCGGGGCCCGACCTCCTCGTGCGCAGGGCATGGAACCCCACGCAGGTGCTGTAGTGCTCGCTGATGATGGCCCGGATCCGGTCCTCGTCCCGGTCCGGGAGCCGCTGGTCGATGAGGTCGGCGAAGGACCGGCGGGTGAGCCCGTACGCGGCCTTCATGATCAGGACCGCGACCCCGATGGCGACGACGGGGTCGATCCAGGGGATCCCCGTGAGCCGGATCAGGATGAGCCCCGCGAGGACGCCGAGCGAGGTGTACACGTCGGTCCTGAGGTGCCAGGCGTCGCTCTCGAGGGCGATGGAGCCCGATGCCTTCGCGACGCCCATGAGCCTCCGCGAGACCGCCCAGTTGACCACCGCCGAGAGGGCCATCACCGCCATCCCGGCCGGGAGGAACCCGGGCTCGATGCCATGCTCCCCGTACAGTATCTTCCCGACCGCCTCGTACACGATGATGGCCGCCGCGGCGAAGATGAGGAGGGACTCGAAGAGGCCCGAGATGTCCTCGAACTTCCCGTGGCCGTACGAGTGGTCCTCGTCGGGGGGCTCGCCCGACTTCCGCACCGAGAGGAGGGCGACCACGGCGGCGACGAGGTCGATCCCCGAGTGGACCGCCTCGGAGATGATGGCGACCGAC